>CAYRWA010000033.1:0-34739 GCA_964427915.1 uncultured Caldisericota bacterium
TTCATCCCCTTAGAAGAAGACAAAATGAAACTCATGATCAATTTATGGCTTATTGAAGAAGCATCTGACCCGTTTGATTGCGAAGAAATTGAAATCACATTGCAAATGAAATACAGGCCGCCTGGTCAATAAAGGGAAAGAACGATAGCAATCAATTAGTCATCCAGCGATTGGAAATAGTCTCGAAGTATCCACCAGCTGTCTTTCAATCTCTGCTGATAAGGAGGAATTGCCCACGTCCATGTTTCCCAGGTGTACGGGACAAGGGTGTCCCATTTCACAGATTGATCTCTCACAGACGTTACTGTACCGGGAAAAACATCGACCAATGTTCCCTGGGTATCTTGCACAACCGCTGTTATAAAAAATCCTGTTGTAACTTTCGTACTAAATGTATCTCGCGGGGGATAATAATTGTATTTTTTCGTGTCGTCTAAAACTGTCCGACTCGTAGGATCGGTTACATTCAATCGACCCCAAGGGATTCGAATCTGTAGAATATGGGAATCCTTCACGTTGTAATGGTGAGTACTCCCCTTAAACTCACCTTGCGAAAGACGGCTTCCATTTTCGCGAATTTCAGGGATAAAGCGACCATTTTGGGTTGTTCTTTCTTTGTTAATGATGGGGTTGATAATTTCAAACTGCCCCGAATAGTCAATTTGAGATGAAAACTTCATGCGTCCAATGTTGTAACCAGGATTTACTCGAAGTTCCTGAAAATGGGTAGTAAAATGAAGCAAAAATTCCATTCCTGTAGGAGAATGAAACAATAAAGATGGAGAGTATCGATAGCTACCTAGTATTTTATCATAGGTATCAATCCCGATTTTAATATCGAATTGATCAAACGAAATAGGTCGATCAAAAAACAAATCCAAGTAAAGGTAAGAGGCATCGTTTCTAATTTCCATTTTACGTATCATCTCATCCCTATCTTCTTCAATAACAAGACTAGGAGTTTCTGGTTTAACAGTTTCAATGGCAAGAAGTCCATAATTTTGCTCAGGACATATTGCATTGTGCCAATATACATGGTGCTCATAAGGAATCATAAACGATTCTGTTGTCCAGGTTTTTTTCGCCCATTCATCCATCCACTCAAAAATGCATCCACCAATATAGTGATACTTTTGGATGGCTTTCATCATTCGGATTGTCATCTCACCCTGCTGTTTCTCAGTAACACCTCCATGATGGAGTCCATCAGGGTTTTCGTGAGCAGTTCCCATGCCCGTAGCCATACCAAATTCAGCAACAAGGGCTGGATAATCCCCGTGGGTGCTCATGAATTCATCTAAATACCCAGCGTACCTAAAAGTTCCCTGCTCATCACGGTAGGATGAGTAATGAAGCTCATTGTTCATAAAATCAGGATAGTTTGGATATATGTGGTAACTACCAAAAAATCCAGCTTCACAAGCTTTTGTCGTAACAAAATGACGGATATCAACAACTTCCATGTCATTAAACTGATTTGACTTGTCAGTAAGGTCATCCCATTCCGACTCATGCTCTAGTACATCTAGTGTGGGCCAGCTAACAAGAGAGACGGGTCGTTGCCATTTGTATTCTGTTGTTTCATAGTCCATCGTTTGGTCACATGCCCATGCAATCCAAGCTTCTGTAGGGGTTGCCTCGTCGGTAACTCCGATATAGGTGCCTGTGTACAGCTTGCCAGGATTGATTAAATTGTTTGCAGAAACCTCCATGGCTTCGAATTCGCGGCCCACAAGATATCCAAGCGTCCAGGGAGAAACATCTGCAATGTATCGCCCCCAGGCCCTTCCTGAACGTTTTGGTATCACCGCGCTTCCGTGAATTGCATCCACGCCCCAGTGTATTTCTTTAACAAAACTATCTGTATACTCTTTTGCCCAATAATCTCCATTGGGAGGATGTTCTTCTGGCCAAATGCCTTGGAGCAGATAAATAGGCTTCGCAGGATGGTCCAGGTTGTACAAATAAAGAGCTCGATAAAAAGCAGGGTCTATGAGTGTATAAACTCGCACAGTATTGGCATTCATCTCACCAATTTTTTCAAACCACGAATAATATACATCGTCTTCTTCTGGAAAATTTGGAAACCAGGAACCGGGTAGCGCCATACTAACATTGACGCCCTTGACAAAAAAGTTTTCCCAAGCATCGTCTTTGTAGATTTGTAAATTCTTTTGCTCCGTTTTGCTACTAAAATGGAGGCCATTACGAACTTCCACATCCTTTTTTTCTTCTGGTGGGCTAAAATCTTCGCGTTCTTTGACAACATCTTGAAGCACTTTTTTCATGAAAGGTAGGTAGCCTCTCCAGTAATACTCATAAGCTTCTCCGCGGAAATCCAAACTGAACCATTTTCGAAGAGTGTCCAGCCCATATACATGCCAAAGAAAAGAACTGGTTTTGTGATCCTCAAAGTCTCCGGCCAGGTAGTAAGCAGTATAATCCGATGTTTTTTTTCGAGTAATGGCTGGAAAAACAGAATCCAGTCCTAAGGAGTCTAATAAATTTTGACCTTCCTCTGTAACTTCCATTGTATATTCTGCAAGAATTTCAGTTTCTTCGAAGGGCTGAATAAAGTCAAACCAATAATAGTAGGAAATGTCTGATTTAGAGTTAAATTCTTCTGCAAACGGAGGAAGAAATGCAAAAGAGATATCTTTGTCTTTGTGAAAGTGGATCCCTTCTTCCATGACCTCTACTTGATCCCAATCCGAACACAGCACAAATCCAGGACCGGTAAACTCCCAGACAGCATTGTGTTGTTCTTCCCAATTGCGGACCATCCACACAGCAACTTCTTTGTCTCTTTCGAGATTGATAAAAAAACGCCCCATCCATCGCTTCCACTCCACACCAATAATTTTCTCAAATTGTTTTCGAGTACCCTCGTCGGTAGGTTGAGCAAACGTATTGAAACTAGTAACCAGAGTAGTATTCTGTTTCAAATTTGTGCGGAGCATAAAAAGATCTTCTCGGGACAACCCTCCGTATATAAGGGGGGATCGGTTCCCTTTTTTATTAGGAATCCAATAGTCATCTTTATATACACCATAGGTGTCAGTAAGTAGAATTAAATCAGGATCTGGCCTAGCATATACCAAATCTTTAATGGAGAATTCATCAGAAGATATAGGATAAAACCCGTAGTAATCTTTGTTATAGCGGTAATACGAGTGATCTATTTTTTTATCAGTGATGCGGTAATAGTTTAAAGCCCACATAGTACCGCGATGCTCTCGATATTCCTGGGTGGGGACAGTCTTGTCTAGTATCCAAATATGGAGTTTGTGGTATGGCTGGAGAGACCATAGTAAAATGGGAGTAAGGACAAGAACAAAAGCAATAGCAGAAAAAATGAGAGCAGCCATTTTTGTTTCTGAAAACGTTCTTTTCTTTTTTTGTGATGGATTTTTGGAAAGATTCTTATGTGCGTCCATACAACCTCTTTGCTTTCATATTAATCTCTTTTTTTCTCAAGGTCGCTTGCAAAGGTTCTTCGTTGGATGACCCCCCATTTTTGTCTTCTACTAGGTCTAATAAAAAAGGCTTGGAGCCGGAAGAAAGCCTGCATGGGTCGGTACCAAAATTGGTCAAAAATAGAATACAAGATTAAAGCAGCAATTTCACCTACTTTGCTATAGCGCTGATAGGAAAACTCTTCCATGACAATAGAGGAAACGGAAAAGAAAAAACCAAACAGAAGAGCCATAAGAAACACAATGCCGACAATATAAGAAACCGCGCCAGAAAAGAGTAAAAGAATAAAGATTAAATATCCTAAAAATTCAAATAAAGGAGCTGCCATTTCAAAAAACCAATAATACGGAATGGCAAATAGCCCTACAGATCCATATCTCGGATTGAACAACATTTTCTTATGAATCCATAGCGAATCAATTAAACCAATATGCCAACGTATTCTTTGGGAACGTAGGCTTCCAAAATCATTGGGCACCTGCGACCAGCACTCTGCATTCGGTATAAAATCGATGTAGTATCTCACGCGTTTCCGGCGTAAGTATTCATGAATACGCAGAGTAATTTCCATGTCTTCCCCAATCGTGTTTCGATACCCGCCGATCTTCTCTACAATATCTTTACGAAACAAACCAAAAGCACCCGAAATGATGGCTAAACAGTTAAATTTTTCCATGCCGATGCGGTTGGATAGAAATGCACGCAGATACTCAATAATTTGATATCGGACAAGCCGATTGCTGGGAAGATGTATTGCTTTGACTTCTCCATTTTCAATATCACATCCATTGGCTACTCTGACTATGCCACCAACAGCAACAACATCTTCTTTCAGCAAAAATGGCTTTACCATTCTCATGAGAGCATTCTTTTCTATGACGCTGTCGGCATCAATGGAACAAAACAAAGGATGAGAAGACATATTGATTCCTGCATTCAGGGCATCGGCTTTTCCGCCATTGTATTTATCGATTAACAACAAATTGTTATATTTGTAACTGGAGTATACAGCTTTGATTCTTTCTGTAGGAATATCCCCATGGGGAAGAATATCAACGCGGCGAAGCTGGTACTCATCAATGACATATTTCAACGTATGATCTCTGGATCCATCGTTCACAACAACAATTTCAAAATTTGGATAGGAGAGAGAAAGAAGAGAGTGAATCGTATCACAAATTGTATCTTCTTCATTGAACGCTGGAATAATAATGGATATTGGCAATGCATGGACTTCTTCAAAAGGAAATCCCGTTCGTTCTTCTCTGTTGAAGTGGAGAAGACGCGAAAATGAGACAACAATCAAAAAAATATATTGCACACAGATAAGGATAAAGTATATAAAAACAATCCAGCTGAGAACAATGAAAATTTTAACTAGCATTTAAAGCCCTATCCTGATTTGCATATTGCTCTTGCTTAAACCGATCGATAAGAACTGACATATTGGGTATTTCAGAAATAATTTGGTAAATCAAATAATAGGTGGAGGGATATTTGGAGAGAAATTCTGTATTCATCGACAACATAAAAATCTGCCGGTAACCATCTTCCCCCATTTTTGACAACGATTCAAAAGAAGCCAAACGAACCCAATAGTTAGTATGCTGTGCTAAATGGTACAATAAAGACAAAGCTCGGTGCTCAGGTGGAAATTTAGAGCAACAATCAGCGACAGCAGCTAACACAAGTGGATTTTCCCACGTATTGGCTGCATGCAAAATAATATCAAGTGCTTGTGGTTGGCGCGTATCACTTATAACGTCTAACGCCACTATAGCAACTTCTTCTGTATCATCAACATAGCTTTTTAGCTGGTCAATAATGACTTGATTCTGAATGCGAAGCTTCTTTTCTAGAAATCGAAACCGAGTTGTATAGCCAATGACTCTTTGTTTCATTGCATTTAGGAGGATAATTTTCTCTCGTTGAGAAGTTTGCTTCTCAAGTTCTTCTAATAGAAGATTGATCGAAGGTTGCATTGTGGAAATGATTTCCATTAATCGTTGCTTTGTGATCTTGGTTTCTAGTAAAAGATCGATCACGACTCTTTTTTGATATGATTCTAAGGATATGTAGGAAAGGGCATATCCTGCTCGGTATGATAGCTCAATATCGTCGGATTGAAGTAGCCGACACAGATAGTCATAGGAAGTAGGAGATTTAATAATGGATAAATCTTTTAAAGCTTGTCGATCTGCGTTTCTTTCTACTCTTTCCATCATCTCTTGAGTAAAATTCATTTCATCGAATATGCCGTGGAAATCATACCCATTCTCTACTACCATTTCTTTCAAAACATCGTAAATGTATTGTCTTTTTTTGGCATCACTAAAATAGTATCTAAATTCTTCTGGAGCCAAAGAAAACAACTTGTCTTCGATTTCTTCATAAATACTTTGCTTAATTTCAGCGGCTTTTCTTGTTTTGATTTGCAATATGTACTTTCTGATCAATACAAAAACAACCAGAAAGGCAACCACAATTGAAACAATAATAACAATGCCAATGATTATTCTCTGCACAATTTCTCCCAAAGCACGATATATCGTTAGTATATCATGAAATCTTTTGGTTCCATAGGTTTTTGTGAAACTTTTTTACAAATTTAACACAAATTGTTCTGCAATTTTTTTCAGTTCTATATAGGTAGGTATATCAAGTTTGATTCCATTTTTCAATGCATCCTCTCTAGAACGATATTCCATCTCATTATGAATAAAAATTTCTGAGTGGTCAATGGATGGTTCGGATTGTTTAATCTCCATAGCGATCTGATGAATATGTTCCATTAGTGCATCGCTGTCACCAAAAAGATCCAGTCGAATGGCCATAAAGAAATGGCTAATATTTCCATGCTCCTTGTAGGTATGAAGTGAAGATGCTCCCAAGCTCAAACCTGCCGTTAACAATTCAGCAATAAACGACAGTCCAAAGCCCTTGTGCCCTCCAAATGTAGTTGTTTCTCCTCCCAAAGGTACAATTCCACCCCCTGCATGCTTTTTAAGATTATCCAATACCTTTGCTGGATCATCTGTAGACTTTCCATTTGCATCCACAGCCCAGCCGTGTGGAATCGACTTTTTGTTCCGAGAAAACACTTCTAGTTTGCCTCGTGAAACTACACTTGTGGCCATATCTAGCATAATAGGAGAAGAATAGTAACTGGGAATGGCAACCGCGATTGGATTGGTACCTAAAACTGCTTGCGACCCAAATGTTGGGACAACCAATGGAGCTGTATTGGAGGAACTCAACCCAATCATTTCATTTTTCATGATTTGCTCTGCCCAATAGCCGGCAATACCATAGTGATTTGAATTCCGTACAACAGAAATGCCCATTCCGTTTTTTTGAGCCATTTGGACTGCTTTTTCACATACAATTTTGGCAACATACTGGCCCACTCCATGATGGCCATCGTACACAGCAGAAACGCCCGTATTAAAAAGAAGTTCAGGTTCCGCTTCAGGTTGGATCAATCCTTTTTGTATATGGTCGATATATCGAGGAAGACGTGCCACACCATGAGAAGATATTCCCCGCATATCAGCTTCAAGGCAAACATCTGCCACAGCAGACGCCTGAAACTCTTTGCAGCCGACTTGCTGCAAAACTTTCATTAAAAAATCGTTCAGTTGTTCTCTTGAAATCCTTTTTTGTTCAAACATCTACTAGTCTCCCCCTAGGATTGCTGCCTGTGAAGCTCCTCCAAAGACCACTGCAATGCATCTTGCAGAAGACTTTGGGGAATCTGTTGAATCCAGCCAGCATCCATCATATCTTTCATCATGGAACGGACAGTTCGAATATCTGCCAGCGCTTCATCATATACATCTTGCCATGTTTTCTGTATTCTTGATATTCCCGATTGAACAGCCTCTGTAGCAACCTGTGCAGCTTGATAAGGATACACTTCCATATCATCCATTTTGCATATCACTTGTTCAGCATGGATTCCTTTTTTTCGAGAATACTCTGCAATTGCTTTTGCAGCTGCAATTGCCATCGAATCTGTTATTTTTTTTGCCCTAACGAGCAAGGCGCCTTTCAGTATGCCTGGGAAGCACAAAGAGTTGTTAATTTGATTGGGAAAATCCCCTCGACCTGTTCCCACGATAAAAGCTCCTGCCTCTTTGGCTTCATAAGGATACATTTCAGGAACTGGGTTGGCGCAAGCAAATAGGATTGATTTCTCTGCCATTCTTGCTACCCAGTCCTTTTTTATAACACCTGGTCCTGGTTTGGAACATGATATCAGAACATCTGCCCCCACAAGAGCTTCTTGTAGCGTTTGGTAATTCCCTGGATTGGTCGTCTCACATATCGCCTTGTGGGCGTAATATCGAGCATCTTCCATAAAATCTTTTCGAGAAGAATTTAATGGCCCTTGAATATCAAACATCGCGATGTTTTCTGGTTTTGCTCCCGCAGCTAAAATGAGTCTAGCATTTGCTATATTGGCAGCACCAGCACCATTAAACACAATGCGAACCTGATCTATGGTTTTGCCAGCAAGAAGTAGGGAATTGATCAAACCTGCCAGTATAAGACAAGCCGTTCCTTGCTGATCATCGTGCCAAACTGGAATATCACATTCGTCTCGCAATGTATCCAACACCTCATAACAATTTGGTTGTGAAATATCCTCTAAGTTAATAGCCCCGTAACTATGTTGGATCCGTTTTACAAACTCAATAATAATAGAGGGATCTGGCTGTCCTTCAGCGTTTCTGCTGTCCATACACAACGCATTTGCATCGACCCCTCCAAGATATTTCATCAAAAAGGCTTTTCCCTCCATAACACCTAAACCGCCCGGAGGAGTAACATCGCCATCTCCTAGCACGCGAGTAGAATCGGAAACGATGCCTACCAAATTTCCTCGATTCGTTAAGGTAAAAGACATATCGTTGTGGTCCCGAATCGTTGTAGAAATGTTTGAAATACCAGGTGTATACCAGGCATTAAACCAATTAAACCCAAACACACCAGCCTTGGGAAATGTTTGCATTTTACCTTTGTAAAAAGAATGAGCCTCCAGCGACAGCTTTTTATAAAACAAAGTTTTAACTCTTGCTTTTTGTTCTTCTGTCAAATTTTCTGGTAGAACATCTCCTACATTGTCTAATGAAATATGTAATTTTTTCATTGCGTCTCCTTTGCATTGGATACATACAAATAATAAGGGGCCCAATCAATAGCAATGCCAGAGAAAGGAATATACAATCCCTGCACATCACCGGAACATATAGCTGCCTTTGGTACATACAACAGGGGAATCGTACGAGCTTCTTGCAAAGCTTCTACTTGAATATCATACAAGTTTCGCGCTCTTTTTTCGGCATTTGGTTCTGTAAGAGTTTTGAGTAATAGCAAATCAACATGAGCGTTTTGAAAACTGGTATAGTTTTCTGCTCGTTGGTTTTCTTTTACGCCAGGAATGCAACTTGAATGGAGAATAGAAAACAGATTGGTTTGCGGGGTAAATACCCATGAATAAAGAAATGCCCTTGCTTCTTCTTTAGAAGGTTCTTGCAACATTGCAAAAAAGGCTTCTTCCTCATGAAACTCCACATTAACATGCACTCCAATGTCTTCCCATGAAGATTGAAGAAAATTCGCGGTTTGCTCTCGTTTATCATTTGAAGAAAGAACAATCAAACGAAGAGATATCTGTTCTTCTTCGTCTGTTACCACGCTTAGGAATTCAGGTTCAGGTTCCACCCTGACATTTTTATCCATAAATCCCTCCTTGATATCCTGCAATGATTCTACTTTACCTTGAAGGGAAGGATGAAGAGGAAGAAACCATCCAGGAGATAACCATGCATTTCCTTCCCAAACAAACTGATTCAAGTCTTCATAATGGATGGTTGAAACTAATTTTTCTCGAAGGGATATATCGTTTAGAATTCGATTTGGAAGTTTCAGGTCGACATGCTCCCATTGCAAAGTAGGTGCATATACATAGGAATAGGAAGGGGGTATTTCAATCAAATCACTATCAGTTGCAGGTATGATTAAGTCATACTCTTCTACAACAAGGGGTGTGTTTTGATAAAAATCAATTTGAATCGATGCCTCTGGAATTGTTCCCGTTACAGATTTTCTATTCGCAACCAAGTGGATGGTTTCCATATCCCTAGTTTCTATAGAAAAGGAAGCACAATGAACGTATTGATCCCAGTAGAGTGGAAACTCCAGCGATTGTGAATACAAGTAAAATGCACGTTCTACTCCATAGAAAGGACGTTTCCATGTAACCAAAACAGTATCCTGGCTTTCTACTTTAATACCCAATAGCCAATCAAACGGTACCGACGAATTTGCAAACTGCATAGCAAATTGAAATCCAGTGATGGCATCTTGTGCAACAATAGGATCTCCATTGGACCAAAAGAGATAATCGCGTATCTTGTATATACATTGCACTCGGCCATCATCTAGTATACGCAAGCTGCCATTGTCAACATGGGGTATTGTTTCCACTAAAAGAGGTGAATACCCCCAATGCATATCTCTTTCACTAATAGCTGGAACATACAGATACGGAGACAGAAGATCAAAATCTTTCTTCGTAATCACATCATTGCTAGGAGCTATTCCTTCTTTGGCGATATGAATAGGTCTTTGGCTCGCAGGAGGAACTAGCATGTGGAACAGTCCAAAACTTGCCTCGCAATAAGTAAGAAATCCATAGGGTTTGGCTAACCTGTATTCATGATTGGTAGACCACCGGTACGGAAGCAATTGATAGGCTGGGTGGAAGCTAACCGCCATAGCTAATCGTGCTTGCTCAGAAGGAAACGGTGCTGCACCATCTTGCGTTAAAATGTATAATACATTTTCCTGGTAATATGAAAAATCAACTTGACGGGCATTCGTAAACCATACCGCAGCTTCCCATCTTTCTATGGGTGTATCCGGGTGAAAAAAGGGTGGGTCTAGTTCGTTGTCTGGTGGTTTTTCAATAATTCCCTGCTGCAGTGCAAAAAGTACATCATCATGAAGCGAGGTGTGGATAGGGATATCTACGAAAGGCATGGTTCCTTTTATACGAGAAGGTCTTTTAAGGCAATAACACAGCTTGGATAGGAATTGACCTTTGGACATTGTTTTTGCTGGGGTTTGTACTTCCTCAAGTGTAAATATATCAAGAGCAAGTGCTTGTTGTAAAAAAGGGGGAACCCACTGATAGAAAGAAGAAGTTTCATCACCAGGTAAATCATCCCACGTGAGGGGAGGTAGTGAAGGCAATTGATGAACCGGTACCGGTAAAAAAACAGCATTATATAATTTCTTTGTAGGGTTGCAACCATAGAAACTGGAGAAAAACACTGGAAACACCAGAAAAAGTAAAAATGATCGATAAAAAAACTTGATTTTTAAGTCCCAAAAAAAGGGCTCCTCGCTCGGGTTATCGCGGAGCCCATGGGGTGTTTTGATGAAGACAAAAGAGGATTCTTTCTCTTTAGTGAAAATTGTAACACTTTTTTTAACTTTTCCAAAGCAATTCTTTAAAAAAGACATACAACCTCTTGCAAATCTATTAATCCGCTTCTGTTCTTGCTGGAAGTTCGATATTGTTTTCATTCGCATCTGCCTCTTCGTCACGATATCGAACCACAAAATAATTCTTTACAAATTCTGGTTCCATAACAGGATTGTATTTGATGCTTTCGACCAGTTGTCGGTATATGGAAGCCCGGAAAAAAATGAGGAAAAAAACAAGAAAGGCAGATAGAAAATTGCTCCACAGAGGTACAAACATCGATCCGCTGCCTAGGAAGATTTCAAATGGTTGCGTAGCTGCTAGTACCAATATTATTGCAATAACACTCACCAACAACTCGCATAAAAAATATTTCCACCGAACACCATCAATCAATTGAGAACTCAACCGAAACGAAAGCATGGTTCCTTTTTGCTTATCCAAAAGCATGTAAGGAGCAAAAACATACGTAACTGATAAAACAACGCCTGGGATAATGAGCAGAAGAGTCCCCGCAAACACGACAAGGTTGAATATAAGAAGGAGCCATAAATAGTTTAAAATTACGTTTCCGGGCACCTTAAAATAATCTGGCTGTATCTCTTCTCCAGAAAATCGATGCGACAACATAGCTGCCTTTTGAAGTACCATATGAACAAGTAGCACCAAGACCATTGTGACAAAAAGGAACAGCCCTACAATAGTAGGATTTAATTGTGCAATCCATGTCGGTTGTGATGCCAAAGTTTCTGCGGCTGTTTCGAAACCAAACGTTTCAAAAAAAATATCTACCACTGCTTCCGTCATGAAGGTTTGTATCAGCAACAACCCCCATGCAACAAAAAATAACAACCATAAAGGTTTACTGCGGCGCCCTACACTTGAGCAAAAATAAAAACCATCTCGAACTGCTTGTTCTAAAGAAAATCCTTTCACGATATCCCTCCAAGTTTTTCAAATGGATATGTTCATTATATCATTATTATGAAAGGAGTACTATGACAAACCAAGAAGTAGCACTTACAAAACATGATATAGCATACATTTCAAGCATTGTGGGGATAGGAGAAAATCAGATTCATGCTGCCCTTTCTCTGCGAGAACAGGGCTGTAGTTTGGCTTTTATTGCCCGATATCGACAGGAGATAACAAAGAAACTCACCGACCAGGAGTTGCGAGATATTTTTTCATGCGCTGACGAAAGACTTTCCTTGCAAAAACGCAAGGAAGCCATTTTTGCACTACTCCAAAAAAAAGATCGGCTTCATCCACTCTTAAAAGAACGCCTAGATGCTGCTCAAACCATATCAGAAGTAGAAGATCTATACAAACCATATAAACAGCCGCGGATTACTGCAGCAGAAAAAGCCAGAAAAGCTGGACTTGAACCCTTGAAAAAGCAGTTTGTAAAAGCTTCTAAACGGCTATCTCTATCATTTTCAACGTATTGCACTCCTGATTTTCCAACGGAAGAATCCGTTTGGGAAGGAATATGTTCTCTTGTCGAAGAAGATTTTGTGATGCAGCAATCTATTCATCAGGAAATTGCTTACCAGTACTCCAGGTATTCTACTCTTTTCATCAAGGCAAAACCTGACAATGATCCACAAAAAACCTACCAGCACTACTATCAGTTTTCACGCTCTGTTTCTCGTTGTAAACCGTACCAAATATTAGCAATCACAAGAGGTGAAAAAGAAAAAGTTCTACAAGTCCATTTTTCCGAACCAGATCAGTGGATGGAAAGGATTTTTCGAAAACACCCCTACACACATCCGCAGCATCCCTATCAAAAAGAGTTTCTGGAAGTGGGGAAAACAGCTCTTCGCAAAAGGATCCTTCCTAGTGTCATGAGAGAAATTCGATCAAAAATGTTGGAGTATGCACAAAACAGAAGCTTGTTTGTGTTTGGGAAAAATCTTCGGTCATTGCTTCTACAAAAACCTCTTGGTTCTCTATCGATTGTAGGGATTGACCCTGGCTATCGAATGGGTTCAAAATGGGCCCTTGTAGATGGAAATGGAGAAGTTGTTCAAATTGGTACTTTTTATCCTGCTCCACCACAAAACCAACAAGAAGAAACCCAAAAGGTGCTAGATACACTTTACAAGAAACATCCTTTTTCTTTGATTGCGATTGGTAGTGGCACTGCCAGCTTTGAAGTCTCCCAAGTGGTATCTCAATGGATTCAGAATCGCCAACCTACAGCACGGTTTCGTAGAGTTTCTGAGACAGGAGCTTCCATATATTCTGCTTCAGAAAGAGCAGCAAAAGAGCTCCCAGGCATTGACGTTTTACACAGAGGATCCATTTCTATCGCACGAAGAGTGCAAGATCCTTTATCAGAGCTTCTGAAAATTCCACCCGAATCGCTTGGAGTTGGCATGTATCAGCACGATCTTCCACAAAAAAAGTTGCAAGAATATCTTGCCCAAGAAGTGTCCTTGGTTGTCAACTCGGTAGGAGTGAACATCAATACTGCATCGGTAGATCTTCTGCGGTACATTTCGGGTCTTACTCCAAAAATTGCAGACAGAATCGTTCAAAAAAGAAAAGAAGCAGGTGGTTTTAAAAACCGAGACGAATTGAAAACTATCAAGGGTATTGGAGAAAAAACGTATGAGCAGTGTGCTGGTTTCTGTCGCATTCCAAATGGAAACTGCGTTTTAGACAATACAATTGTACACCCAGAATCCTATGAAGTCGCTCGAAGAATTCTATCGTTTATTGGTCTATCAGAGGAAGAGTTCAAGTCAAATCCAGTTCTTTCAGAAAAAAGGCTTCAAGCATTTTGCATCGCAGACTTTCTCAAAGAAAATGCCGACTCTCTAGAATCTGTCCAACAAACTCTTTCTTTTCTTCAACTGCGCGAAGGTGACTTTCGAGATACACTACAAGAACCCCTTAGTCAGTCTTCTTGTTACAAAATGGAAACGTTGCAGGTAGGAATGAAACTTTCTGGAACTGCTACAAATATTACGGATTTTGGAATCTTTTTTGATATTGGCTGCGAATACAATGGCTTCATGCCATTAAAAACATCGGTTGACAAAGCATTCAAGCAGTATCCCATTGGGCAATCCGTAGAAGTAACTATTCTAGAACTAGATAAAGAAAGAAAACGGATCCTTCTTGAACAGGCAATAGAATAAAACTATCGTATCGTTGCTTTTTGAATATAGAACTCTTCGAGAGGTTCATCAAATTTATCTGTCTGGGCTTGCTCAATCTGTTTCATCACTGCAACGCCCTGTACTACTTGCCCAATAGGAGTGTATCGACCATTTAAGTATTGTAAACCATCTGGGTTTGTAACAACAAAAACTTGTGATTGGTTTGTATTAGGACCTTGGTTGGCCATAGCGACAACACCAAATCGCAGTGGCATGGATCGCACTTTATAGTTGTACTCATAACCACTTTCCTCATACTGTTCAATCAATTCATCCGACAATCGAAGGTCTGTGGGATTTATTTCGTCGGGAATCTTATAGTCCAGCATATCCATCGATTTACTGCCGCGATCAAATCCACCTATTTGGATCAATTCTCCCTGGATTACACGATGAAATCTTTTTCCATCATAAAACCCATCGTTTGTAAGGTTGACAATATTTTTAACATTTTTCGGTGCGACCCATGGGTATAGTTCCATTTCAATGGTGCCAACATTGGTTTCCCACACCCACAACTTGGGTTTTCTGCCGCATCCAACCAACAAAGTTGCAATCAAGAATAAAAGAATGAAATGGATTGGAAATCGATGTTTCATGTTTCACCTCTTTGATGATTTGTTTTTAATTGTCCCGCTACAAAACCGGTAGATAGTGCAATTTGTATATTGTACCCCCCTGTTTTGCCAGCAACATCTATTATTTCTCCTGCAAAAAACAAGGCAGGTTGCAATTTGGATTCCATAGTACCAGGGTCTATCTCTTTTAAGTGAACACCGCCAAGAGTGACCATTGCTTTTTCAATCGATCCTTTTTGCACATGGTTTACAATTCCTCCGCGTATCAACCTGTATAATTTGCGTTGGTCCTTTTTGGAGAACTCTGCCCCAGGAACTGTATCTGCAATTTCAGCTTGCGATAAAAAGACAGCAATCATTTTTTTGGGAAACCACTGTTGCAACCAGGAAGAGATCTTCATTGTAGGATGAAAATGTCGCCAATCTTCTGCTGCATCGAACCATTCGTCTTCGGTTATGGAGGAAAAAAAATCAATACATAGCTCTTGTTTACGAAACCATTCTAAGCTCATATTTAATATGACAGGACCTGAAAAACCATGTTCTGTGAAAAGAAAATCTCCCCTATATTTTTCCTTGCTCCCGTGCCATTTTACTTCAATGGAGGGCAAAGAAATTCCCTGGCAATCTGCCCATATATTTGGTTTTGCAACCAAATGAATCAATCCGGGTTCTGTTGATACAATGGTGTGCCCAAGAGCTTGAGCAAGTGAGTATCCTCCTCCAGTAGAGCCGGTATGCGAATAGCTTTTACCCCCTGTAGCAAGAATTACATGATTGGCTTCCCATACATGAGTATTCCCCTGGTGTTCAGAGACTATATAAAAAGTAGCATCCTCTTTTGCTTGTATTTTTTGTACTGTTGACTGCTGAAACACAACATTTTGTGTATTCATTTCTTCTAGTAGACACTGAACAATTGTTTCGGCTTTATTAGAGACAGGAAAAACAGCATTGTGTTCTTCAATTTGCAAAGAGACCCCTCGATTTTTGAAAAATGCTTGGGTATCAGCTGGAGAAAACTGATTGAGGGAAGAATGAAGAAAAGAAGAATGAGAGGGTATTCCCTTTAGAAAGTTGCGAGAACTTTCAGAAACCGTAACATTGCAACGTCCTCCACCGGTCAGAAGAAGTTTTCGTCCTGGAGAAGGGTTGGAATCAAGAAGACAGACGCTCCCCCTTTTACTTGCTTCAATGGAGGCCATCATACCAGCTGGCCCCGCCCCAATAACAACAGTGTTAAAGCTCTTCATCGTTAATCTTTTCTAACATGTCCTTAAAATTCTTATAGGTTGTATTTGCATTGTTTTGTTGCATCTCATCCACAATATCCTGCATTTCCTGTTGATTCAGTTTTGTGTGCAATCTTTGAATCACCTGTCGTAATACATTTTCTACACGGGGAGGGCACTGCTCAGAGGCCTGAAAATCCTGTAGCACATCAAGAGATTCCTGGAATACCAATCGCCCCAATCCTTCAATAGCAGATCGTACCATTTTGTCGGAGGGATCAAGAAGCATTTTCTTTAAAACTGGAATTCCTTTTTGTGACCCTATTCTTCCAATTGATCCAGCAGCCGTAGCCCGGACATAAAGGTCTTCATCGTCGAGCAATTCACACAACCTAGAAAAAGCTTTTGTATATTTCATCACACCCAAAGCAAGGATCGAATTTCTACGCACAGCAGGATGTGGATCTTCTAAACCTTTCATCAGCTGGGTCCCAGCTCTGTTATCACCTAGTCTGCCTAATCCTTGTGCAGCTCTAGACCGTACCATACCCGAAGGATCTTTTAAGGCCATTATTAAGGGAGTAAGTGCAGAAATATTCTTCATCAAACCAAGAGTTTCCGCGGCACAACTGCGCACTTCTTCCTTTGGGTCTGATCGTAAAACATTCATTAATGCCTGGAACACTTCTTTGTCTTTCATTTTGCTCAAGGCTCGAATAATCTCGCAGCGATACGGGTATCGTGGATCTCGCAAAAGACTCAAAAGCCCCGCTATGTCACCATTCTCAACCAATATAGTAATGTATTCTTCTTTCATCTGTATTGCTCCTTATAGCGCCTGGTACGGAATAATCTGTACAGGACCCATCAGTCCTTCTCTACGATTTAATCCGATGGTTTGTTTAGGAATCCTACCAGTCACGCGAATTTCAATTGTATTTTCACCTTTCAACAGTGATTTAAAAATTTGATAACGATAAGGAGGCCAACAACGAAGACCATACGATTTCCCGTTAAAATATAGTTCTGCATTGTCTCTCACATCTCCCAAATCAACTACCAATCCAAAATGTAGATACTCATTGGGAATGACAAAACTTTTGCGATACGTCACCTGGAAAACACCTTTTTCCTCATAGTAAAGTTGCTGAAGAGAAGATAGATTGGAAACAAAGGAGTCTTCTGTATTGATTGTAATTAACCAATCTCCTCGCAAAACAAATGCAGATGGTATCCCGTTCACAGTCAAAGGAATTCCCCCAATTTTATAATGCCCATTTTGGAAAACAAAAACAGACGAGGGAACAATTTCTTTTTCGGGATCATTTACAAAAAGTTTTGTCTCATAGGGATACAGCCGCACAGAATACACATCTTTTTTCTCATGATATCGAATGCGGATGGGTTGTGCTTTTCCATTTTCTGCATTCCATATTTCCAATTTGTGTTGATCCGGAAAAATAATGGCATTATTTGCAACAGAAGGACCTGTATTGGCAATAAAATAAAAGTTTTTATTCCCTGCTTTTCGATGGACAATATGGATGTTAGGATCTGGATCGAGCAGGCGAACTTCCGAACTAATTTGCTGCTCTTGAAACGCCTGAAAAATAGGTTTGGGATTCATAGAAAACGTTAAAGGATTTGTGATTTCATTTTGAGAAAAATACCGTACTTTTTTCGATTGTAGCAAAGTAGCAAGGGTAACATCAAAGGCATCTTGATTTTTTGCATTGACACTGATAGAAGGAAGAGAGTGCAAAAATACAATGCTACCTCCCTGGTTTACAAATTTCTGAAGACGTTTAATCTCAGAAAGATACAGGCATTGACACCGGCAAAAAATCAAGATCGAAAAATCCAATGTTTCTTCCATTAGTTTTTCGTGATTTATAAAGTTGTGATCAATCTGATGTGATAATAACAGGTTGGAAAGTTCGCTGAGAAGCGTTTCTAAAATATCAACTTGTTCCCATTGGTTGGGCACCATAAGACCATAGGAACTTTTGATTGGATAAAACACTCCTACCTTACACAAGCGTTCACTGTTGGAAAGAACAAATCCCATTCTTTTCACATAATCAGAATATTGGTGAAAATTCTCCCAATAGGAATATTTGGAAACATCAGGATCGTTAGGATCTCCATATAGAAGAACTTTATCGATTCCTTTGAGAAATTCCCAATCGGCATTTGCTTTCATTTTTTGCAAGGTAGGTTCCCACTGACTAAAAGCATACGTTTCGGAAATCGTTCGCTTCTCTCTGTTAATCCAAGATGCAGAGCTGGTTAACTTTTCTGCATAGGAGAAAATTGCTGTTGACACATCGGAGTGACGATAGTTTTGTATAGACTCATTGAGAAACTCATCAAAATGAAATCGGCCAATAACCTCAATATTCTTTTCTTTGCATCGCTGTAAAATTGGCTTTGAATAATGTTTTTTAAAAACGCTATTTAGAGCCGTGTAATATTGCACTCGAAATTGACTCACCTGGCTTGGTTCGTCAAACCAAAGCTTATACAGTTGCCGGCTATCAATCGTATTCTTTTGATTAGTTTCTGAGGCTACTAAACAAGGATTCCATAGAATTTTTTTCCCGTGTGATTGCGACGAAATATCGCGAACAAAACGATAGAACCCTATTGGGTCTAGAAAAAACCCTTTTATGGTATGATTGAATTCTTTTTCGTACAAATGGATATAGTAGTCTAAATCAGTTTTTTCTTCTTCTAGGGGGATGTATGCCTCTTCTTGAAAAAGCAATAATTGGTCGGCTTCATCCGCTAATAAAACAACTTGGTCTTGACTTGATACATTGGGGATATTACGAAACTCATCCCCTTTTTGTAAAAAAATCGCTTGTACGTTCCCGTCGTATTGGGCTAAATTTAAAACTCGATTTTCAAGAATGGGATATCGTAGCAATCGCAAGGTAGTAAAATTCAGCTCTGATTGGGGCGTATAAATCCACCCTTTTAAATACAGCCATAGAGAAAAAGACATGGAGGAACAGATGGAAAACAGCTGTTGTTTTTCTGAAGTGGAGAAATTGGTAAAAATTTTTGCATCCACCACGCATTCATGAATACCTTGGGATATAAACTCTCGCAATGTATGCAACAAGTTGTCCACCGAAGCATCTGTTTGCCAATTCCATACAGGCACAGGACCGTATTCGTCTTGTGGCGTTTTAAACGATTGTAAAAAATCCATCATACTTCTTTCTACCACCTACGTGCTTCAACGCTTCGAATGAAAAAGGCGGAGGAATAGAATCCTCCGCCTTTTTCAGTACGATTTGTATATTAGTATTCTTGAGGTAGTTTGGACAAATCGGCGTAAGAAATGACAGGCCCATGTTTGCAAACATAAAAGTTTCCCACATTGCATCGACCGCATTTTCCTAAACCGCATTTCATCTTATTCTCTAATGTAGTATAAATATTCTCAGAAACAAATCCCATTTTTTCAAGAACAGGCAGCGTAAATTTAATCATGATAGGAGGACCACATACAACAGCAATGTCATCCTTGCCGCCTTTAATATCAGACTGCTCTAAAACAGTGGGTACAAAGCCTACACAGCCTTCCCACTTAATGGTGCATCCGCATTCAGGAGAATCGCCGCCGGGATCCACTGTTTTAACCAAGTTGACATCCTTGCGTTCTTCCCATTCTTTCAGCTCATGTTTATAGGTTAGATCGGAATACGTTCGAGCTCCATATACAATGTTCACATCTTTAAATTTGTCTCGCAGATCCAATACATTCCATATAACGCATCGAACGGGAGCTAGCCCAATCCCTCCGGCAACAAAAGTAATGTTCTTTCCATAGAATTTTTCTTCCAGTGGAAAAGAATTGCCATACGGTCCTCGAAATCCAATCGTATCTCCTACATTCATGTTTGCAAGCTCTGATGTGACGCGTCCTGTTGTTCGGAAGGTACATTCGATATAGTCTTTACGAGTAGGAGAAGAAGCAATACAAAATGTGGATTCACCGGCACCAAACGCAGAGTACAAACCAAACTGACCTGCTTTAAATGAAAAACTTTCTTGGACAGTAGGGTCTTTAAATGCAAGCCGGAACGTTTGCGTGTCAGGCGTCTCTTGTATAATCTCTGTGATTTCCATTAAATAAGGTTCATAAATATTCTCGGGCATTATTTTTCTCCTTTTGTAGATTCTTCATCAATACGCTTGACAATATCAAGAATATTGACACCAGCCTTGCATACCCTGCTACAACGGCCGCAACCTGTACAGGAAACATGGTCAAAAAGATCAATATAGTAGTTATATTTATGAGATATCCTTTGTCTGTATCGTTCGTAGGATTGACTTCGCGGATTATGACCAGAGGCATGTTTTGTAAAAAATGGCAAGGTACATGCATCCCAATTCTTTGTTCGAACGCCTTCCCACATAGTTGCATCATCGGTGATGTCAAAACAATGACATGTTGGACATACATAGGTGCAAGCAGCACAGCTCCAGCAATTGGAAGCCAGCTCTTCCCATAGGGGGTGTTCAAAATTGTTTTCAATCCAAGTCTTTACTCGATCGGATTGAAACATGACAGGTATATCTTTGTCTTGAAGCTTTGGGTAGCCCTTTTCTGGAGTAATCTTATCACGGAAAAAGTCTGGATGGGACTCAATAAATTTCTTTCCTTTTTCAGAAATGATCTTCACCTGCCATCCCTCTTTGCTAACCCTTTCTAGCAGTAGATCGGAACCGGTTTCTCCATGCGGTGACCCACCCAACGATGTGCAAAAACAATCCTTGTCTTTTTCATCACATGCCAGGGTAATAACAACAACTTTTTCTAAACGTTGCAGGTAAAAATGGTCTTTGTAATCCCAACTGAACAAATCTTTCATTAACGGAATAGAGGCTGCATCGCAAGGATGTCCCCCAAAAACAACAAGCGGCTTAATAGGAGGAAGGTCTTCTAACTCAACGCCTTCTCCTCGGATCTTGTATGCAAGAATAGGTTCAAATCTGGGGAATATAGCCTCTTTAATAGAATTCACTGTTGTAAAATAATCCAGGCAAAGCTCTGATGTATCGTCAAGTTTGGAAATAAAGACATCATTTCCTTTTTTTACCGGTCCAAATACTTCCATCCCAGAATCGCTTGCTAATTCCTTCATCAGTGTAGTCATTTTTGATTGAGTTATATAGTATTCAGCCATGATTCCCTCCTATCGTATAAATTCTTCATCATCTTCTTTGCGGAAGGTTGTAAGAGGTGGTTGTGACTCAGGATCATATCCTGCTTCCCAATCAAACTTATCTTGTGCTTCCTCTTGAAGAGACTGATTCAACAGCATCAGTGGTATATTTGCTGGACATACCCTCTCGCATTCACCGCAATCAATGCAGCGGCCAGCAAGATGCAAAGCCCTTACGATATTCCATGCAAAATTCCCCCGGGGGTTTGATCTGGTATCAATCCATTGAGGGGTATTAAAGTCTACAATACAGCGTTCACAGTAACACAATGGACATGCTTGCCGGCAGGCGTAACAACGAATACATCGAGAAAACTCTTCTTGCCAAAAAGCCCATCGTTTTTCTTGGGACATAGCATTCAGTTTTTCAAGACCAGCATGGTGAATTGGTTTATCTTTTGGAATTCTTTCCTGCACATCTGGTCCAAGAATAGTATCGGCGAGATGGGGATGCCTTACTTTGCAAACCTTGCATTTCTCGTTTTCCCCAATTCCATCGGAGGATACGACATGATCGCAATTCATTCCAATGATATACACATCCTCGCGAGTTATTTGATTTTCAGATAATAGCATCACCAATGCTCGGATATCACACCCTTTTGCAACAATAGCTACTTTTTTTAATGCCTTTACATCGGGTCTCATCAGGTATGTGACTAGGTTGTTTAGGCAGTACTGATTAAATATCAATTGTTCCGCTTGTTGTGGTGTTTTTACGAAAAGGGGTTTGGCTCCTTTTTCACCATCACTCTGATACCCGATCAGTAAATCGACTTCTTTGTTTTCAATTAGTTCTTTTGCTTTGTTGATTAATTCTTGCATCGATCTACCTCTCTTTCTGATTTAGCTTATGATAATCGGTATAAGGGCCAATTTTCCGGATGGATTCTGTGACATCATTGACCAATCGAGAAAACTTAATACCTTCTGAAGCACTACACCAAGCAAAAATGACGCGTCGCGTATCAACTCCAATGCTTTCTAGGAGTTTCTTCATCATTGTGAATTTCCGCCGTGCATTATAATTACCCTCATTGTAGTGACAATCTCCTGGGTGACACCCTGATATTAAGACAGCATCGGCCCCTTTTTCGAAAGCCGATACAATAAACATTGGATCAATTCTTCCACTACAAGGAGTTTTAATAATTCGAATATTGGGCGCATACTTAAACCTGGATGTTCCCGCCAAATCAGCACCAGCATAAGTGCACCAATTACAGACAAAGGTAATAATTTTAGGTTCCCAGTTCTCAGACATATGCATCTCCTTCCTACAATTCAGCTAAAGCATTGATTTCTGCATAAAGTTCTGTATCGCGAAATCCTAGCAGTTCAATGCTTCGAGAAGGACAGCTAGGAGTGCACGTTCCGCATCCTGTACAAAGACCAGGGTTTACATTCGCAACCTGTCGCTGTACTTCTCCTTGTCGATTGCAGATATCTTTTAGTTCAATTGCATTGTATGGACATACTCGAATGCAATTTTGACATCCAACACATGTGAGTTCATTAACAATGGCTACAACTCCTTCTTTTTCTAGTGTATCTTTAGACAAAAGACCCATTACTTTAGCAGCTGCTCCGCTACCTTCAGATACACTATCAGGAATATCTCTGGGGCTTAATGCACAACCAGCTAGGAATACTCCGGCAGTAGCAGTTTCAACCGGTCGAAGCTTAGGATGAGCTTCGGTTAAGAAGCCATGTTGGTCGTACCCAATTCCGAGTTTCTGAGCCAATTCTTTGATGCCATCGGGGGCTTCCATAGCGGTTGCCAAAACAACCAAATCACATTTCACTTTAATTTGGGAGTTGGTTAGGGTGTCTGCCCCTTCCACAACCATGTCTTCCCCATCTTTGTATATCGCTGACACACGGCCGCGGATATACTGGGCTCCTTCTTTTTCTTGCGCACGTCGGACAAATTCTTCATAATTTTTCCCATTGGAACGTACATCGATATAGAAAACATAGCAGTTTCCATGATGCACTTTATGCCTGTACAACATTGTTTGTTTTGCAACATACATACAGCATATTTTCGAACAATAGGAATGGTGATGTTCCGGATCACGTGAACCGACACACTTCACAAATACGACCGTTTCTGGCAATTTCCCATCCGACGGTCTTTTTAAGTCTCCCAAGGTAGGACCAGACGCACAAACCATGCGTTCAAATTGAAGAGATGTAACGACATCGGGGTATTGACCGCCGCCATATTCAGGGAAAGCAGAAACAGGCATAATCTTGTATCCTGTAGCCACAACAATGGCTCCTACTTCCACTTCAATAAATTCATCTTTGTCATCGTAGTGAATAGCCTTGGTTGGACATACTTTTTCACAAATCCCGCAACGATCCTTGGTTAGCTTCAAACAATTTTCAGCATCAATACGAGGTCTACTTGGTATCGCTTGCGGAAAGGGAATGAAAATAGCTTTTCGTTTCCCCAAGCCCTGCTCAAATTCTGAATCGACTTTCACAGGACACTTCTGCCAACAGGTTCCGCAGCCTGTACAAGCATCCACATCAACATATCGAGCTTTCTTTCGAATGGTGGCTTTGAAATTGCCAACGAATCCCTCTAGTTTTTCAATCTCTGCATAGCTGATAATTTCAACAAGTGGATGCTGCGCGACTTCAACCATCTTTGGAGTGAGAATACATTGAGAACAATCGAGGGTAGGGAATGTCTCATCAAGGGCAGACATTTTCCCTCCGATCGAGGATTCTTTTTCAACCAATACTACAGGTATTCCACCCGCTGCTATATCTAGGGCGGCTTGAATACCTGTTACTCCGCCTCCAATCACCATTGCTTTCTTCGTGACAGGAATGCTGATATCTTCTAATGGTTTGTTACGTTTTACTTTTTCAACCATCATGCGAACAAGATCAATCGATTTTTGTGTTCCCTCATCTGTATCGTTGTGCACCCATGAACATTGCTCGCGAATGTTTGCCATCTCTAGCATATATGGATTTAAGCCAGCTTCTGAGGCTGCTTTTCGGAATGTTTTTTCATGCATTCTAGGAGAACATGATGCTACAACAACGCCTGTTAAATTGTGTTCTTTGATAGCATTTTTAATCAATTCCTGGCCTGGATCAGAACACATATATTTATAGTCTACCGAGTATACAACTCCGGGTATACTTTTCGAAACTTCTGCTACCTTACTCACTTCTACTGTTTCTGCAATGTTGGATCCACACCAACATACAAATACGCCTATTCTTGCCATGTCAAGCCTCCTTTATAGTATTCCCTTGCGTTTGAGCAAAGGAAAAGGATCCACAAATAAACGGTTTAACTGAAGCATGATAGGGTCTAATCCGAAAGCAAGTCCAAGCAATTGTGTATAATACAAAACAGGAAGATTCAGTTTTTCACCATATCGCTGCTCAATCTTCTTTTGACGAAGATCCAGATTGTTTTGACACAACGGACATAAAACAGCGATGCATTCAGCTCCATTGTTTCTTGCCATGCGCAGTATTTCATATGTTAAATCCAGCGATACATCGGTATCCGAAATGGCGGTACCCGCTCCGCAGCATTTCGTTTTAAAAGGCCACACAATGTTCTCTGCACCACAAGCCGACAGTAGATTGTCCATCACCATCGGATTCTCAGGATCGTCATATTGCATCAATTCTGGAGGTCTGACAATCAAACATCCATAATAGTTGGCAATTTTTAAAGAATGCAGGGGATTCGTTACTTTTTCTCGGATTTTATCAAGCCCATATTCATCATGCAAGATGGAGCTAAAGTGATGAATTTTCATCGTTGCATCTACTTGCTTCCCAACGGCTTCAAGTACATCGGATTTCATGTCGGAATCCTCGGATAATACTTCTTTGGCCTCTAAAACGTGAGCCAAGCAAGCAGGACATTGTACCATAATATCTCTTTCCTCTGCATTGGCAGCATCAAGAGTCATCACAGAAAGAGCTGTATGGAGTACTTTGTCAACAGAATGCAAAGAACTAGCCCCACAACAGACCCAATCTTTCAATTCTTTGATATCTAAATGCAAAAAATCAATAAGAGCTAAGGTGGTAGCGTCTAGTTCAGGAGCAGTAGATTTGGCACTGCAACCAGGATAGTATCCATATTTCATTTTGTTTCCTCCTGTTCCTTGGCTTTGCGAAGTTTGATTTTCTGTGCTCGTTTCATAACCTGCCGTACCTCTTTTGTTCGTTTAAAATGTGGTTTTAAACTTATTTTTCGCTTCCGCAGCATCAAGGGAAAATATCCAACATCATGGAGTAAGTTGCCAGATCGTAGATTGTACATACCCACCATTCCTGGCTCATAGACTCGTCCGAAAATATAAATAATACTTTGGAAAGCTTTTTCTAGGAAACGAACGTTGGATTTTGGCTTGATGTTACGGACAATAGACATTCTTCGCAGACCATCCATAACACCTTTAATGTCAACACCCTGAGGACACCTTGTAGAACAAGTATCACAAAAGATACAATACCACATGGTTCTAGCATGTAGGACTTTTTCTTCCATCCCCAATTGACAAAAACGAATCACTTGAGAAGGGGAAATATCCATCTCAAAGTTCATTGGACAACCGGCTGTACATTTTCCGCATTGATAGCACTTGCGTACATCTGTGCCAGTTTCTTTTTCTAGTTTTTTGCTGAATGCTAAAAGATTCACTTCTCGACCGATTTTAATTAGCATCAGTAGCCTCCTTCATCAAAACACTCCCAGAATAAGCCATCTTATCTAATTGCTCAATTCTCTTTTCAATGGGAGGGTGCGTAGAAAACAATTCTTTTACGTGAAGACCTTTGAATGGTTCGGCAATAAACAACGGGTTTACAGCTGCATTGGAAATTTTGGATTTGGATCGTGGTGTCGATATTTTCCGCAAAGCGCTCGCCAATGCACCTGGATTTCTAGTCATGTAAGCAGCACTTGAATCAGCAAGAAATTCTCTCTGCCTGGAGATAGCCATTTGAATAATGCGCCCTGCCAAGGGAGCAAAAATAATCAAAAGCAAGCCAATAATGGCAAAAAGCTCTCCTCCGTTATCATTTCTCCTTCGAGAACCACCGCCAAACCATAAAGAGGTTCTATATATCGAAGAAATGATAACAACTGCTCCCACTAAAACAGAAACCATGGTTACAAAAAGTATATCGCGATTCTGAATATGGGACATTTCGTGAGCAATGACCCCTTGCAATTCTGCTCTATCAAGTTGTCTGTACAATCCTTCTGATACAGCCACAGAAGAATGTTCGGGGTCGCGTCCTGTTGCGAAGGCATTCGGAGCTAGATCGGGAAACACATATACAGTTGGTTTGGGCAAGCCAGATGCGATCGACATTTCATCAACCACATCATGCAACACTTTGTATTGGATTGGATTGGCCTTTACTGCCCTTACAGAAGAAAGGACAATGGAATCTCCAGCATAATAGCTTGTAGCAGCTGAAATGGTAGCGATTCCAAAACCAATCAACAAACCAACCAGACCATTTTCCCAAAAATACATGCCAACGAACCAGCAAACTCCACATGCAAAAAGTGTCATAAAAAATAAAAGCAGTATGGAATTGCGTTTATTCCTAGCAACAGCGTCGTAAATCAATGGTTTCCTCGCAGGTACCGCTTGTGATTATTTCTTTTGTACATCGGTACCTGTTGGAGCAGTTGGAGTGGAAGAATCAAAGCTTAAATCGACCTGCACAGTATTCTGCACAGTGTTCATGTCCACTTCAAAATAGTCTTGCTTTCTGAATCCAAATATAGACGCTACAATATTGCCAGGAAACATCATAATTGATTCATTAAAGCGCAACACAATATCGTTGTAAAATTGTCTTGAAAAAGCAATTCTATTCTCTGTATTGGTAAGCTCTTCTTGCATATTAAGGACATTTTGATTGGATTTAAGATCGGGATAGTTTTCCATCAGAGCAAACAGCTGACGCAAAGCTCCTGAAAGTTGATTTTCTGCGGCTCCTTGCTCCGAAACACCCGAGGCTTTGATACATGTATTTCTTGCTTGAATCACTGCCTCCAATGTTTCTTTCTCATACTTCATATAACCCTTAACGGTGTTTACAAGATTAGGAATCAAATCGTATCGCCTTTTTAATTCGACATTAATTTGAGCCCATGCATTTTGAATTCTGTTTTTTAACCGAATAAGTTTGTTGTAGGTAGCCCAAACAAACATGATAATAAGCGCAACCAGTCCGATTATAATCCATGGTGCCATTGTGTGTCCCCCTTTGGTAGTATACGAATCAACCGTGTATTCATCTAAATATAATGCAAACCTTGATAAATTGGGAATCGACCAGTAAGAGCTTTCACTTTTTCAGAAATACTCTGCAAATACGTTTCATCACCACGGTGAAGTAACGCTTCGTAGATATAGGTACCTAGCTCCTCCATATCTGCTTCTTTCATACCACGAGTAGTGATGGCGGGTGTACCAACTCGTATTCCACTCGTAACAAAAGGTTTCTCTGGATCGAATGGAATGGTATTTTTGTTTACTGTAATTCCAACACCATCCAGAATTTTTTCTGCTTTTTTACCAGTAATTTTCATGGGTCGTAGGTCTACTAGCAATAAATGGTTGTCAGTTCCGCCAGAGACGATTCGCAAACCTTTTTCTGCCAATACTTGCGCCAATTTTTTAGCATTGGCGATCACTTGTTTTTGATATTCCTTAAAAGAAGGCTGCAGGGCTTCATGAAAGGCAACTGCTTTGGATGCAATTACATGCATCAAAGGTCCTCCCTGGATACCAGGAAAAACTGCTCTGTCGATAATTTTTGCATTTTCCTCTTTGCAAAGGATTAGGCCTCCGCGAGGGCCGCGTAGTGTTTTGTGTGTCGTTGTGGTGACAAAGTCAGCATAAGGTACTGGACTAGGATGCAACCCTGTCACGATAAGCCCAGCAATATGGGCTACGTCGGTCATTAAATAAGCTCCAACTTCCTGAGCAATGGCACCAAATTTCTGGAAATCAATGGTGCGTGGGTATGCACTAGCACCTGCTACAATTAACTTTGGCTTATGTTTCCTTGCCATGTCGGCAACGGTATCGTAATTAATTTGTTCTGTTTCCGGGTCCACTTCATATTGAACAGTTTCAAAATAACTTCCTGATATAGAAAGAGGATGTCCGTGTGTAAGATGCCCACCATGAGATAAATTCATTCCCATGATAAGATCTCCAGGGCGTAAAACGGCAAAATATACAGATGTATTTGCTTGCGCACCGGAATGTGGTTGCACGTTCGCATGCTCTGCCTGAAACAACTTCTTTGCTCGATCACGAGCAAGATCTTCAGCAATATCAACGTATTCGCAACCACCATAATAGCGTTTACCAGGATATCCTTCTGCATACTTATTGGTTCCTACCGAACCCATTGCTTCTAGTACGGCTTCTGAAACAATGTTTTCGGATGCAATCAGTTCTATTTTTTCTCTTTCGCGAACCAATTCACCTTCTAAGGCTTTTGCAATTTCAGGATCTACATTTTTTAAATGGTCGATTTTCATACAGCTTTCCCCTCTAACAAATGAATTTTTTGAATACGGCCTTGGTGACGGCCGCCCTCAAAATCAGTGGACAAAAAAACAGATACAATATCAAGCGCCATTGTAGGACCCAGTAGGCGCCCGGCCATACACAAAACGTTGGCATTGTTGTGAAGTCGGGATAATTTGGCTGACACTGGCTCACTACACAAAGCAGCTCGAATAAAAGGCATTTTGTTAGCAGCCATTGAAATACCAATACCAGATCCGCAGAGTAAAATCCCATAGGTATCCTTCTGCTCCTGAATGGCATTTCCAACTTTTTGAGCGAAGTCTGGGTAATCCACAGATACATCTTCTGTATAAGGTCCAAGATCTTCATAGCTAACATTCATACGTTTCAACCACTCAAGTACAGTCTGTTTTAATCGATATCCTGCATGATCAGACGCAACAAATACCTTTTGAATCCTCATGAATATGATTATATAAAAGCCCTGATCAATGTAAATAACAAATAGTTGCAGAAAAGTAACAAAGTAATAAGAAAAGAGGTGGGTATGTAAAACAATGTAAAAATATAAACTAGCGCCAAGGAGAGTTGAACTCCTATCTGGGGATTGAGAGCCCCCCGAACTAACCGTTGTTCTATGGCGCCATAAACTGCCCGACTAGGGGTCGAACCTAGACTTTCCTGATCCAGAGTCAGGCGTGTTGCCAATTACACCATCGGGCAAAGTAAAATTGATTTTACAAAGTTCTTGTAAAAGTGCAACTATTTATTTAGTCGCATACGATTCGAGTGGCAGAGATGACTGTACTTCAAAATCCAGCGAGTCGGACCCTTCTGCAATATATCGGCAATATCCCGCCCATGCAATCATAGCCGCGTTGTCTGTAGAAAGGCCTTTGCCTGGCTTCAATACGGGAATATCAATCGATTGCTGCAACATAGATAGCAACGCTTGATTCGCAGAAACCCCTCCCGAAAGAAGAATCATCGTGGATGGATAGGAGGATAGAATCTTTTTGGCAGTAGCTGTAATATGGTAAAAAAGAGCTCTTTGATAGGAAGCACATAAAGAGCTTTTTTCGTTTTCAATTTCTTCTGGTGATAGCTTTTGCAACACATGCATTGCAGCCGTTTTCAAACCTGAAAAACTCATATCTAATGGTCGGTTGCGAACGGAAGGCAATGGAAAAGGATATTTCTTTTCTTCTCCTTGGATCGCATACTGTTCTACAATAGGACCTGCCGGATAGGGAATTCCGATGGATTTCCCAAATTTATCAAGCGATTCTCCACAGGCATCGTCCACTGTAGATCCTACAACTTGATAGGATCCCGGCTTAGGCACATGTACAAATTCTGTATGACCCCCCGACACAATCAGCCCCATGTATGGGTAGGTTATAGAATGCGTTAAAGAGGGAGAAAGCAAATGACCCTCAATGTGATGCATTCCTTTAATAGGCGTATCCAATGATAAACTCAGAGCTTTGGCGTACTCTACCCCGACCAACAAAGAACCAACCAGACCAGGCCCTTTTGTAACACAGATCAAATCAATATCGTTCCAGCGCAAGCAAGACGTATCTAACGCTTCTTGACAGACATACGAGATGAGTTCTAAGTGCTTTCGTGAAGCAATTTCTGGAACAATACCACCATATTTCGCATGAAATGCCGTTTGAGAAGATAAAATGCTTGCCATCCGTTTTTTTTCTTCATTGATGACAGCAGCAGCAGTATCATCGCAGGATGTTTCGATCCCAACAATATACATTTATCTACTCTCTTTTCTGTTTTGAAACAAATCATCTACCGACTTGATATACTCGGGTTCAATATCTTTCGATGCAGCAACTTCTTTATACTCAAGGGGAAGGGTTGTAATATCCCCTACAATGGCATACGGAATCGATACATCTAGCCCATCAAAAGGAACAAACAAAGGCTCTTGTAGGGCTTTGCATTGGTAGTCCTTTTCCATTTGTTCTTTTTCAACGCACTGCACGCTTTCAACAGAAAAGTGATGCATGTGAGCTAAATACCCCTCCTTTTTAGAGGAAGGAATAAAAATGCAACATCGCTCGATAGAGGGAGGCAACCCCATGCGAAGCCAATGAAAAGTAGTGGTCAATCGGATAGGAATCGAGGTAGTATCAGAAAATGCTTTTGCAATTGCTAATCCTATACGTATTCCCGTGTAGTATCCGGGACCATTCACAAACCAAAATCGATGAATCTGAGAAAATGCTAGTCCATTATTTTGTAACATGTTTTGCAAATCATACACGACGGTATTGTTACTTTTTTGCAAAGAAGACGACTGTTTTTTGGACACAAGTTGATTCCCTTGGAACACAGCAATCTCAATCGTGGACAAAACTGTTTGAAGGAGGATTTCCATTACGCATTCCTTTGGATCGTAATTCTTCTCTGCGAAAAACTTACAATATCCATAGTAACAATAATATCAGCGTATTTTTTCAAAGACGGAAATTTATCAGCCCATTCTACAATTTTCAAACCGGGATACTCCACTATTTCAAAAAAATCAATTTCGTTCAGTTGCTTTTCTTCGTCCAATCGATACAGATCAAAATGATATATTGCAATGGATCCTTGGTATTGTTTCATTAAAACAAAGGTAGGGCTTATCACTTGATAAGGATCGACAGAAAGAGCATGGGCAATTTTTTTTGTAAAGGTTGTTTTTCCTGCTCCCAAATCTCCTTGAAGGTAAATAATTTCATCTCCATGCAATAGGCAGCAAAATGTGTCTGCAAAATTCTCTAGCTCGTCTTCTGAATCAATTTGTACATGAATTTTTTCGGTATTGCAATGTTTCATAGAAACTATTGTAAGAATTGCTTCCTATTTCACAACAATAAAGGAATGCGTATAATAAGAAAAAACAAAATACCAGGGGGTACGAATGAAAAAAACAGTGCATATCGTTTTGATTGGTTTCCTTGTAACAGTGCTATCGACCGTTGTTTTAGCAGGATGTTCTTCCAAACCGAAAAATATTGATGCAGACACCGCAGATGTTGTCTATGAAATGAATGCAGAAGACACCATTACCATCCGTTTGGAAGAAAATGCTACCACAGGATATGTTTGGAATTACACCATTGCAGATGCTGAAGTTGTAGAATATGTATCTGATGAATTCCTAGCTCCATCTGAAACCGACATGACAGGAGCGCCTGGAGAACATGTGTGGGTTTTTAAAGGCATCGGTTCCGGCTCCACTACCCTCCATTTTGAATTATCACGAGACTGGGAGTCGGGCGAAACACCTGCTGAAACAAAAGAGTTTCAAATCACTGTAAAATAAGACAACTTTTTCACCCTTTTTTCCTATTACAACAAGCCACTTGCTAAGGAGTGGCTTGTTTTTGTTTGGTAGGCTTAAGGATCTCATCTGCTATCTGTTCTGCTTGCTCCAACACAGTTTCTGTAGCAAGCTTTTGCATATCGGGTGGATAACCATACTTGCGAAGTGTCCGTTTCACAATTACCTTCAATTTTGCCCTTACACTTTCCTTAATCGTCCAATCAATGGAAGCGTTTTCTTTTACTTTTTGGTATAAAACAATAGCCAACTCTCGTAGTTTGTCTTTTCCCATTACATCAACAGCACTCTGATTGTTTGAAATAGCTGTATAAAACGCATATTCAAAGTCAGTCAATCCAAGCTCAGAGGGTTTTTTATCCAAGGATTGGATTTCCTTTCCAAGTTGAATCAATTCTTCGATGACTTCTGCTGCGGTCAATATTTTATTATGATACCTTTTTATGGAATTCTCCAACAACTCCATAAGAGTTTTGCTTTGGATCAAATTCTTTTTTGTTCTTGATTTAATTTCATCGTGTAAAAGCTTTTTAAGAATCTCAAGGGCGATGTTTTTATGATCCATATTTCGAACTTCCATAAGAAACTCGTCAGAAAGTATAGAAATGTCAGGTTTTTTAATTCCTGCAGCATCAAATACGTCAATCACTTGATCCGTAACAAGAGCTTGATCAATGACTTGTCGAATGGTGGTTTCAATTTCTTCATTTGTTTTCCCGTTTCCACCGCTCTCAAACTTCACTAGTCTGGCTTTCACAGCTTGAAAGAATGCGATCTCATCTTTTACATCCAGCGCTTGCTCATGTGGTATGGCAATGGAAAAGGCTTGGGATAAAGCAGTCACTTCGTTCACATATCTTTTTTTCCCCTCTTCCAATCCCAGGATATGCTCTTCCGCTGCTAATATTATGTTTAATTTTTCTCTTGTTTCGGCATCGAAATAGTCTTCATAGGCAAAGCCATGAAACATCTGAGATACTACTTCCAATTTTTCCAGCATGATTTGAACGGCTTTTTCTTGATTTTCAGCGGGATTTCCTTTTCCACCACTATCCGAATAAAAGGAAAGTGCTTTTTTTAAGTCAGAAGCGATTCCTAGATAATCAACTACAAGCCCTCCCGGTTTGTCTTTATACACCCTATTCACGCGCGCAATTGCCTGCATTAAATTATGCCCTTGCATGGGTTTGTCAATATATAAAGTATGCAAGCAAGGCACATCAAAACCTGTCAGCCACATATCTCGCACAATCACGATTCTCAATTCATCATCGGGGTCTTTCATTCGTTCTGCCAGGTTTCTTCGCTGTTCTTTGGTGGTGTGGTGTTTAGAAATAGCAGGGGGGTCGGAAGAAGAGGTTGTCATAACCACTTTCATGGCACCTTTTTTCAACTCCTTGGAATGCCAATCTGGTCTCATACAAACAATTTCTTCGTACAATTCTGCTGCAATCCTTCTGGACATAGCAACAATCATAACTTTGCCTTTGGCTACTTCCTGACGAAGTTCGTAATGCCTTATAATATCCAGTGCTACTTGTCGAATCCGGTTTTTACTACCAATGAGTGCTTCTAGTTGTGTCCATTTTGCTACCGCTTTGCTTGATTCGTGTAAATCGTCAAATTTCAAATCTGTATCCAAATCCTGGATTAATCTCTTTCCTTCTTCACTTAAATGTATTTTTGCTAATCGGCTTTCATAGTAGATTTTTACTGTTGCCCCATCTTCCACGGCTTGCTGAATGTCGTACACATCTACATAATTCCCAAACACTGCGGGAGTATTGATATCCGTCTTTTCGATAGGTGTCCCCGTAAATCCAATATAGGTGGCATTAGGCAAAGCATCACGCATATATTTCGCAAATCCATACACAATTTTCTTGCCGATGACATCACCATTTTGATCTTTTTCATCCATTGTTTTTGCTTTGAAACCATACTGTGTCCGGTGGGCTTCATCTGCAATCACTACAATATTGCTTCGATCGGACAAAGTTTCATATACATTCCCATTGTCTGGGCTAAATTTTTGAATGGTTGTAAAAACCACTCCTCCTGAAGAAACTTTTAAAAGTTCTTTCAAGTGCTCTCGGTTTTCAGCTTGCTTAGGTTCCTGCCTAAGCAATTGCTTCGAAGAAGCAAACGTATCAAACAACTGGTTGTCCAGGTCATTACGATCGGTAATCACAACTACCGTAGGGTTGTTCATAGCTAGAACGATTTTTCCGCTATAAAAAACCATGGAAAGGGATTTTCCACTTCCTTGAGTATGCCATATCACGCCGCCCTTACGATCTCCTGATTGTTGTGATTGCACACTAGGTAGGCCATATGACTCAGGGCTTTCTTTGAAACTAGAAAAACCAGATGCGCGAAGGGTTGAATGCACTGCTTTGTTAACAGCAAAGTATTGGTGATAAGAGGCAAGAATTTTCACTGAATGAATAGAAGTTAAACCTGTTTCCTTATCTTCCTTTTTCTGTGTTTCAAATACGATGAAATGTCGAATCAGGTCTAGAAGAGTATTGGGTTTCAGCATTCCTAAAATCATCGTTTCAAGTTGGCACACCAAAGAAGAATCTTCTTTAGACCCATCTTTGGTTTTCCACGCCATAAACCGGCTCCAA
>CAYRWA010000034.1:0-2975 GCA_964427915.1 uncultured Caldisericota bacterium
TTTTCACCTTCTTGCAGAGATATTTCTATTTGAAAGGACCCTTGTGGAGATACTTCTATTTCTTTGTCATTGATCCATAATGCTGCGTCTGGTTCCGTAGTTCCTTTCAGAAGATAAGGATTTTGATTGGTATAGTACCAATTGTCAATTTTCCTCATAGAATCTGTTTGGAGGATAACTTCTGGAGGCGTAGTATCCACAACCTTGATTGTGATAGGTATCCGTTTATTCCCTCCATTGGAGCAGATTTCAATCCATGCGTGGTAATCCTTCAAAAGTAAATCATCTGTATTGGCAGTAATCACAATCTCTTTGGTTTCATCGCTAATCACTGTAGGCTCTATTGTTAACCACGATGCCTCTTCCAAGTCAGATATTGTTCCCGACAATCCTTCGTGGGCACTATTTCGAATGGTAATTGTTTTGGTGGCAGAATCGCCCTGCTCTACGCTGCCAAAGTCTACTTCTTTTGGCTGGATAGTAAGTTCTGGCATAGAAGCTTCAATATAGGAGAGATTATTCTTGGAATCTAGTAGCATTATTCCCTTACCATATACAGCCAGGGATATATACGATGAAAAATCATCATCCAGTTCTAGTTTTTCTAGCGTTCTCCCATTCTCCATAGAAAGCATCAGAATTTTTTTGTGTAGATCATACAGCATTCCTGACCTTACATAATGATAGCAAGAGAACACCAATGTATCTCCTGCAATAATCATACCAGGACAATAGAAACTGATGTAATATCCATCAATCATAATTCGTTTATCCCAAAGTTCATTTCCATCTTGTTTGTCCAAAGCAAAAATATACCCATATCGGGCAGTAATAATAACCGCATTCGTAGATAGTTTAGGAGTAAAGTTCCGGGCATCCAATCCTTTTTTGGCAAAGGACCATTTGGTTTCTCCCGTTTTTGCATCCAATGCTATACATTCAAATTCGTAAAATTTGTCGTTCATCCCTTTGTGCACGATACAATATGCCTGTGTATCATCAGCACTAGGACTACAAATTCTATCGTACCCTTCAAAAGATCTTGACCATACAACTTCTCCCGTATCTTCACGCAAACAAATCAAAGAAGCATCGCCATTTGTTCTCATTGCTTTTCCATCAAATGTAGTGTCATATCCTGACACATAAACATGTTCATTTTTGATCGATGGCATACCACAATCGGCAAGTCCTGATGTTGAAAGAGTTTTCTCCCACAAGATTTCTCCTGTTTTTACATCGATTTTTGTCATCGTAGAGGTTTCAGAAATCGCGCCTCCATCTTCTTTTTTCTCCCAATGGATGGATTTGCAATAGATGCTCCCATTGGCATATTGCAATTCTCCATTGATCTGGTTTTCCACAGGTATTTCAAATAGAATATCTTGGCTATCCAAATCAATGGCAGTGATATAGGCGGCTGTTTTTCCTTCGAGAATTTCTGTCAAAGAATTGGTAGCACACACCCACACTTGATTTGTCTCAGGAACAACCAAAGGGTATCGAACATAATTCCCTTTTACGGAAACTTTCCACAGTTCTTCTCCCTCTTCGATATCATAGATCAATAATTCAGAATGATCTGCTTCATCATATCGAGAAAAAAGGATATAGGCTTGTCCGTTGTAGCAGACAATACCTTCGCTAGCACATTTTTTGTATTCACCCAAGCAAATCGGATAATCATTGTGTTCTTTTAAAGTTCCTTGTAAGGGAGTAAGGGTAAATCCATCTAGTGATGAATGATTGTACAGAGAAAGCCAGGGGTAATATCCCATGCCATCATACAGAGGTTTTTCAATTGCACGAAGAGAAAAACCCATGAATAAAGAGCTACAGAACAAACAAAAACACACCAGTAAAAAGACAATTCTTTTCATGTTAACAACCCTCCTTTACAATAAATGCATAACTAGTTCATTATCAAACGCCCACCAAGTGCCTCTTAGAAAAATACTAGAGGCACTTGGAGTTTATCTCGTTATGTTTATTACATCACATCGCTTATTGATTTACTCTTTCGCTTCTGGTACGGGATAGGTTACCGTGATCTCCTGTGTATTGGGGTTCCAATCTACTTTATGACCGGTGAATTCAAAAACAAGGCGGAGGGGTATTTGGTAATTTGTTCTGCTGGGAGATTTTTCGTCGTTCCAGTAAGCGGGTTGAACTCTTATTGTTTTAATGATATCAAATTCGGACGGGATCTCTTCATCATCAATGTAATATTTTTGAGTTGGGTGAATCATTTTCAGAATAGAATTATTATATTGAAAGTAAATAATTGACTCGTTTGTTTCTTGAAAATACTCAAGTAGTGGGCTTGATATGTTGGTTGGTGCAATAAAAAAAGCATCAACTCCAGTTCTCCCACTTTTTTCAAGCACAATTGGGTTATAAAGAGAACCTTTGCCCTCTAACCCATCTACAACACCATGGAAATCAGATGAGCCTACCTTAAAAACATACTGATAGCTGGTTAGATTTCCTTTTTCTTCCGCTTGTGTGCGTGTGTGGGAGAAGGCAACAGAAAACAGCAAACAAACCGAAATACATGCAGTTAAGACTTTTTTCATGATCATCCTTTGTTCAAAATTTTAGGTTGTTATAGAGGTGGACAGGGATCTACTGGCCAAGCACCATGAGTTAAAACTGGGAATGCAACTATCTTTCCACTTCCTGGATTGGGTACAGGATCAGGAGTAGTGTTTGATCCTCCACCATACCAATACTGTGTCTGTGCACCATAAGGGTCAATGTTCCCATCGTCATCAAACCTAGCATAGTTTTGGAAACCATATCTTGCTTCTGGAATGCTTCCTCCGGGTCGGCTTCCTACCGACCAGGCACTATCTGGATTGGAGTCCTCATCAGATGGAATATAACCTAAATAAACCATACAATCATTACTTACATCACTTTTTGCATCCATAATCCAAGATTTAGTACTAGAACTGTAGTCCATTTTTATGCCT
>CAYRWA010000035.1:0-3555 GCA_964427915.1 uncultured Caldisericota bacterium
ATGATCCTATTTCGTCATATAGAATTGCCAAACATCGAAAAGATTGGTCTTTACATTTCATCTCCAGATGGAACAAATAGGGTGCAACTACCATTGCCAGATGGGTATTTTTTTGGAACGATCTCAAGCTTCTTTCCCACCGTTTCAGATTCAAACAAAGATAAAATCATATTCCATGCTAGAAAAGATGATCGTTTTTAGATGATTAGCTTGTGATTCTTTGTGATTTTATTTAATTCTGTTGAGTTTACGAGTTCTCGTTTTTCTGCAAAAAATATTTACTATCTCAACACATGGATTACAATTATAAGTGGATGAAGAAAAATCTTTGAGACAGGTGGTTTAATGTATGGAAAACGATAAGAATGGTGGAAATTTTACCAAGCTTAAAATAAAGAATTACAAATGCTTTCGTTCTGAATTTGCTGGTTTTGACGAAATCAAACCAATCAACATCATTATTGGAAGAAACAATTCAGGAAAGTCCAGTTTGATAGACATGCTTGATTTCATTAGTCTTTACCAGAATAATGGCAAGAACACTATCAACTTTCCACTTGATACAACTTTCAATATAAAAGTGTCTTTTGATGAAAGTAAAGTGAAAGGGCAGTTTCCTGTTCAATCAAGGGATATCTTCAACTGGAATAGATGGGGACAAAAAATAAGCAATCAACCTATAGACATTGTTTTTTCATTGCAAAATGGCAAGCTAAAGGTAAAATTCGATGACCATTCGCTATCAGAGTATCTGAAAATTGTTAGTCATGACAAGAGAGATTCGGAAGATATTCAGACTGTGAAACAAAAAATTGGATTTTTACTAAACAACAACTCCAAGGATAATTCTTTTTTTGAAAACAAATTACTGCGTCGTTTATATGCTGATAGGGATATTACACCAGAAGAAACCAATGATCAACTTCATGTTCTTGAGTCAAATGGTGCAGGTGCTACCAATGTTCTTGAAAGAATATATAATAGCGAAAAATACAATACGCATCTTGTTACCAAGCAACTACTGGGTGACTTAAACAAAATCATTAATCCTGACTCATGTTTCGAAGAAATCATAATTCAACAACATAGTGATCCTAATGACAAAAAATGGGAAGTTTATCTTCGGGAGAAAGATTGTGGGCTGATAGCGTTGTCAAAATGTGGAAGTGGGTTAAAAACTATCCTTTTAGTTCTTATCAATGTCTTGATTATGCCGGAAGTTGAGAATCACAATATTTCTGAGTATTTCTTTGCTTTTGAAGAGTTAGAGAATAACCTGCATCCTTCCCTTCTTAAACGTCTTTTCTTGTATTCACAGGCATCTGTAAATGAAAAGAACTGTCACTTCTTTCTTACTACCCACTCGAACGTAGTTGTGGATCTTTTTTCTTCTGACGAAAACACGCAACTAGTTCACGTATTTAAAGATTCAACTGGATATCATTCAAGGACTATTGAATCGTATTCCGACAAGAAAAGTCTTTTTAATGATTTGGGAAATAAAGCATCTGACTTACTCCAAGCAAATGGTATTATATGGCTAGAAGGACCTTCAGATCGGATTTATTTAAACAAGTGGATAGAAATATTTTCAAGTGGTGAATTAAAAGAACACATTCACTATGAATGTGCCTTTTTTGGTGGATCTGTTCTCTGTCATTTTTCGGGAAATGAACCAAAATCTCAGAGCCAACAAATTGAGATATTGAATATTAACTCAAATGCTATCCTAGTTGCTGATAGCGACAAGAAAGAGTGGGACAGTTTGATTAAAGAAAGAGTGGAAAGGATAAAAAATGAACTTAACGATAATGCAGTAGTATGGATTACAGACTGTAGGGAAATTGAAAACTATATTCCGGAAGCTTGCCTAGAAGAACTTTTTAACAAAAACAGTCTTCCTCAAATCAAAAGATGGGAGAGAGTTTTGAAAAATGAAAAGAAGGATTCCTATTTCGACAAAAAAGACCTTCCTGCCAAAGATAAAGTACCACTGGCAAACGAAATAGTCCATACAACTTCTATGAACAAACAGAATCTCGAAAAGAGATTTGACTTAGCGAAAAAGATGAAACAAATCTGTGATGAGATCAGAAAATGGAATGCCTACTAACGGTGATTTATTTCATGATCATATCTCGTAGAGATTGATACGAATCTATCACATCGTATTTGATATCGGCATGCCCCAACGCTTCAAAATGTTTTTTGGCGTAATAAATCTTTTTTTCCTCTATTTCTTTTAATTGCAGCGTTTCCATACTACCCTTGGTTTCTGCTATAAAGTACACATATTTGAAAGCATCTGTATTAAAAACAATGGCCCAATCTGGACTATAATATCCTAAAGGGGTTGGTATTTTAAACCCATTTCTACCCGAAGGAAGCTTTGCATATACAATAACTTCATCACATTCAAGATCTTTCGCAAATTTCTTCTCAATTTCAGAATCAGTTTTGATATATTCATATACATGTTTTTTTACTTCGAGAATATTCTTTGCAAGGGAGCCCTTAAAATTGTTGATTGTAAAGACACTGTCTTCATAAGTTTTGTCAGTCTTAGAATAGACAATATTGTTTATCAGGGTTGCTGCTTTTTCACCGTTTATGATATCAGATACTCTTTGAATAAAACTTTCAGGATTGATGCGGTAGTTTGCAAAGGTTTTGGGTTGAATCCCCTGCAAAATTCTAACGATAGTTTTTCTTGTTAACTTTGTTTCTTTTGCGATTTCAGAAATCAAATCAAATTTAATGGATCCAAGAAAAGAATCTGAACTTTCTGTTGTAGTTCTGAACCTTCTCATACTTTCCTTTGCTTTGATGGTATACTCAGTTAAACTATCCTCTTGTTCACCAGTAGTAATTAGGATATTGATTCTTTTTACAACAAGGTTTTCGTCTAGTGCTTGTATGCATTTTTTGATAAGTTCATGGCTATCAAAGTCAACCTCATAGACTGTTTTGACTTTTATTTTACTCCACAAATCTTGAAATTCTTTTTTGGCAAAATTCTCATTAGGTTGTAGGACCGGAACATAGATGTTGTTTGCATTTTCATTCTCGGTAGCTTTGAAATTTGCTGTCTGATAAATACCGATAAACATTTGTGCAATATTATTTTTAAACGTTTCTAGTTTCTTTGGAACTTGGTATGTTTGATTTTCCACATCTTTCACCAGCGTATCTGTGATGTGATAGTTCTCATCAAGGTACCCTTTTGTTTTCATGTCAATAATAAGATCTAGAGACATCTGTTTATCAAGAATAAGTTCATCGCCAAGTTCGTTATGAAGTATGTGATCGTACAAAACTTCAGGTGTTAGAACAGTAGGCCTTTGAGAAAGGGAAGTAAAAATTTCATTTTGAAGTGACTTCGCAAAGGAGTCATAAGATTCACTTGCAACAACCGTTAATTTATTTACATCAAAGAAATCACTGTCCAAAACAGAAAAATCCATTCTATCTCCTGTAGAATTTACACAAATTCGAAGGCCACGTCCAATTTCTTGACGCTTACTTATCTCCGATTGACTGTGTTTTAAGGTACAA
>CAYRWA010000036.1:0-7070 GCA_964427915.1 uncultured Caldisericota bacterium
TGTGCATTGTATCTCTATGATACAAACGGAACCTTAACGAATCTAGAAGACGATACATATTCAATCATTGCTACTTCCGATACCGGACAGTTTCACCAAGCCCAAATTGAAGGAGATTACATTACATATTTAGATGATTCGGTATGGTATGGATGTAGTCCTTTGATCCTAAAATCGTATCAACTTTCTACGCAGATCACTAGAACCATCTCCACGGATGTGGCTGATTTTATGTACGATCGGGATGGAGACAAACTAGTCTTTAGTGTTTTAAATGAAAACACCGGTCCAGATATTGCATTGTATAGGTTTTCTACCCAAAACACTACCATAATATGTAATGCAATTGGATCCCAGAAAAATCCATGTGTTAAAAACAATATTGTAACATGGGGAGAAGATCTACGGAACGAACAAACCACTGGAAACGATGTTTACCTCTACAATGTAACAACCCAAACTGAAACAGCTATTTCCACTGCTATTGGTAACCAAATGGCCTGCATGACAGATGGGCAAAACTATCTAACTTATTGTGAAGAATACCAAACTACAAAAAAAGTATTGTTGTACAATATAACTACGACTGCGACAACCGAGATAAATTCTGTAACTGGAGATAATATATTTATTGATGGAGGCACAGTTATTGGACAAAATGTTACTTACGTAGAAACAGAAACAGAGAATGGTTCGGCTGTTAATGGAGTAAAATTGTATCTGTACAATATTCCAACTACTTCTAAAACTCTGATTGCAGAAAGTGCTAATCTCCATGGAAATGGGGGTAATGACTGGGTGTCCTCTGCAGGTCTTTATAATAACTATATTGTGTATGGTGGTTGGCCAGGTGTGAAAGTCTACAATATCACCACTGAAATAACCACTACCATTCGTTCAACAGGGGATACAAGAAGAATCATATTCAATAAAAACGATAATACTGTCTTAATCAATTCCAAGGGTTCTGGACAAGAACCCAATGAATGGGATGTATCCCTGGTTCAGTTGCCATGAATTGTTTCATCCATGAGTCTATGGAATACTGATCATTTCAGTGTGTTGGTGAAATGAAAATATTTTTAGGACTTCCAAAAATAAAAATGGATTTTTATCATTTTAGTTCTCTTTTTCACTTGATTTTTTTTTTTTGATTTACAATATTATAAATTTAGGTGTACATTTTTTTCAAATAAAAGTTGTTTGAAAATTCCTTACCTTAGTTTCACTCAAGGAGGTGAAAAATGAAAAAGAAATGGTGGATTATCGCTGGATGTTTCACCGCTATCTTGTGTCTGCTTGTTATTATTGTTAATCATCAACGATCTTTGTATTCCAATCTATTTGCTCCCCCAGTGAAAGCTATGAATACCATTCGAAGAGTGATTCCTGGTGGTCCTGCTCGATATTTAAGCCAAGATGGCAACTACATTGTCGGCATTGGTGATGTTTCCTTTCAAAATGATGATTCAGCATTATATCTCTACAATACGAACGGTACCCTAGCCAATATCAATGATGATACATACACTACAATTGACGTGCAGGACAATGGAACCATTTGTAGATCGACCGTATTGGGCGATTATGTAACATGGTTGCAAACCACTGAGGATTGCGAGATGTATGTATTTAAAGCATATCAAATCTCAACACAGAATAGTTTTACGATTTGTCTTACTAGTGGAGAATACTATGACCGAGAAGGAAACAAAGTTGTATATGAAAGCTACAACGGATCCTATAGCGATATAGCTCTTTACGATTTATCAACACGATCCAATACTATTATCTGTTCAGCTGCAAAAGACCAAATATTCCCCAAAATTAGTGAGAATATCATTGTATGGGAAGATTATCGAAACGACAATGATTCTGATGTTTACATGTATAATCTTACCACGCAGCAAGAGACTGCTGTAGCAAATGGTAACGAGTTTGCCAGAATGCCACAAACAAATGGTAGCATGATTGCATATCAAATTAAAACCCAATCTTCTTCAACGCTTTGCCTATATCAAATCAGCAATTATACAACAACCTCAATTGGTCCCTACAATACATTTTTCTGGCTATATGATATGAACGATACTCACTGTGTTTATAAAGCCGGAGATAATCTTATGTTAGTTGATCTTATTACAAAGCAATCTCAGATTGTTGACTCGTACAACGCAGAATGGGAATGGAATGTGTTGCTGGGTGATACTCAATTAGCATATTGTGTTAACAATTCAAATGATCACTATTTTATGGGTGATGTTTATGGATTTGATCTTGTTTACCAGAATAATTACACCATTCGAAGTCAAGGTGATACCTATTGGGAAATCAATATGAATCAAAGTACAGATCAATTGGTTATGTGTAGTATAGCTTCTGGACAAGATCCTGACGAATGGGATGTATCCCTGGTTCAGTTGCCTTAGTAGGGTAAAGGAGGAAAACAGTGAAATGGATTATTAAACCAATGTTGCCTTTTGGAATCATGAGCATGACTGTTTTAGGTGGTTGTACATGTAAAGAAGATAAACCTTGTACCGATGTAACAGATGGATGTGGTGATTTGAATTGTCGAAGTACTTTTAACTGTAAAGATTGCACTTCATTCCTTTGTCTTACTGTAAAACCAAGAGAACACGATCTTTATTGTAATCCGTCATTTTGCGATTAAATTTAATTCTATGGAGGTAATGTCATGAAATGGGTTTTCTTCCCAACTATATTAGTAAGTTCATTTTTATCATTCATGAATGTAAATGCTGTTTCAATTGAGTGCCAAGAAGATTCGAATACTGCAACATGTAATTCACCCGATGGTTTTTTATGCTGTGTTAACACTTGTTTAGACAAACATTTTGTTTGCCAAAGTCACCTTTGCGATAGAAATTTTACTGTAGATTAGTAATGACAGTAAAGGATTACATTGACTCGAAATATAACATTGTAATATCTTCAAAAAATAAAGGCAAAAAGCTTCTTTTTAATTCATTATCCAATGCTTTGGTAGAGATTAATGATAACGAATTCCCTTTTTTATGTGCGTATTCACCATCTGACAATGTAGTATCAGAATTTGCTTGTAATCATGAAGAATGGTCACAAGACTTAATAAAAGGTAATTTTATTATTGATCGAAATTTCGATGAAGTGCAACTGCTAAAATACCTGTACAATAGTTCAAGATTTCGTTCTACTGCATTAAGCTTTACTATTTTACCCACAATGCTATGTAACTTCACTTGTGATTATTGTTACCAAAAACATGATAGCGTTCAAGGGATGAGTACAGAAGTACAGACTGCTGTTAGTAGTTTTATTGAAAACCATCTACAAAAGAGTACAACATCTCTTCACATCGAATGGTATGGCGGAGAACCTCTTCTTGAGTACAAATTAATTGACAATATGTCTAGGCAGATTATTGCATTAGCAAAAGAAAAGGATATCCCATATTCATCTGGGATTGTTACTAACGGATATTTAATTGATGATGAAACGATTGATATGTTTTCAAGAAATCAAATTAACGCTGTACAGATAACATTAGATGGCACACCGGAGTTTCATGACCAAAAGCGGAAGCTCAAAAATGGAAAGGGTACTTTTTGGAGAATCATTGAAAGCGTAAAAAAGTTATCTGATGTAATGAAAGTAAGTGTTCGAATTAATATTGACAAATCAAATGCAAATTCAATTCCAGGATTAATTGATTTGTTGATAGAGAATAAACTAAACAACGGGAATGTCTATCCCTATCTTGGTTACATCAAGCCATATACTTCGACATGTAAAAGCATTACTCACGGATGCCTTGGAGAAGAAGATTTTGCTGAAACTAATGCAAATTTTGTAGACCTTTTACACAAAAAAGGATTTCCTACGTTTGTTTATCCTAGACCAGGTTTTCGAATATGCGGAGCAGTAACCGAAGGTGTATTTGCAATTGATCCCGAAGGCTATATTTTCAAATGTTGGGAAGCTGTCTCTTTAAAAAACGAAGCTATTGGTAATGTCCTAAGAGATAACATGACCACTATTGAACAAATGAATTATATCAAATGGATGAATTATGACCCATTTGATAACGATAAATGTCGTGATTGTAATGTTTTTCCCATATGCCTTGGTGGATGTCCAAGTTGTCATATTCAGCATGGTGAAACATCTGAATTGGAATATATTCCTAAATGTGACTCATATCGATATGATTATTTTTTCAATAAAATAATGCATATAGCCTTGGAAAAACAAGAACGTAATGAGCTTAAAAAAAGAGATGATGGAGTTGTAAGAGATAAAGATGATAAGCAGAATACTTCGGAGAAGTCTTCTTAGTATTTCTGCATGATGATTGCCATTGAATCGGTTTCGAAAACATTTCGGCAGGCTAAGAAAAATGTTGTAGCGCTGAAGAATGTATCTTTATCTATAGGAAAGGGTGAGATTTTTGGATTGATTGGTGTGAATGGTTCGGGGAAAACGACATTAGCAAAAATCATTGCTACACTTTTGGTTCCGGATGCCGGATCTGTTTTCGTTCAAGGAATATCAGTCCTTCAAAGACCCGAGCAAGTAAAGAAGTATATTGGCTTATCACTTGGTGAGGGTAGATCGTTTTATTTCCGACTCACAGCAGCACAAAATTTGGAATTTTTTGGAACCATGTTAGAAATGCCAAGTAAAGATCTTAAGAACAGAATCAATGAACTATTACATCTGTTTCACTTGGAAGATTCACGTCATAAGGCTTATATGAAGTTTTCTTTTGGGATGAAGCGTAAATTAGATTTAGCCAGAGCTATGCTTGCTAAACCTGAAATCTATCTTCTGGATGAACCGACCAACGGAATCGATCCGCTGAGTCAGGAAATGATTCGCAAAATGATACACCAGTTAAAACAAGAAGGGAAAACTGTTTTTCTCATTACACATAATCTGCATGAAGCCAACTTATTATGTGATCGAGTAGGCATTGTCGATCATGGACAGCTTTTATGGCAGGGATCTATTCAGGATTTTGTATCCGAAAAAGAAACGCATATTCTTTCGATTACAACCAATAGAGAAATGACTAGTGAAGAGAAAAGAATAATGATGCAACTGCCTTTTGTGAAAAAGATTACCTCAGCCAGGCAAAAAACTGGTTCACCCGATGTATCATGGCAATTGTATTTTCAGAAGGAATTCCACTCTCTTACCTTTATACTTCAATCTCTTAGCCAGTTTTCATTGCATATCGTCGATCTGTATGTTCAAACGCCTACGATAGAAGATATTTTTCATCAATTTGTCAAAGAAGAAGAAACAAAAACAATCGCATGAACAGTGTCATTGTGTTTTTTCGGAAGTTTTTTGTCTTTGTAAAACGAGGATTTCTTGTTTTTATTAGTTACAAAATCCAACTTGTACTTTCTATCGTATCGGTTTTCTTTTCATTGATATCCTTTTATTTCATGGTGAATTTCCTGGATTTGCAAACATTCAATCCAAAATTAAGTTCTATGGGTGGAAACTACCTTTCTTTTCTGGTGATCGGTACTATATATGTTGGATTGATGAGTGTGGGTCAATCTTCTTTTGCCGAAACAATTAGCGAGGAACAAAGTTTGGGTACTTTGGAACAACTATTTGTGTCGAAAACTCCATTGTGGCAGATACTTGTTTTTTCTTCTATCTGGAATTATCTCATTACCATCATCAATATGGTTTTGTCCATTGTGATTTACAATCTCTTTTTCAATGTTAAGTTGGATGCCAATATTCTTACTTCTGTAGTGATTTTAGTGGTTAGTTCTATTGCTATGATGGGTATTGGAATGTTGAGTGCAGGATTTATCATGCGATACAAACGAGGGGATCCCATTAGCTGGATTTTAGGCTTATTGACAGGATTGTTATCTGGGATTTATTATCCTGTCGATATTCTTCCGTCATATCTGCAAGCTCTGAGTAAAATATTACCACCTACCTATGCGATATCAGCACTTCGAAAAGCTACTCTTTTGAATGCTTCCTTGGCAGATGTTTCTCAAGAATTGTTAATATTGTGCATCTTTGCTCTGGTTACCATTACATGCGGCTTACTATTTTTCCAATATAGTTTTAATCAGGCTCGAAAAGAAGGTTCTTTAAGCTGGTACTAAGTTTTCTTTCATTATGATCCAGTAGACGAGTAGTGACGCAATCCTAGATTCCACATGAACATGCAGGGAAAAATGAAAAGAATTCCTGCTAGAGGGGTTGCTGTGTACAATATGGAGACCAACATAGAAGATGCTTCCAATTTCCCTACTAGAAATAGAAGTGGTATGTAGTTAACAACACCAAAAGGGATGATAAACGTAAAAAAACGTCGAATTCCCTCTGGATAGATATTCAGTGGATACTGAGAAATCTCCCTACCACCATCGGTGAGAATATTGACCAGTTCTATACCCTCAATGGTCCAGAAACACAATGTTGCTCCTAGCATGAAGATCCCAATAAAGATAAATATTCCTCCCACAATCATAAAGATGAGTGTTACAATAGCTTGGAAATTCCAGATAATATCCAGATGAACGATCGCAAAGCCCAGCACCACAAGGCTTTGTATCAGACGACCAATGCGAGTAAACTCAAATTGAGAGCCTAGAACTTGCAGCAGAATGGACCGGGGTCTCAGAAGAAATTGATCCAGAAGACCTTTGCGAACCAAGGGAGAAAAGGAATCAAATCCTCTCCCAACGCATTCACTGATAGAAAAGCAGACGTGGATGATTCCATAGCAAAAAGCAACTTCATAAAGGCTCCACCCTGCTATGGTGGGGAACCTTTGAAACAACAAATAAATGGAAACGAACACCAAAAAAGGTACAAAAAATTGAGCAAATGATAGAAGGAGAAACGATGTACGGTATTCCATTTGACATTTGAGCAGCATGGAGATATATCGAAAATACAGATTCATCTATCCACCATGAACAACCACTTTTTGAAGTGATTTCTGAAGGAAATACCGACCAAGTACAACAAGAAAGAGAATCCAACAGAGTTGAATCGCTATGCTTATCATTGCTTCAGGGATG
>CAYRWA010000037.1:0-5127 GCA_964427915.1 uncultured Caldisericota bacterium
AAAAAGTAAAAACTCTTTACTATAATTTTCTCAAAAAGCAAGAAAAAAAACAGGGCTCAAATCTTAAGAAATTCTTAAGATTCTTAAGAAAGAAAAATAGAACTCCTTTTCATGAAGGTTTGCACAGAAAGAAAAATAAAAAAAAAGTGATAACGAGATGTTTCTTTTTCACTTTTTACATATTTATCCACTGTTATACCCCTTGATAACATGATATAATAAATACATGGAACACATAACAAAAGAAATTAAACTAGATCGACTGAAGGCTATGGCTGAGAAATCATTCGGTGAAATTGTAAAAGCCGTGGTTGACATTAACAAAGAAAACATGATCGTAGACGCAGAATTACATGCTGACCAAGAAAAAGCTTTGTTGGAACTTGGATCTAAACAAGAAAACCTATGGGGTATTAATATTAAGCCTTTTGAATCACCTGAAAAATGGATAGAATTCGATTCAATGATTAATTTACGTCCATGGATGGGGAATCGAACTCGAGGAGTAGATAATATCGATATTCAGAAGAAAATACTAGCTATTGTTTTAAAATTGATTGTCATATGAGTTTTATGCATAAAGAATTAGCAGCTGGTAAATGGCGAGAATTAACTTTAATGGAGCAGTTGGGAAATGTTGGAAGCGAAGTAGGTAGAACGATTCTCTGGAAACAGAAAGGCGATGCTGATCAAAGTCGAAAAGCTTTTGAAAGAGCTCTAGAACTCATGGACTTAACCATTCAAGATCCAAAAAATAGATACCGTCTGAAAGAGGTTTGCCGCTGTAGAGAATTACTCGTTGACTACTTTGTGTATGATAATATTTACGGTTCTTCTGACGAATTGTGGGAAAAATATTTCTATGCATTTGCATACGCAGCCCGTATGCAACACTATCAAAAAAGGAATGCTAAAGAAGCCAAACCCAACTAAGCTACTCATATTCTTATTAGAGGATCTTTTTTTCTTCTAATATCTGTATTAATGCTTCTTTAGACAATGGGCATTTGATAAGGTCGTAAAATTGATGATTCTTTAATTCAACTTCTCTTGCCATTTGAGAAACAAGGTTTTTAGAAAGTGGCTTAGTGCCTTTTGATATCATAGTAGAAACACTTGTTGGCACATTATCTTTGTAAAAAATATAATTAATGTGTTTTGTTCGATCAATTTCCTTGAATCCTTTTTTCTCAAGGGCTTTTTTTATTACATGTTTATTAAACATCAATCACCTGTAGCTTAGATTTGAACCATTCCCGAATCCATTTTACCTTCACTGGCAAAAATTCTTCTTTATTAAACAAAACATATTCTTCCCAAAAAATATCCACTGTTTCTTTAAGGATTTCTTTTAACTCATCTCTTGTTTCAGCATGTATGTGAATTCCACTTTCTTCGTGAAAAATTGTAAAAATTTGCTTGGAAGAGTCTAGTGAAATAGTAAATACTTGTGGTTGATTAAACTTGAATACCCGATGATTTATCTGAAACTCCTGAAGCTGAATTGGACTTAAATCCACTTTCATTATGTTATGTAACTTATCTATTCTCACAAATTCTCCTTGATCATCGAACGTCATGGTGCCAAAAAATTGCACTAATTCATTTTTACACTGAAGAATAAATGCATTCATGTCATCTTCAGAAAATTGTAAAGATAACAGATCCACGCTAAATTTTTTATTTGTTGGTGGATATACAATGGACAGAGTATTGTCAGTGAATTTCCATGAAACAAGTTTTCCGATAATGCTTGTTTCTGTAGGAATCAAATGCTTTTTCTGACTAATTTTTTTTAGATATTCTTTATGGGAAGAGTCAAAATGATGGTTTGTATTTTTAGCAATTATGGTTAGATTTGTTACATCATTTTTTTCAGGCATACAGTTTTGTCATTTTTCCATGAGATGTCTGAATTTGTATCTATCCTTGATCAGGGAGGTTTCAGAAGAAGGTAGGATTTCTGTTTTTTTTTCCAAAGAAGAAAAGATTTCATCGTTCAATGACTCGAAATTAGCTATCAATGCATCATTTTGTGATGATGTTAAAAATTGAAATACAAAACTTCCCTTTTGAATTCCTTGAATTTTTTGCTGAAAAGAGTCTTTTTGATTCAGAATATGGAATACTTCTTTTGAGTATTCATTGAACCCTCTAACTGCTTTTAAGAAAGTATCAATTTCCAATGCATTCTGGTCTTCATAATTCTGATCAATAAATTTTTTTTCAAAATGGAATGTAACAATGGAATATTTCATTTTTATCCTCGGGTAGGATTATAGGTAAATATACAATCTTGACAAGCGTAAACTAAAAACTGCTTTCACAAACACAATAAATGTCTAAACTGTCGAGAAGAAGAAATCGTTCCAACGTACATGTCCGTAAAGCCATCTTTACAGACATGCAAAACAAATACCTACTCACACCTTTAGATACTTGTCTTTCAAGTTCAGTTAGTGTGTTTTTCAAAATATTTCTCCTTAACTTGATCTCAAAAAAATCGGATTCTTAATTCATTTGAGACGGTATTTGGAGAGAATCTCCAATGCATTTTGGTAAGAGTGAGTTCCAAAGGAGACAACATGCTGTTTTGGATTGTTGAGTACAGTGTTTGGATCGTTTGAAGTTTCCATGATATAGAGGTAGTCTCCTATAATCTGCATTGCTTGTACTTGATTTCCATTGTCATGTTTTTTAAGAACTTTGGAAATATCACTTTGAGAATCTATGCTGCCTGCAGCTATTGTTTTATAGCTTGATGTATAGGTACTCCATTGCAGACGACCTTCCAAGTTAAAGACAAATACAACATTGTAAGACGGAGGAAGTTTACCATTATGTGCTTCATCTGAAGAAACTTGAAAAGACGGTTTGGGAGCTTTGAAAACTGGAAAATCCTTGCTCGATGTAGAGCATACCACGGCAATACGATCTTGATAGATAGAACAACGGTATGGTTGAGTGGGATAATTAATCAAAAAACCATAGTAGGGCTGAAGCTCTGTTCCTCCTATGTAGGTTTTCCATTGCACCACCCCGTTTACATCTAGAATAGATAGAAGTAAGTCGGTATCTCCTTTTCGTTCTTTCTGATATGCATGCTCAGTAGCCAATCCGTCTGCATTGGTTTGGCTTAGAATGCAGAGAAGATTTTCAAGACACTGAATGTCAATAATGCATGTACTTTCATCAGATTGATTTGTTTGCGTCCAATCAATTTTGCCCTCTCTATTGAGAGAATACAAGTGGTAGGTTTGATCAAATAGTTTCGCATTTTCCTCATCAAAAATAAAGGATGAAAAACCCAGATACACATGACTATTGTTACTGTTACCGGTAACAATTTTTCTATTCCGTTGATGCTTTGGAAGAGTAGACGAAGAAAATGGATGCGGCATAGGAATCTCACATGCCCATTGCTTGCGTGCTTTCCAATCATAACAATGCAAAATAGGGGTCTTATCTTCATAGGTTAACAAATACATCCCTTCTTCGTCAGTGTGTAGTAGGTCAAAATCGGAAGCATCGATGGATCGAGTCCATAGTTTTCTGCCATTGACTGGATTTATACATCTGATGTAGTTCGATGGTCCATCCCAAAAAGTACCATCATAGTCTCTTGTTGATATCAAATACAGCTTATTCTTTTGAAAAATTATATTCTGTCTTTCCGATTCATCACTTAGAAATCTTACCCATTGCACTTCTTGATGTTTAGAAAGGCAAAATAAAAACCTTCCTCTGAAAAAAGGAACCCAGTGATGAAGGAAGTATCGTCTATTCAAAACATCTAGCGAACCCAAAATATAGATGTTTTCAGCATCATCCACACAAGCATCTTCTAAGAAAACGTCACAATAGTTCTGGAAATGGATTTCATGATCAAGGATAAACTCCCATTGGAAATTACCTTCTGTATCCCACCTGGTTATACTTAGATTCATACCGCCAAGATAAGGTTTGTCATCAGTTGGGTAAACATCATGGTGATTGGCTTTATCTACTATATACAATCCCGTTTCAGTAGCTAGCATACCTTTTGGCGCAGGATGTTCAAAAGATGTATAACCAAGAAGAGTTGAAAAAACCTGTTGACTTATACTATTCTCTTGTTCTTTGTTCAAAGTGAGAATTGTATTGATTTCAGGCAGTTGTTTTGGCTCAACCATTCCTTCTCCTTGCAAATTTAAAAAAGAAGGAATCTTTACTGGCACCAAACATATAACTCCAATATATGCAACACAAAGCAACACAATGGCACCAAAAGTACACAACAGAATGATCAAAAACCTTTTCATCACGATCCTCCTCAGACCCATCCCGTTAAAACTCGAAGTTAAAGTAGGTGTTAACATCTGAATCTAAGTATGTGTCTTTTTCTGCTTGTAGAACCAAGATAAGATCTGTTACTCCCATGAAATAAGAGCCATTTTCCTGCAGCAGCTGGTGAGGTAGCGAAATGAATTCTTTCTCGTTTGTATCATTGTCAAACAGAATTGCTTGATTTTTTTCTGGGTAAAGTGCAATGACACTATTCAAGTTAGCGGGTATGATTTGTATCTCTGGATTACCATATTCAGATGTTTCATGATATTCTACTTGTCCATGTATCAATTCAATAAACTCCTGCAAGGGTACAAACACTTCTTCATTTTGTTTGATGAGTTTAGTTTTCAGCTGGTGCAATTTGTAGTTAATGATTATTTCAGAATCTGTAGGAAGAATCTTCACCCGGTTGAAAATTCCGTTTTCTTTCGCATGAATGGTGTCAGTTTGTTCAGTTCTAGTAAACTGAACCTGGCAGAGTGGTTCCAGTAAAACTCGAATTGGCGCATAGGATCTATCATTAACGGTAATCAAGCTTTTATCTAAATAATAATAGGGAAATTCATTGATGTACCAAACGGAATCATCAAATTTTGCCATTAACTTCCTACCGTTTAATTGATGAATGGTAAATTTCCTTTCGTCTGCATCCCATCCTACTGATAAACCTAGTCTTTCTGTTACTTCTCTAAGTGAAATATAGTATCTATCGGAAATAAGAAGAGCTTGAGTAGTGGAAAAATGAACATTTCTTTTATCTGTAGCAATACTGACATCCAGATTTCTTTCTTTTGCCAT
>CAYRWA010000038.1:0-13226 GCA_964427915.1 uncultured Caldisericota bacterium
ATGGTAAATGCGCCCATAGCTCAACTGGATAGAGCGACAGACTTCGGATCTGTAGGCTGCGGGTTCGACTCCTGCTGGGCGTGCCATTTGCAAATCACCAGAAATGTATTATAATACATTTCGTCCAACACAAGGGTCGTTGGCTCAATTGGTAGAGCAGCTGACTCTTAATCAGCGGGTTACAGGTTCGAGTCCTGTACGACCCAAAGGTGCGGGGATAGCTCAGTGGTAGAGCGCGACCTTGCCAAGGTCGATGTCGCGAGTTCGAATCTCGTTCTCCGCTCCATTTTTTTTGCCTTTTTCGCGAGAGTGGCGGAATTGGCAGACGCGCTGGACTTAGGATCCAGTGGTTTCACGACCTTGAGGGTTCAAGTCCCTCCTCTCGCACACCATCCTTTTCTTCAGAAAAACAAAAAAACGGGGGTTTTCACCCCCGTTTGCTATTTTTATCAAAAAAAATCTACTTATTCGTCGTCGTCACACTCATCTTCTTCCATGTGCTTACTTTTCTCTTCTAGTTCGTGGTAGTCATGTAAAGCCTCCGATACAAAGAAATTTACAGTATTCTCTGGGAAATTTCCTTTTTCATCAGCTTCACCCGCTTTTTTATCAAACAAAACCTCGATTGCTTCTTCAATTCGATCGACCGCATAGACATGAAACAAACCATTGTTAACTGCATTGATAATCCGTTGTGCTAGCATTAAATTCTTTTGATTCTGCCTTGGGATGACAACCCCTTGTTTGCCTGTCAGCCCTTTTTCTTTGCAAATATCAAAAAAGCCCTCGATTTTAGCATTTACACCACCAATAGGTTGCATATTTCCCAATTGATCGGTAGAACCAGTAATGGCAATGTCTTGGCGTATGGGTAATCGTGAAATTGCAGAAAGAGATACAATAATTTCAGCAGCTGAAGCGCTGTCTCCATCGATACCGCTGTAATTCTGCTCAAAGGCTAAGGAAACGGATACAGGCAAAGGAAATTCTTGACCATAAAAATGAGCAATATAAGAATTGATAATCATGGCGCCTTTGTCAAAAATGGGACCACTCATCTCGCTTTCTTTGTCAACACTCATAACCCCACCTTTGCCGGGAAAGGCGGTAGCAGTAATACGACTCGGTTGCCCAAACATGTACTCTCCGTTGCCGATAATGGACAGTCCATTGATCTGTCCCACTTTTTCGCCCACAACTTCTATATGGATACGCCCCTCTAGAATAGATGTATGCACCTTTTCTTCCAACAAACTTCCGCGGTATCGTTTCTCTTTGAGCGTTCTGCGTACATCTTCGTCATTTACAACATCCCGGCCATTCAATTGAGCCCAATGAATACTTTCTTTGACAATATCCAGGATCAAGGTAAATTGAGTGGTTAACTTTTCTTGATTTTCAGCAATGCGTGATCCATAGTCCACAGTAATGCGCACAGCTTGTGGCGTAAAATGAACATTCTCATTTACTTTATTGCATTGAATAGCAATGTAGGAAGCATACAAGCTTTCGGTTTTTTCATTTCGTTCCATCTCATAGTCAAATTGAGCTCGAATTTTAAAGAATTTTCGAAAATCTTCGTCTAGGTGGTATAAAAGGTTGTACACTTCTTCACTACCAATCAAAATGATTTTTGTATGAATAGGAATCGGCTCAGGCTTTAAAGACAAGGTAGGAATAGTTTTTACTTGTTCATCCAGATTTTCTATTTGCAGGAGTTTCGCTTTCAGACAACGCTTTAAAACATCCCATACATAGGGAGAAGATAATAAATCATTGACTTGCAGTACAAGATATCCTCCGCTTGCCTTCAATAAAGATCCTCCACGAATGAAAGAGGAGTCTGTTACCCAAGAACCCATTTCTTGGTGATATTCAATAGAACCAAACAAGTTGTAGTAGGTTGGATTCACTTCATGAATCACAGGAGCGCCCTTTCCTACTTGATTTTTTACAACCAAATTCACTTTGTATCGCCGCAGAAAGAAATCTTCCTTTTTTTTATTTTGCTCTTCGTCTCCGGTATCGTCCTCTGACTTTTTAAAAAAATCGATATTGTCTGATATATCTTCTTTCACTTCATCAAGATAAGTAATCAGTTTCGGGTTATCGTTGTATTGCTGCTTCAAATCGTCAATTAAAATCTGGACCGCGAAATCTCCAATTCGATGATCCAAAGACGATATGTCCAATCGAGTTCTTTTCTCATAATCCTGAATTTTTTTGAGACCATTGTTAATGGTGGATTGCAAATCGATACGTCCCTGCTCTAATTTTTCTTTTTCTTTGACATCAAGAGCATTGAATTCCTCCTGCGTCATAGGTCTTTCTTCGACGGCAGGTACTGTAAAAATTCCTTCAGGGTTGGTGTTAATGAGCAAACCTTTTTCCAGAGCTAATCGGTTCATCTCCTGATATACATCTTTGATTTGGTTTTGGGCATTGGTAACAATTTTATTGCGCTCAGTTTCATAATGGTCGCTCTTGAATGCATCAGAAATTTTAGTTCGAATGAGTGCAATGAACTCATCAAAATCATCGCTAAATTGACTTCCTTGGCCGGGTTTAAAGGAAATCGCTTTAGGGAAGTTGCGATCCTTAAAATTATAGACATAGGCCCAATCTGGGGGATCTTTTTCTTTGGGGGCTAAATTCTCCAAAAGGATTCGAATCGTTGAGTTACGTCCAGTTCCAGACATTCCCGATATGAAGATATTAAATTCGTCTGTTTTGGTGTGCAACCCTGTTTCAATGGCTCTAATAGCTCGATCTTGACCGATAATATTTAAAGAAGGAGTCAAATTTTTGGAAGTTTCAGGATGGAAATCAGAGACTTCGCAACACTTTCGAAGCTGGCATTCAAACAATTCAATCATGGCAACCCTTTCTTATGCTTGGGTAATAGCTAGCGTAAATCCAGTTTATAGTCTTTTGCTTTTTCTGCAAAGGCCTGCAATTTCTCATCCAATTCTTGTTTCATACGCTGGTATTGTTCATCAGAAAATTCTTCTGGATTTGAAACGCGCATCGATATGTACGAAGCAATTTTACTAAAATCGCCAATGTATTCTTGGATATCTTCAACTAGTACAAACTCTTTGAACTTCGTAGAGTGCTTCTCGTGAGCAGCGAAGGCTTTTTCATAGTTTTTTATTTGAGTGGATATTGTTGATTGCGTGTTGTGCCATGCAGATAAAGCTACACTATCCCCATCTTTCAGATTTGAAAATAGGTACATATCCTTGGATTTTTGTTTCAGGTAGTAATATACATTTTCAATATCTCCCCGAAACACTTTGTGGTTTTCTTTGTTGCGTATAACCCCTCGGATTAGAAAAAAGCTGCCCAGTCCAATAGCAATAACGAGAAGTGCAACAATACTATACTTCAAGGCATTTTTCGGAACCGTGAATTTTCTCATTTGACCTCCAATAAAAAAGTGCCGGAGAACGGAGTCGAACCGTTACAGTATTGCTACCGCAGGATTTTAAGTCCTGTGCGTCTACCAATTTCGCCACTCCGGCACCCATATAAAAACGCTTATCTAGAATAACGAATTGTTTTAATAAATTCAAGCTCCCGAATTGAATCATGTAAGGTGATTTTTATTTCCCATCCATCAAAATACTCTTCGGGGGTCATATTTTGTTCGGTCAAACTGATTGCGCAAGGAGTAGTGTACGTATCTCCGCTCACAATAATAAGATGATCGGGTAGACCAAACTGTTCTTTCATAAGATCGTAGAAATTCATGCCTGGCATAGGTTGGAACTCGACTCCCTCTTTGTCAAATGCCTGGACATTAACAATTTCATAAGAAGCCATACTTCGATTTTTAAAGTTGGCGGTAAGATAAGGCTTTGATGTAGCTGCTATCGTGAACTCCTGCATGGACGGATGCATACCTGGCATAGAGCTTATATCAGTAGCATTGAGAGTAAAACGAATAGGTTCTTTCTTAAGATCATGTTTCACAGTAAAAGGAACGGTAGTTGTGCCACTATTGCCGTGTCCGTCAATTGCTTCCACCACGAGGGAATAATCTCCGCTGACTAGTTTGGTAGGATCAATTTCACCATATTCACCTAGGGTTTCTGTCAACAAAACGGAAGAAAGAAACACCCTAGAAAAAACAATGAGTGAGTCATCTTCGATAGAGATATCCAGTGCCAAAGGTTCTTCCTCAAGTATTTCATGGGGAGAGAGATTGTGAACGATAATAGAAGGAGGCGTAGTATCTTGTGACTCATCACCACTGTCAAGCTTCTTTTTCAACTCTTTCACTTCTTCTTCGAGTTTCTTATTTTCTATAAGGAGCTCTGCAATCTGATCTTCTAGCTTAGTGATTAAGGTATCCATGAGTCCAACTTTTTCAGACAAAATTTCATTTTCTTCTTCTAAAGAAGAAATGGTAGTTTGCTGTTTTGCGTTCTCTTCTTTCAGTTCTTCTACTTTTTGCTGCAACGTTTCATTTTGGTCGGTCATTGCTTCTATCATTTGCTGAAGTACAGCTGCATCGGGAGCTGTAAGTGTAATGGTACGAGTAGCAGCATCCCATTCAACATCTGCCCCAAAGGTTTCTGCTATGAACCGAAGCGGTACCAAGGTTCGACCTTCCACAATGGTAGGGGGTACATCAAGGAAAACAGAGTCCCCATTGACCATTGCTTCTTTTTCGCCAACCACCATGGTGATTACTTTTACTTCCGAGGCAAAAACAGTAGAAAAGAGTCCTGCAACTAAAAAAAGGGAAAGGAAAAAAGAAATGATTCTCTTCATAGTAACCTCCAAAAAAAGGCGACAGACGGATTCGAACCGTCGATGAGGATTTTGCAGACCCTTGCCTTACCACTTGGCTATGTCGCCCCTCAGTACAAGCGGGAAACGGGATTTGAACCCGCGACCCTTAGCTTGGGAAGCTAATGCTCTACCCCTGAGCTATTCCCGCAAATATACAATTCTAATAGATTATTGTATAATGACCTGTGAAAGTGTCAACTCAAAAAAAACAAGAAAGAGGTGAAACATGAAAGTGATTCACATCGAAACACATATGAATAAAGAGCTAGTCCGTATTGGTTCTAAACTAGATTCCGCTGTTCAAAACTATCAGTGGAAAAACGGTATCTTAACCGTGTATGTCCCTCATACGACAGCTGGCATCATTGTGAATGAAAGCATAGATCCCAATGTAGGTAGGGACATTTTACACAAAATGCAATCATTAATCCCCCGTCAAGATGATTATTTACATGCAGAAGGAAACAGTGATTCACACATATTAACATCCATCACACATACCTCCGAAACGTTCATTGTAGAAAACTGTCAAATTCAATTGGGAACATGGCAAGATATCTTTTTCGCAGAATTTGATGGTCCGAGAAGGCGAAAAATTTGGCTACAATGGATGTCGAAAGAATAACGCAAACGCTACGTAAGGAGACTGTATGCTCATTCGATCTAAAATTGCTCAACAACTTCACGAAATCACCATCAAAAAAGGGTGGGACATAGACCGAGAGAATATCATGGTAGAACAACCTCCCAAGATTCAAATGGGAGATTTTGCAACCACTCTCCCTCTGGCATTAGCAAAACCATTGCGAAGAAAACCTTCTGAGATTGCTATCGAAATAGCGCACGAGTTTTCCATGGAGGAAATTGAGACGGTTCAACCACTCCCCAATGGATATATTAACTTTTTCTTTAGTACTCCCTTTCTACACTCTTGTTTTGCATCTGTACTGGACAACCCTCGTAAATACATCAGCAATGAATCTGGCTGCGGGAAAAAAGTGCTAGTGGAATTTGTCAGCGCGAACCCTACCGGACCCTTAACCGTAGCCAACGGACGAAGTGCTCCTATTGGGGATGCTATTGCAAATTTGCTAGAAATGCAAGGGTATCACTGCGATCGAGAATTTTTTATAAACGACAAAGGGGCAAAAGCAAAAAAATTAGCTCTTTCTGCATTCTATTATTATACCAAGCAATTAAATCATCCTATTGCCCCGCCGGAAGAAATGTATCCAGGCGATTATGTACCTTTGTTGGCAGCTTCTTACATCGACAAAGAAGGGGATTCGCTTCTCCATATTCCACAAGAAGAAGCGATTGCTATCCTTCAAGAATACTGCATTGCCCAAATGGTATCCTCGATCAAAGAAGATTTGGCTTACTTTAACATCCATTTTCAGTCTTGGTTTAAGGAAAGCTCATTGCACAATGGCTACATACAAGATACGGTAGAGCGTTTGCGATCAAAAAACCTGGTAGAAGAAAAAGAAGGCGCTCACTGGTTTCTAACAACCCAGTTTGGAGATGAAAAGGACCGGGTGCTCATTCGATCCAATGGGCTTCCTACGTATTTATTAGGAGACATTGCCTACCATAGAAACAAACTAGAAAGAGGATACGACATGTGCGTGGATATTTGGGGTGCAGATCAAAGCCATGTAAACCCTTTGAAGTGGGGTCTTGAAGCGCTTGGATTTTCATCTGACAAAGTAAAAACAATCACGTTTCAGCTTGTTCACCTTTTTCGAGAAAACAAGGAAGTCAAAATGTCCAAATCAGGAGGAGATTACATTACTCTCCGCGATTTGTTACAGGAAGTTGGTCCAGACGTCAGCCGATTTGTGTATCTAAGTAGAAGCAATGAGCAGCATTTAAACTTCGACTTAGACGTTGCCAAAAATCGAGATCCCAAAAACCCTGTTTTTTACGCTCAATACGCTTACACAAGATGCAAAGGAATTGGCCGAGAAGCAACCTCTCACAAGATTCATACTCCCTGTCACATGAATGAGGTTGATACAACGCTATTGACAGATCCTAGTGAAATACAAGTAATGAGACGTTTTGCGATCATGCCAGAACTACTTGATCGAGCCTGTTCTTCGTTATCTCCCCATCTGATTACACAAGACATCCAAATTCTTGCCAATGACTTCCACTCCTTCTATGAAAACTGTAGAGTCGTGGACCCTACCAATCTTGAACGCACCAAAGCCAGGCTTTTATTGGTACGAGGAATTGAACAACTTTTATCGGTCTTGTTCTCCATTATAGGCATTCAAGCACCGGAGAGAATGTGATGAGAAAAAAAAACACAACTCTATATCGCACATGGAGACCTCGAACCTTTGATGAAATAATTGGGCAAAAAGAAATTGTTCGGGTTTTACAAAATGAAATTCTTTATGACAAAATCCATCATGCATACTTGTTTTGTGGGCCAAGAGGAACAGGGAAAACGTCGTGTGCACGAATTCTAGCTCGAAGTCTCAACTGCCAGGAAGGTCCTGCCGTACAACCCTGCGGAAAATGTCACTCGTGCGCCTCCATTGAATCGGGTGTCAATTTAGATGTAATTGAAATAGATGCCGCCTCCAATCGTGGAGTAGATAATATCAGAGAGCTTCGCGAAAAAGTACACCTTACACCTGTTGAGTGTCGCTACAAGGTGTACATTATTGATGAAGTTCATATGCTTACAGGGGAAGCCTTTAATGCCCTTTTGAAAACCCTTGAAGAACCCCCCAGTCATACGATTTTTATCATGGCAACAACAGAAGCTCATAAGCTGCCCAAAACCATTGTCAGTCGGTGTCAAAAATTTGATTTTCATAGAATCTCTTCCCATGATATTGCTGAAAAATTACAGATGGAAGCAAAGGCAGAAGGCATTCATATTGATTTTAAGGCCTTGCAAAAAATAGCAGAAAGTAGTGACGGAGCCATGAGAGATGCTGAGTCCATTTTGGATCAGCTATCTGTATTGACAAGCACCGAAGAAGCTATCCATGAATCCGATGTTCTGGCCCTTCTTGGTAAGAGCAACACGGAAACTCTATACAACATGGTGGAAAGTCTTTTTATTGGAGATTTTTCTTCGTTATTGGATGCATTGCAAGGTTTAGTATCCTCGGGTACTGATATATTCTTGTTTACGCAAGATCTTCTATCCTATTGTCGAGATATTGTCGTTCTTGCAGAAACTTTTGGGAAAAGCACTTTCCTTACAACTATACCTCATAGCGACAATGACCTGTATTTTGAACAAGCAAAAAAGATTCCTTTATCTCTTCTTATGAAACTGACACTGCTTCTTTCCAACGCACTTCCTACTATGAAATATTTATCTCGCCCCGTATTACTGCTAGAAACAACGCTACTGCAAATGAAGTTTGTTATCGATCACCCCACTAAAAAAAAGGTATCTGCTGGCCACATCGGACAAAGATCCATAAACAATTCAACTCCAAAAAATGATTCTTCTACTATCCAGAAAACCCTTTCCTCTCAACCAAACGCCCCAGGGGCCTTTGCATCCTCCTCACCTACACCAAAAATACCCTTGCAGCAAGATATCACAATAGAACAACCTCCAGAAATTAAAGATCCCCTTTGGAAAGAGTTTACACAGATACTCAAAACAGACTCTCCCGATCTATTCATTCACGTCATGAGAACACAACTGGTCAAAATCAATGAAGAAACTGCCTATATTGTATTTGCATTGGACAACAAGTTTAGCTACCAACAACTGAACAAAGAAAAGAACGTGCAAGAATTGAATCATCGATTTCAAGAAAAGTATCCGAATATGCCCCTACAGTTGATCCCAAAACTTGGCTTCAACCATGAAAAAGCCACATTGGACTTTAAAAAAGAAGAAGAAAAGGAAGAAATCATAAAGGATCCCGTTATAATAGATACGTTAAAAACATTTAAAACAAGTATTGATACTGTTGAAAAAACCAATAAGGAGTTATGATGAACGTAATTGATCGAGCAAAAAATTTAAACAAATATAGAAAAATTGCTACCGAGTTAAGCAAGATGGCCTATGAAGCAGAAAACAAATCCAACACAGTAAAAGTAATTGTGAAAGGGGATATGAACGTTAAAAGCATTGAAATTGACCCCGACTATATTCAAGAAGTACGACCAGAACTCCTACAAAAAAGCATTCGCGACGTAGTCAATATGGCTCTCAATAAAGCAAAAGTAGCCACTCAAAAAGAAACAAAAAAACTAGCTGAGGAGATGGGCCTTAACTTGCCCATGTAGTGCATGGCATATTACACTCCTGGCTACCAAAGAGCCATTGAAGAATTAAGCAAATTACCAGGCGTTGGACCAAAAAGCGCAGAAAAATTAGCGGACTACATCCTTCATCTGAAACCTGATTACTTTGATCAGTTTATGGATGTGTTAGAATCGATGAGAAAAAATGTCCATCCTTGTAAAAAATGCTTTCACCTAACGGAAGGATCATTGTGTTCGATATGCGCAGACCCTTCGAGAGATTCCCATACAATATGCGTTGTAGAAAAAGAAAAAGATGTTTTAGCCATCGAAAAAACAGGCTCCTACAAAGGATTATACCATGTATTAGAAGGGTCAATTAACCCGCTCCATGGTATAGGGCCGGAAAAAGTACGTATCAAAGAGCTGTTCGACCGAATCCAACAAGAACCTATTCAGGAAATTATTCTTGCACTCAACTTCAGCCAAACTGGTGATTTAACCTGCATGTACATCATTCATCAACTGAAACAGATACCCCTACAAATAACTCGTTTAGCATCTGGCATTCCTACGGGAACAGATATAGAGTTTGCGGATGCAAAAACCCTTCAAGCTGCCTTTAAGGGTAGAGAAAAGTATGAAATGGAGGAACTGTAATGCGACGGATCCTTGTAACCATTGTATCAAACTGGTTGTGCTTTCTGATTGTAGGAGAGCTCTTTCCAGCATGGATTGCAGTTGGGAATTGGAAAGTAGCCTTTCTGGGAGGTCTTGTATTAGGACTGGTCAACACATTTTTAAAGCCACTTCTTACCATCATTACTCTCCCCCTTCATGTCATCACATTTGGACTCTTTGCCTTCGTGATTAATGCAATCGTTTTGTTTCTAACTTCGTCCCTCATTGATGGCATTACAATCCCTTCTTTTTGGCCATACGCATTACTAACAGCTATTGCCTTTTCTATTCTCAATTGGATACTACTGATTGTCCTACGAGGAAAATAAACCGATACATAAGGAGATTTTCATGTGTGGAGTATTTGGAATTATTTATGCCCACGACACAAATGAATTGGGCAACACTCTCATTAAGGGTTCGCGAAAACTAGTTTATCGAGGATATGATTCCGCTGGGTTTGCTGCTTTTCAAGACAATGGGTCTACATTGCTTCGAAAAGGTCCTGGCATGCTAGAAGATATCATACGCGAAGAAAAAATTTCTGATTTTGCTGGAAGTAGGGGAATTGTTCAGCTTCGCTGGGCAACGTTTGGTGAGCCAAATTTTGAGAATTCTCAACCACACTATGATTCTGACAAAGATATTATAGGGGCACACAACGGAAATATTGTCAACACAGAACAGCTTATTGAAGATTTCAAACAAAATGGCATGATCGTCCGTGGTACAAACGATGGAGAGATGGTTGTACACGCCTACGAAAAATTCTATGACCAGTTACATGACCCAAAACAAGCCATGATGAAAGCTCAAACTCTTCTACAGGGAGATTATGCCTTTGTTTGTGGGAACGTGAATCAGCACCAGCTTCTTGCTGTAAAAATGGGGTCTTCTTTGTATATGGGCATTGGGGACAACTTCATTGTTTGCTCTTCTGACCTGGGCTCTATTTTACAATTTACTCGCAATATTGTCTTTCTTAAAGATGGTGATCTTGTTTTATACAACGATTCTGAATACCATGTTTACGATATTCACACTGGTAAAGAAATTCAAAGACCTGTTGAAGAATGCACCATTAGTATTGAAGAAGCCAATTTGTTTGGTTTTGATCACTATATGATCAAAGAAATTCATGAACAACCAAAAAAAGTGCAAGAGCTTCATGATTTATTGGAAAACACGCAGTCCAATATGGATGATTGTATCGATCTTATCAATCAATCAGAGCATGTTTATTTAGTTGCTTCGGGCACTTCCTACCATGCTGCTGTTGTAGGGGCTTACTATTTAAATCATCTTGCTGGCATTCATGCAGTACCCGTTCTTGCAGGTTACTTTAACGAATACTACAACGTTTCCCCCACTGCCAAGGATGTCATTTTCTGTGTATCACAAAGCGGGGAAACCAAAGATGTAATCAACGTGATCAATCCCATTCTTCACAATACAAGTGCCAAAATTATAAGTATGGTGAATGTGATAGGGTCTTCGATTACTCAAAAATCTGAAATCGTAATCAATGTAGCAGCAGGGCTTGAAACTAGTGTTCCCGCTACAAAATCGTACATGAATCAACTCTTTGCTTTTCTATATCTATCTGCCTACGCTGGTAGAAAGAAAAATATGGATAAAGCAGAAGAAGTGTACAGCCAGCTCTCCATTGTCCCTAACTTGCTGCAAACAACAATTGATCAAACAAAAGAAGAAGCCAAAGAAATTGCAGATTTACTGGTGCAACGAGGAACTGACCTGTATTGCTTGGGATATGGAATCCAATATGGTACCGCCCTAGAGGGGGCTTTAAAAATTAAAGAAGTGTATTATAAACATTGCGAAGGAATGTACTCCTCTGAATTTAAACATGGCCCTCTTTCAATTGTAGACGAGGGGTATCCCATCCTTTTCCCAGCTAGTCCAGCAGATGATCATATGGTTATAAGCCATATAAATGAAATCAGGGTTCGAAAGGGAAACGTCATTGTCATTTCTCCTCAATACCATGGATATATGAAAGCAGCTTCCCAGTTAATTGCTGTTCCTGATTCGGATCATTATTTCATTCCCTTAACCACTGTGATTGTATTGCAATTAATAGCATATTACGCAAGCATTCAGGCTGACCTGAACCCTGATTTTCCTAGAAACATTAGCAAAACATTGACGGTAGACTAATGCATAGAGAAAGACCCTACAATCAAATTCGAAAAACTATTATTACGCCCTACTACCTCGAAAAGCATCCTGCCTCTGTTCTTATTGAAATGGGGTATACAAAAGTACTCTGCGGTGCCACTATTGAAGAAAAAACGCCCTATTTCCTAAAAAATAGTGATGTTGGTTGGATTACGGCAGAATATGCAATGCTCCCGTGTAGTGGGGATGGAAGAAACAACAGAGACAATGGCACTCACCGTAATGGTCGCAATATGGAGATTCAACGGTTGATTGGCAGATGTCTTCGAACTGCTTTCAACCTGCAGTATGTAAAGGACCTAACGGTAACCATTGACTGCGATGTCATTCAGGCTGATGGTGGAACGCGCACCGCTGCAATAACAGGATCATTTGTTGCCGCTATGCTCGCATTTCAAATGAGAAACATTAGCCCCCATGTTTGTGAGAAGAAAATAGCCGCTATCAGCGTGGGAATGGTTCACAATGAAATCCTTTTAGACCTGGATTATCACGATGATTCTCAAGCACAAGTTGACTGCAATATTGTAATGGACGAAGAAGGTCGAATTATTGAAATCCAAGGAACTGGTGAAAAAAAACCGTTTACACTATCGGAACTAGACACCATCCTTTCCTTAGGTTTTGCAGGCATTCAAGAGATTATGCTACTACAAGAACAGGCTCTTCAAATCAAACCCCCTCCGTCATGCACATAATTCTTGCCTCATCGAATCAACATAAACTGCAGGAAATACAAGAAAAAATTGGCTTCCTTTCGATCCCTCTTCTGTTAAGTTCTGACAAAGGCATCACCATAGACTCTTCTGTAGAAAAGTTTTCAACGTATCGTGAAAACGCAAAGGCAAAATGCGATGCAGTTGTACAGCAACTCCCGCGATGCAACGATTTCATTTGTATTGCGGATGACTCAGGGATAGAAGTTCCCGTTCTGGGAAATATTCCGGGGGTTCATTCTGCTCGGTTCGCTCCATCGGGAAAGGATACCGATCACCGCATAAAATTGCTACAAATGCTTCGTGACTTTGAGTTCACTCAGAAGCATTGCCATTTTACTTGCGTGCTATGCTGTTGGGTGCAACATCAATACTACTTTTTTGAGGGACGAGTTGATGGTTTTGTCCTTGGTTTTGAACGAGGAGAACAGGGCTTTGGATACGATCCCTTGTTTTATTATCCTCCCTACCAAAAAACATTTGCAGAAATTTCTTCCGAGAAGAAAAACCAAGTAAGCCATCGGGGAAGAGCACTGGAAAAAGTGGCAACGTTTCTGAAGAAGTACCAAAGGTGGGACTCGAACCCACACGAGG
>CAYRWA010000039.1:0-6909 GCA_964427915.1 uncultured Caldisericota bacterium
TTCCTGCTGCATCCTTTTTAATGTTCCGAATGTTATCATATGGTTTGAATGTAACACTTCCAGGTCTTGCCTGCGTTCCTCCAATAAAAGTAGAGAATAATAGTGTGGGATCTATCTTTAGAGTATCATCAGACGGAATGCATCCAAAACTACTACTTACGAACAAAACAAAGCAAGATACTACAAAGAAAACAGAAATTATCCGTTTAAAAGCTACTCGATTGTGTACCATCATTCTCTCCTTTTCACTATTCACTGATTTGCTAACCCATCAATATATACTTGAAACGCATTGAGCTCATCTTCCCATCTTGTCCAAAGTATCAATATAGATCCATAACACATTTTTCTATCTGTAGTTTAAAATGTAAAAAAAGAGAGGAATATGCTGGTCTTTACGTCTCTTATGTTAATAAAGTGCTTTTCTTGGAATGCATTTTTAGTTGGGAATGTATTGGATGTGGTTTCTCCAGCTACAACAAAAGAGTTTGAATCGACCACAATACATTCTCCATTTGTTCTCATTCTATAGTTTGCATCATACGGTAGTTCTTCTTCATCAGTAGGAGTATATCCTTGACCCTTCCAATAGGTGGAAAATTCCAATTGAAGATTTGGTGAAAAAACTGACACAAAAGCAGCCTGGTTCTCAATAAGTGAATCTTGTATTTGGTTAACTAAAGGAAAATTCTCTGATTGCGTAGTACCTGTAACCCAAATTCTTTCATCTGCATCTACAACCATGTCAGAAATTTCTTCACGGTTGTTCCCTCCAATTAAATAAGTGTATTCGAGATTTCCTTTGTGCGACATTTTAGCAATGAACCCGTTTAATTGCCTTATGGCATCTGAAGACAATTCTGGATCTATCAATTGTTTATGAAGAGGATACTCTGGAGCTGCAACCGTATTTCCCGCTAAATAAATACCTTTTTCATTAACCACTATTTTGTTAATGAATGTATTTCCATAATGCTTTGCATAAGGTTCTTTGCTAGTATTTTGATCTTCTGGTTTTTCTTTTCCTTTCAGATATTGATCCCATAGGATTTCTCCATCTACATCATAACAAGAAATGTAGCCGTACTGTCTGCAGTAGCTTGCTTCAATTCCTGTTTTTTTTCTCTCATTATAACTTGGGTATTCCGTAGTACATGCAACGTAGATCTGATTTTTGTACAAAGACAAAGATATCTTACTGATCCTCTTTGAAAAAAACGAATAACTAACAGCTGTGTTTTCTTCTGAATTGTTTTCCTGATCTTCTTTCCATGAAGGTATAGTATGTTTCCAGTTTAATTGTAGACAAGAACCCATTTCGTGTTCTGCAAAATGAAGAGATGCAATACAGTAATCATACTCTCCATTTGATTTGCTTTCCCATAATGATTGAATCCCTGTCATAATAATGGTGTCTTCATTTATCCATTGAAAACTTTGTAAAACAAGGTATCCATTTTTCTCAACGTAAGGAATATCCATCGTGTATATTAGTGTTCCATCTGTTGTAAACGCTGCAATAAAACTATTCAGAAACCAATACTGATGAGGCATTGAATACTTTAAATCTGGAAAACTCTCTGCATGAGTATATCCTCCAACATATATTACTTCGTCTGTGATAACGATACTATTTATTACTTCATTGTATAACTCCCCCATATCTCCACCATATAGCCTATTCATGTTTGGAGAGTGATTAAACTCATTATCCCCTCCCAGATAGGTAGACCAGAGAAGCTGTCCATCGGGAGATATCTTGGATAAAAAAGCATCTCTATTCCCGTGAATTTCTTTTTGAAAAGCTTTTTTTATCGGAAAATCAGACGAACTAGTTTCTCCGCCCACATATATATTTCCTCCTTTATCCTTTTTCATTACGCTTATGCTATCATCCGATCTTCCTCCAAAATAAGTGGAAAATGCAAGATCTGGAATAGATAAGGGTGAAAGAGTAATGGGTTCATTTAATGGAATCATTCCATTTTTTTTAGATTGACAACCTACTAATGTAAATATTAGCATTGTACAGACCAGAAATTTGATATGAAAATGTTTTAGAGAAACTACTTTTTTTCTCATTGAGCACCTCTTCTAATATACGCATCAAAATCATCAAGTTGTTTACTCCAAGCATCAGAAAGATTAGATCCGTAGAGTATTCTAAATAAATTAGAAACATGTAAAGAATGGTTATACGTTTCAGATTCTTCTGCAGTAAGTCGTCCGTTATATAAACGTGCTGCCTTCAGCCATTCAAACAAACTAGATTTTCCTAAGAATGCTGGTCTTTCACCTGTAGCCTCTTTATCTTGTAGCTTGTTAAAAAGTACACCAACTCCAATACTAACATTAATAAAGCGACTATTTGGACGTATAAGAGTCTCCATACATTCTTTTTTTGGATTCCATTCTTTATATGTTGTATACAGTCCATCATAATTCAGCTTTTTGTTGCCGTATGCTTCATGTGTAATCCAGTTGCCACTAGATGAGGTAACAAAACCAGCTGAGTACTTAACATTCATTACATCATCACTAAGAAACGCGTTAGGATTACCGTTATTTCCTCCATGTTCAGCATTGCATATTACTTTTACTAAATTTGCAATAGCAATCAAACCCATTTCATCAGCGGTTGAAAATAGTGGTATTGTATAATTAGTATTTTTTTTTGTATTGTACCATGTAGTCGCTCTCTCAGCATAAAAACTCACCCAGAATCCAATCTCAAAGTTCATTCTTCCTTCATCTGCATATTCTGTTCCAGTAGCATCAGAAAAGTTCTTCATTTTTGAAGCTATATAACCTCCAATGATTGCATGGTTCATGAATTGTGCTCGCTGATCTTTAGAATGTCATCCTCTGCAAACGTCATTGATGATAGAAAAACACTACCCAAAATTCCTTCACCCCATGGGCAGGGTGGATTATCCGATTGAAAAGCATGTTTCAATGGAAAGGTATTGTTGTCGGTATACCCGGATACAAGGAATGAAGTGGAGTCAGCTCGAATAAACATACTACGGGATGTAGGTTTGTATTCGTTTCTGTAGGAAGAATCTTCTTCTTGTATTGTTCCTTTCGGCATTTCATATTCTTCTCCACCCCAATATGTAGAAAATAGAAATTTCAGAGAGGGAGAGAGAATAGTAATAAAACCAGTTTCTTCTTCAAAAACTTGATCTTGCATCGGATTCACCAAAGGAAAATCTGTAGAAGAAGTACTTCCGGTAACAAACAGAAGTCCATCATCATTCAGTGCCATATCATATACAGCTTCATCACTATTTCCACCAAAGGATCTACTTTGAAGAATAGTTCCTTGATGCGATAACTGAACAACAAATCCTTGCTTGTTCAGATTTTCCTCTATACCCGATTTCTTAGAGTTTATTGATTTAGGTAAGACTCCATCACTCCAAGTTACACCTCCCACAAAAATGCCTTGTTCACCAACTGCCATAGCATAAATAGATGTCCAGGCTGTAAGACTATTGTCTTCTTCGTCAACCGATGGGTTTTGTTTTCTTGTAGCTTCAATGGATTGTGACCAAAGAAGTGTACCCTCCTGGGTATAGCAATGTACATTTCCATAGGAAACATTGTCTTGATATGATCGGCTTGAGAAAGCAGTATAGATATGATCTTGGTCACAGTAGAGTAATAGGTTGTCAATTTCTCCATATTTCCCTCCGGAGGATCCAGGAGTGGTAATGATCTTTTTCCAGTTTATCGTAACACAGTTGTCTTCTCCAAGATGCAGAGAAGCAATACAGTAGTGCCATCTACCCCTGGATTTCAAATCCCCGTTTTCAGGCCATACACGTTGCAATCCACCAAAAAGAAGGGTGTCATCCGTCACCCATTCAAAATCATGCAAAACTAAATACCCATTGTCTTCAATGTAGGGCATTTCAAGAATGCGAACAAAGTCTCCATCCAGTGTAAATTCTGCAATGAAACTATTCAAAAACCAATAATCATGAGGGGAAGAGTACTGAAATTCAGGAAAGCTTTCTGCGTTGGAATAACCTCCAGCATAGATAGCAGTGTCTGTAATTCTAATACAGTTGATACCTTCGGAAAAAAGTCCCTCTGCGCCGCCTCCATACATCTTGTTCATTTCATGAGAATGCCAAAATTCATGATTTCCACCCATGTAAGTAGACCATAGCAGTTGTCCATCAGGGGAGAGTTTTGCTAAAAAAGCATCCATGCCATGGTCATTTACAGTATCTTGATAGGCATGTTTCATGGGAAAATTATGAGAATTTGTTTCTCCACCGATGTATATATTCCCCTCACTATCCCGCTCCATGGCATGCACCAAATCACTATAATCTCCCCCTAAGTAGGTGGAAAAATCGAGAGAAGAAGACAGGGGATTGTGGTCCTTGATTACAATAGAACAACTTGTTGATGAGAAGATGAAGAGAATTGACAACAAAATCCATTGATATTTACATTGTTTCTTCATATTCTACCTCTCTTTCAATACCTTAAAATCGTAAAACAGACCACGAAAATAATTGAAACAAGGGCTTCATTTTGCTATTACTCCTTCTTCTGTATCGAATACTCTGATACATAATATATCCATGGTCGGAGTGTTTTTTTCGTAATAGAGAGCTTGTTTTGCATTGATTTGGTTAGCAATGTGTTTGTATCATTGTTCATGCTGATAATGTACAAGGTATCTCCGTAGCTAGCAATGTTTTGTACCCAATCATCTATACAGATACGGGGATAAGATGCTTCTTGGTATGTTTTATTATCAGCTGCTACTTGATCAACATCCTGTACATCTGTTGCAGTGTATGTACTGTATTTGACTTCTCCCTGTTTCGAAAGAATGAATAGCAAACTGGAGCATTCTGGTTCTGATGTAATGTTTGGATTGGTACGTTTTAACACAGGGCAGGCATTCACTTCGTTAATCTTTTCACTGTACGTAGTGGTAGTTAATACAAGATGATCTTGGTGCAATTGGAATTGCACAAAAGCAGGAGCATAAAAAGTACTCGGTTTCACTCCAAGGTAAGCTGGTTCAGCTCTTTGACCCCCCAAATACGTTCCCCATAGATAGGAATGGTCCATTGTGAAAGCCTCCATAAATAGGTCGGTTTCCCCTGCTATTGCAGATTGAAATGTATGCTCGTGGTCGGGTAAAAAATGAGTATCCGTATACCCCACAAGATATACAGCGTCATCGTCACATTGGAGATGAGTCAGATATACAGTAGGTAAAAGAGGGGTTTGTTCAATCCATTCTATAACGCCGCCTCTGGTTAGACAAAATAGAAAAAGCTGCTTTGTTTCTTCATTATCTTGACGCCATTCCAAAGTTCCACCAAAAAACAGATGATTATTGTTTGACTGAAAACAATAAAGGTCATTGGGTTTAACAAACACACTTTCATAGCCATCAAAATGTTGAGGATCCAACGGAAATGGAATCGTTTGTTTCCATTGAAAGCCATCTGTGAAAGAATAAGCCCGTAGATCCCAAGATCGATCATCTCTTTGCTCTGTAACAACGTAAACCCCTTCATGATTGATCCAGAAATCTCCAACGTACGGGTCGATTGTGTATTTCGCTACCGATATTGTTTCCCCAGTAAAAGCATCAAGAATGTTCACGCATAATCTTTTTGGGCGCATATTTGAAACGCACACAATAGTGTTTGAAGATGGGACTAATTTGGTTTCATTGCATTCGGGAAGCATCTGAATCCATTTCAAAGTTCCTTGCTTTGATAAACATGCTACATACCCTTTCTCATCGTCAGTTGCAGTGGACTCTTCATCCAACACGTGGAGTTTGTTTGAAACTCCAGAGAAGTACAAGTTTTCAAACTCATCAACGATAGCATTATCAATAGAAGTATTTGTACGCGAATGATCCGTTGGTTGCATATCAATAACGCGGTGCCACTCATATTGTTGATTTGTATTCAAACGAATAATGTGAATACACTCGCCTTGTGCTTCAGAAGAAGTAATATCCCTTGCATTGAGCATTGCGATCACATACAATCCAGTTGAAGTAGGAATAACTCTAGATGGAGCTGATGGATAATGGCCATGTGTTTGGGATTCAACGAGATGATTAATAAATATATTTCCATGCCCCAGCAATGTTTTGGATTCCAAAAAGCAAGAAGAGGATTCTTGAGTGGGAAATGTTATGATAGAAATGGAGCTATCTTTTTGACAACGCGTAATCCCACACAACAACACAAGAAAGCATAATAAACAAACAATTTTACGCATTACTACCTCCAGAAATTATGGGAGAGCCAGATAAGCTACATACTTAACATATTCATTAAAGTATTTTTGTGAGGGTAATATTACAACATTACCAATTTCTAAGTCCATGAAAACTGATGCATATGCAAATGCTACTGATTTGTTTTCTAAATCAAAGGAATATCCGTTAAATAATCTTGCTGACTCAAGCCAATAGAATACACTGTCCTTCCTAAGTCCGCTACCGGAATACCCGTTTTCTATGAGTTTATCTTTAGTATAACCCGTGGCTCCATTATGATATAGAAGTCCTATCCCAATAAGAGTGGACAAGAATTGACTCAGATTTTTAGCTCCAATTTTTTTTAGGTCTTCCTTGTTAAACTTGTTTAAACCAGTGATACCATTAACATTATTACTAAAAGTTGGGTCATTTCCTTTTACAATCAAAACCATTACTCATTTTCAAATCTCCTTACAAAGGAGAATGCTATTTGTTAGAAAAGAGAACGAGAGAGGTAGGAAAGGCTGGAAAAAGATACGATTACAGAGAGTCAAAATGGCAGACTAAAAACTCCTTTTTTCCGGTCATTGTACAGTTTCGTTATTTCTTTTTGTAACAACTTATAATTCTCCCAAAAAAACGTAATTTAT
>CAYRWA010000040.1:0-4409 GCA_964427915.1 uncultured Caldisericota bacterium
TATGTGATGAGATTTTTATGGAAGCATTATCCTCGTTGTTTTGTGATTCTTTTCACAGTCGTTGTTTTCATTTTCTCTGCATTTTCTATGGGCTGCAACAAACAAACAGCTACGCAAAATACGCCAATTGATTCACAAGATATTCCTGTCGTAGAATTTTCAGGCTTACCACTACCAGGAGATATCTACTACATCGATCCAGTTGTTACACCAAATCAAGAACTTCTCATGCTGGGTGCAGCCAATCGGGATATCCAAAAACTTACCAAAGAGTTCTTTGCCATTAATCCTTGGAACGGATCCAGTACATTCATTGAAGATCAATACTATCCACACCTTTCAAGATTAATCACACAACCCAAATGGTTTCAAAATGAACCCTTTTTGTATATCGAAAGTATGACATTTCATCCTGTTACGCGAGACATATACCTTCTCATAACCCCAAAAAATAGAGCTTCTGTTGGGTATACAGAACCACCAGAAGAAGGAGGGGGACAGATATTACCAATGACAAACCTCAAGACAACAAGCTCCCAAGAAATCCTACTAGTGCAAAACGAAACCATTGCAAAACGGTATTCTATCACCAATGAACAACACTTTTCAAAGATTCGCATGTATACGGATTCTGAAAAGAAAACTGTAGTGTTGTTTGCCTCCACAAATGAAGGCACATTGTACTGGGGTATTCCTCAAAGAAATACAATCAGTTTAGAAATGGGGCATTCGAAGACCGAAGAATCTTATATTGCCTGGGATATGGCTGACAATACGATTGTGGGACTAGACGCTTCCCGTCAAATACACATTTTACCCATTATCTCACAGGAAGAAAACCTTTTAGAAACTCCTTCAGGCATTATACCTTGTCCATACCAAGGAGAATTAATCAACCCCCAGCTATACTACAATCCCCTGAGTCGTTGTATTATTCTTTGGGATGCCTCAACAAATGGATGCTGTTTGTATGCAAAATGTATTGATGAAATGTGGGAATGGAAACAAATGGATGTTTCTCCAACACATGTTTTCCCTTACTTTCTATCGTACTCTATGCAATATGATATTCAAATTGAAAAAGATGAAAAATCAAACCTTTACAATGAATCCCTTCTGTTTTGTTGCATCGGAAGCAAAAGCAAAGATCAAGGACCACAGTTCTATGGAGTGTTTACAAATCCCTATTAGATAAACATTGGATATAGAGATTGTCGCAATAGTAGAATGCAAAACGGAATGGATAACATTATCATTTCTGTTTACCAATTGAGGGGGTAATTATATGAAAAGATTCGCAGTAGGTTATTCGTTGAAATTTGCATTTGATGTTATGAAGAAGAATGCAGCAGTATGGATCCCAATTCTACTACTGTACATTGCGCTTCAATGGATATATTTTGCAGTGAAACCGATATATTCACCTATTCCGTGGAAACAAATAATCATGATGTGGGAAGAAGTATCGTTAGGTTCTTTCATTCTATATGAAGCTGTTTTTCCCTTGCTCCGTTTTGGTGTGAGTTCTTTGCTTTCCATATTTTTTATCAAAATGGGGAGTGATGCTTACAAGGCCAACCACAAGGTATCCTACCAGTCAACTTCATGGAAACTTCATCCTTTGTTACTGAAATATATGTGGCTTTCCATTGTAATAGGGGTCTTAACAATTGTAGGATTTGCTGCATTGATTGTTCCTGGGTTTATCATTATAACAACCTATTTTTGGGTTTTCTTTATTCTTGTGGATCATCCTCACTTATCGATAAGAGAATTGTTTCACAGAAGTGCTACTCTATCCAAGGGAATTCGTTGGCATATTTTTGGGTATTTGTTGTTGTTTTCTATCCTTTTACAACTACTCAATACCCTTTTGATTCTTCTTTTTGGTATTGACTTTTCATCCATAGGTCTTTATACCTGGAAACATGTACTTACTCATGCAATTTTAACATTTCTTTTTACTCCGACTATGTTGTTCTCCTTCAGCTACCTATATCACAATCTTCAAGAACAAGTTGAGGAAGCGACAGAGTGATTGTTTCACTATAACTACCCAGAAAGCATTAGCCTGAAACCGAAAGTGATGTACTATAACAAGTCCATGATAGATGGACGGTATATAGAAGAATAACAAAGGAGTCTCAGGAGATTACTGAATCCCTTGATCACTTGTTCCCAAAATGAACCATAAAACCACGGTATATCGGTAGAAAATGGACAATACTATGGTACACTATGGGTATCATGAATGCACATACTTAAAGCTTTTGCGGAGGGCACGTTATGAAAGGTGCTTTAGATAGGTTAACAGTCAAAGGATTTAAATCTATTAAATATTTAAATGAATTCAAGCTAGATGATCTGAATATTATTATTGGTGTAAATGAAGCATCAACCTTTGAAAAACTCAAGGAAGAAGATTTTTCACAATGGCTTGAAGATTACTCTGTGGGTGAACTGTGGTCAAAAAATGTGATCACAGGGGATCCAATTTATGAGTAGCTATATCGAAGTGTATACAATTGTAGAAGGTGAACGGAGGGGTAACATTATCATTTCTGTGTACCCAGAAGGTCATACTGCGCTTTTTGTCACTCCCGACACGCAGATGCAGAAAGTCCTTGAGCCGGACACAATGAAAAAGAAGAACCTTCCATATTTAGAATTCGGAGATTAAAAGAATGGCAATAACGGATAATAATAATCCACTCATTCGCGTCAATTCCGAGGCAGTTACACCAGTTACACAAGTCCTTTTTGAGGATCTAAAGCAGTTGATAGAGGAGACACAGTCGACAATGGCTATCGCTGTTAATACTAACTTGACTTTGCTTTATTGGCGAGTTGGAGGGCGCATTCACAAAGAAATCCTTAAAGAAGAACGCGCTGAGTACGGCAAACAGATTTTGCCGACACTGTCTGCAAAATTAACCAGTGATTACGGTAGAGGCTGGAGTGAACGTAATTTAGCGTATATGATTCGTTTTTTCGAAGTATTCCCGCAACTTGAGATTTTGCATACACTGTGTGCAAAATTGAGCTGGAGCCATTTTAAAGACATTATCTATATTGATGATGTACTGAAACGCGAGTTCTACGTTGAAATGTGCCGCGTTGAAGGTTGGAGTGTTCGTACCCTGCGCAGGAAGATTGACAGTATGTACTACGAGCGCACCACCATCTCAAAAAAGCCGGATGAGGTCATTCGGTATGAACTGAAACAATTGAAAGACACAGATAAACTCTCACCCAATATGGTATTTCAGGATCCTTACCTACTTGATTTTCTCGGTCTAAAAGACCGCTATCTCGAAAAAGACCTTGAAGACGCCATCCTGCGTGAACTGGAAAATTTTCTATTGGAATTGGGAAACGGCTTTGCCTTTCTCTCTCGGCAAAAACGCATCCAGTTGGATAATGATGACTATTACGTCGACTTGCTCTTTTATCATCGCGAATTAAATCGGTTGATTGCCATTGACTTGAAGCTAGGTGATTTCAAAGCTGAATACAAAGGCCAGATGGAGCTTTATCTGCGTTGGCTCAGTAAATATGAAAAGCGAGAAAGCGAAAACGAACCACTCGGACTCATTCTTTGTGCCGGGAAAAAACAGGAAATGGTCGAGTTGCTGGAGCTGAACCAATCGGGTATCCACGTCGCGGAATATCTTACTGAATTGCCACCGCGCAAACAGCTTGAGCAGAAACTACACAAAGCAATTAAAAATGCCAAGGAACGGCTGGAAAGAAAAAATGAAGAGTAAACTTCCTCCATACACATGGAATTGTTACATCCATACTCATGTATCATATTAAAGTATTGCAGTGCAAAATAAATATCCCTAGTAGAATACCCTCAACTATCTTGTTCTAAATATGCATTCACCACATACAAGCCCAATTGTGGCAATAATACAGATGGAAATGCCTTAATTAGTCCCCCGTTATACTGTAGATGTCATGGAATGGGATCCGAATGTCTATCCCAATGAATATTCTCTGATTGATTCTAGTGATTTTGAAGCAGCTTTTAAAATACTGAGAGAGGGCATTTACGAAGGAACGCTGTGTGGTTACCAAGATGCTTTCAACATCTTTGGAGTTGATGTTGCCTACTATGAAAACTGTGACATGGAATACACATTTGAGAAAGAATCCTATGCTTTTTGAGCATATTTTATGCTCAGTGAGCATAAAATATGCGCTACTTCCTCAGATGTGTACTTAGGACTGCGATAACGTAAGGATATTTCTTGAATTTAATGAGCATCACTCTCAAAGCGTTCATTTATGATTTAAGAAATCACAAAAAAGTGGCAAAAAAAAATGACAAGAAGATGTTAGCATCGTCATTTCTCATCTTTTTACTTGATCTTCTTTACCATTCTTTTTTCAACAGTGTGGAA
>CAYRWA010000041.1:0-3639 GCA_964427915.1 uncultured Caldisericota bacterium
ATATACGGGGGATGGATTTTACACAAATTGGGAAATCCTCTGCCAGGCTTCTGGCATCACCACCAAACAAGGAAAACTACCTAGGTTACACGACCTTCGTTATCCCAACTTTAATAAAATCTAAACTTTTAAGAAAAAACATCGTATTTTTCAGCTTTCCAGCTGAAAAAGGTTTGGATATTGTTTTACTTTTTCATGGGACTTACACCACAAAAACTGGAAAGCGATCCATCTGTATTTTTCCACTTAGGCTTCATTTTTCTATCATTTTCACTCTCTAAAGTAGCCAACGCTTTTGCTTCCTGTTCTATTGTGATATCTAAATATACCATCGTTGTCTGCAACTGCTCATGCCCCAGCAGAAAAGATATCTGTACGATATTCATCCCATCTTCAAGCCAATGGGAGGCTTTGGCATGGCGGAATTGATGAGCATGGAGGGTTAGCGGTACATCAGGACAGATATCATAGGCTGTTCTGGCATATTTTCTAAGCATTTTTGCAATGGCAGGTTGTGTAAGTTTACCAGTGGGTCCAGTATTTCTTGAATAAAAAACATAGGATTCTGGATTTGGATTTAATCCATGAAATTCCTTCATATATTTTCGTAGATATGCAACTGCTTTTGGTAGCAAATACAAGGTTCTCACCTTGTTCCCTTTTCCAATGATTGTAGCACTCGGCCTGGCTTGTTCTAAATGAAGATGTTCTGCTTTCAGGGAAAGTATTTCATCGAGCCTTGTTGCCGTACTATATAGAAGGATCATAAATGTCAGATCTCTTCTTCCGGATGTAGTTTTAGTATTTGGGCATGCCATTAATGTTTTAATTGCAGTACGGCTTAATCCCTCCACCTTCTTTTTCTGGCATTTTCTACGACCAATTACAGAAGCATCGCTTGAAAGATACAGAAACTGAAGGTCCCTTGAACCGAGATATTGTAGGAATACACGCAGAGATGCTAACCTATTGTTGCATGTCGCTGGGCCACATCCTCGATGAGTAGGAAGCCAATCCAGCCATTCTTCAACAAACGGCTTTTCAAAGCACTTTCTATTCAAGCTTGTCTGCGTTACTCCCTTTATTGACTCAAGGAAACGTATATACAGGGCAAGGGAGATTTGATATGATTTTAGGGTGTGGATACTATCTGTTTTGTGTGTGGGGGCATATGTAGTCAGGAAATCAGAGATGTGGCGTGCAATGACAAGGGATTCATTCCCAATCTTCATCATTCACCTCCGGTATCAGAGCATTGAATCCAACCTTTGTGTGCTCTTCCAGAATATGCGACATCCCCGGCACAAGAGAATAGTAATAGCGAGTGCTCTCTATGGTTTTGTGACCCATACTTTTACTCAAATAAAGAAGCTTGTCATCAAATCCAAAACCCTTATCTACCCATCGGTTCATGTTTTCAATGGCGTAATGGTGTCTCAATGCATATGCGGTGGCGTGGGAACAGTTGACTGCATCCCACAACTGACGAAAATTATTCTGCACCCAACTTCTTGTATGGAATCCTCGATTTCTAGCAGGGAAGAAGTAGACTCTATCAGGATATAGCTTTCCGATTGCTTGGTCATATGTTCGCATCAGTCTGAGCATGGAATCATGCAGGACGATATAATGCTGGTCATGTCCTTTTGAATAGTGGATGTTCAAAACACCATCCGACAGATCCATATCTGCCTTTTGAAGCATTCTTGCCTCAATTGTCCTGATACCGCTACTGTAAAGCAGGCGAAAGAATACGGGTACAGTAATCCGTCTTGATCGCTGTTCCGGGGTCTGAGAAAAAGAAGTAAGATTGTCACATGCCTGGAAAAACCGTTCTAGCTCTTCTCTGGTAAAAGCATGTGGGATATATGTCCTTTTTTCCTTACGCGGAACTTCTGGCGGTGTAATAAGGGTAAGTTTGCGTTCACGAAGATATCGAACAAAGCTTACGACAACATAAATACGAGATCGGCAGGAATTATTCATTTCGTTTTCACGTTGCCTGCACCAGGAATTAACCATTTCCTGTGTCAGTTCATTGCCCTCTGGATAATTCGATGCACAGAAGCGATCAAATAGGATAAGAAAAGGCTCATACGAGGAACTGTTCCACCGGTCTGATGCCTTTCGGTACCGAATAAAGGATTGAAAAAGGGGAGCCAATACGGAACAGAATTTAGTCATGTCCAAACACCTCCCCAGCAACAGGAAAGCTTGCAATGTCCAGCGCACATTCCTTTAGATGAACAAAATCAGCACGAAGATAAGGTTCAAGTGAATCTGGAGCTGCATGACCAAGTGTGCAACTAATGACTGGCCGAGAAATGCCGTTGCCAAGAAGAGTGGACGCAACATGGTGTCGAAAGAGATGAGTTCCTTTCCTCATACCTGGAGATTGACGAATTCCTGCTTCCTTCATGATTTTCCCAGCAATGTTTCCGATGCTCCCGCTAATCAGAGGTGTAAATGGCTTGATTCGGCTGAGGAAAAGATAATTTTCAAAAGAATCTGGGCGTTCCAATGAAAGATAGTCATATATAGCATTACCGGTCACGGTAGAAAGCGGAAGTTCCAGGGGTGTTTCTGTTTTTTGCTGATCGATAGTTATTCGATTTCTTTTCCAATCAATTGAATCCATTTTCATTCCAGCCACATCACAGCTACGAAGTCCTGTATAAACAAAAAGCAATCCAATTGCCCGATCTCGGTGTGTGAGGTTGTTCCTGTAATCATCCAGCGCTATTCGGATTTTTAAAATTTCTTCAACGGTCAGGTACTGAATGTTTTTTCTGGACTCACGAAGAGTAGGGAGAAAACAAAGAATTCTTCTGCATTTTTTATCATTCCAAGCAAGTCCCGCTTTAAAAACGGCTGCAATATCTTTTTTGTAAGAGCAGCTTTTGATGAGACTTCCTTCTTGCGACACAAAAAAGGAAAGAACCTGTTCCTCTGTAACTTTCTCCAAGCTGTTTGCACCATTCTTCTGAAGGGCAAGTAGGAAGGAAGCTGCATGATGGGATTCGTTGTAAATGGTTGTGTCTTTTTTCCCACGCTGTTTTTCTACTTTACAATAAAAATCAATCAATTCTTGGAATTCAGGAAGGAGTTGATGGTAAGCACCACGTTTGAAAAGCTTGTGACGACGTCTTCCATTTGGATACTTTCCATACCGATCAAATTGTTCGATAGCACCGATAATGGTTCGTTTGTTGCGCAGATAATCTTTTGATTGAGAGGTATGAGTGTACTCCAGGTAAACATCCGTGTACGATGCCCATTGTTTTGTTTCTGCATCTCGAAGAATCCTGTTGATTTCACCTCTGAATCGTCGAATATAGAGTTCGGAATACCCATTGCTTTCCAGGTAGGAAAGCAGTTTTTGATGATGTACAAGAAGATTCTGAAAATTCATAGTATGACCTCCTACGTGATATAGGATAATCATACAGGAAAGAAATAATATCCAAACCTTTTTCAGCTGGAAAGCTGAAAAATACGATGTTTTTTCTTAAAAGTTTAGATTTTATTAAAGTTGGGATAACGAAAATCGTGTACTCTTGCTGAATTACCAACAATTTCACTGGCTTGGGGTAGTTTGTCCCAGAATGTATGGAACCAATACCCAATGGTTGAAGTATC
>CAYRWA010000042.1:0-3189 GCA_964427915.1 uncultured Caldisericota bacterium
AACAATCCAACCCTGGAATTTATGGGTATAATTTGAGTTCACAGCAAGCCATTTATATCCGACAAGTATTTCCTTCAACCTTCATTACTGGACTGAATAACTCCGAGGATTATCTTTTTTGGGAAGAAGAGGCGAAAAATGGAATACAAGTTTACTAATTATTGCATCAATAGTCCTCTATCTTTTGATGGGGATGAGTTGTGGATTTATTATAATACATTGTACCGCTCTCTGATAATACTCCCCAAGGATATTCATCTTAGTCTTATTAATCGGGAGTTCGATAGGATTGATCAACAAAATATGAAAAAGCTTATTGATGGGTTTTTTCTTATTCCTAAATTTGTTGATGAGAGAAAAAGTTCTATAGAGGTATTTGCAAGACAGGCCTACGATATGACAGTTATTGATATTTCCATATTAACTACCTATGACTGTAATTTTAACTGTTGGTATTGCAATCAAAAAGGTTTGAAAAATGAAATCTATAATTTATATCTGAGTACAGAAACATCTAAACGCATACTGCAATGGATTTTTAATCTAGATAAAAAGTATGTACCAAAATATATTGTAATTGGTTTTTTTGGTGGTGAACCAACTCTTAATTTTGACCAGATATTTTTTTTAAGTGAACAATTAAAATCTAAACTTCATAATAAAGTGAAGTTCTGGATGACAACCAATGGATTTTTATTAGAGCCTGTTATTTCTAGGAAATTGTATGATATTGGTATTAGTTATTTTCAAATAACTATAGATGGTCCTCAACATATACATGATAGAAGAAGGGTTCAGAAAAATGGAGGACCAACTTTCAATAAGATTTTGAGTAATGTAGAATACTTGTGTAAGGAGTTAAATGCATCTGTTACTGTATCGGTTAATATTGATCAGGAAAATGCTGAACATTTAAGCGAGTTGTTGGAAGTTTTGGAATCACATTCGTTAAAAGATTTAATTAAACTTAATATAGCGGGTATTATCCCAACTCGAAATGAAAAAACTCGGAAGAAGATTAAATCCGAGAAGCCTCTTTCGAACTGTGATCTTATTACCAAAGCTACTCTTAGGGGATTTCAATTGTTAGATGTGTTTGATGATGGTCTTTGTCCTTATCATTCAAAGCATACATTTGTTATTGATCCAACAGGTAATTTTTTTAAGTGTGTTGCATCCGTTGGTGATCCTAAATTTAAGTCGGGTAGTATTATGAATACACCTGCAGATAAATTCTTATACATGAACCATGCTGGCAATATACCTTGGCTTAATAATAACATTACAAATTGTTCAGTGTGCTCTTATTTGCCGATATGTTGGGGTGGATGCAGGAATCAGGCTAATCTTCAACAAGGTAGCGTTGATTCACTTTACTGCAAAAAAGACCTTTTTCTACAGAACACACCGGATTATTTAAGAAGTTTAGTCATTAGAAAACGTTTTAATAATAATAAGACTGTATAAAATTTTACGAAAGGAGGCCTCTTATGCCTTTAGATGCAAATGACTGGTACGTTCTTAACGTGAAGTGGCCTAATGGTCAAGCTACAGAAGCTGAACTGGCCCAAGTTTTTGGTGTTGATGTTACCAACATCACTTTTTTAGCACAACCCTATGAACCTCCAGGAGCTGGCACAGGGGATCAAACTTTTTTTGGTCCATGTAATCAGAAAACACAGCGTTGCCCGGATAATGGAATTTTGATTTCTCCACCTATTCCTTGATAAGTGGTAATGGGTTATTTTTGTTAAGAAGGAGCTTTAGATGGAAATTATAGTGAAACCTGGGTATGCAATTGTGAATACAAAAGGACTTCACTCGGCTGTGATTCAGGTTGGGTTTTTAGCAGGTTCTCGCTTTGATGAAAAAGGAAAAGGAAGTTTATCTCATCTTACGGAACACCTTTTTGTGATTTCTTTGGAGAATGCTTCTCTTTTACCGGACCCTGCTTTTAAAGTTCTAAGTGAAATTGACGGACAGACAAATCGGGAACTTCTTTATAGTTACATTAAAACAACTCCTTCTCATATGTCCCAGTCCATAGATCGGATGATGTGTTCCATTTACCGTAATCCCTTGGGTACTTCTTCTTTTGAAAGCGAAAAAGAAACGATTTTGGGAGCAGCTTTGCAGAACGAACACAATCAAGATCCTTACGATTTGGTTTTTGCCAAAACGTTTGACCTGATTTTTTCTTCACACCCTATTGGTCATTCTGAAGTAGGCACCTCTGAGGCAGCCCAAACGATAACGGTCGAAGATTGTGTTCAGCACTTTCAGGCCCGATATCGAGAAGGGAAAAAATATCTGGTTATCGCCTGTGATTTTGATCAAGTCCATCTTGATTCTATACTGAAATCCTGGGGAACCATGCTTTCAAATACTGGTTCTGTACATTCCGTTAGTACTTCCCCTCCTTTCCCGACTCCTAAATCGCAGACACTTTCTTTAAACAAAGAGGTAGGTACGGTTGAAATGACATTTTCAGTTCCCATTCCAAAAACCAAAAATGTTCCTTTCTGGCTAATGAACTTTGTTAATTATGTACTGGGAAAACCACCAAACTCACTTTTATTTAAACTGATTCGAGAAAAATATGCTTTAGCCTATGATACTCGCTCTCTTTGTTTTCATTATACTGATGGTTCTTTTTTTGTTATTTATGCAGGAGTCACAAACCCAAAAAATCAAACCCAGGCTACCGAAAGAATCGAAGAACTGCTGACCCATTTTTCAGCGTATCTGACTGAAGAACAACTTGCTTTATACAAACAAGCTTATGTGGAACAGTATTGGATGAACAGCGATCATTTGGTAAATTTTAGCCGTTCTCTGATTGCTACTGCTCTTATTCAAGCTCCGATGCATCCGGACGACTTACTATCCCATATTCAGTCCATTACTTTACACGACATAGAAAACTTTGTTTCTACTTATTTGAATCCTTCTCACTTTGCCAGGGTGGTTGTAAAGTAATGTTTTTTCTTTCTTGCATTTGTTTATCTGCAGATTAAAATAAGAGTTTTACGCTGCTACCTAAAAACTGGAGACCTTTTTAAGTTAACTTCTCAACTTTTGCACTAAAAAAGTAACTAAACCAAAATGGAAGGTTTCAACAATGAAATGTGAATCGCATATTAAAGAATTGAATGCATCTCTGGTTCAGTTGCCATGAGTTGTTTCATC
>CAYRWA010000043.1:0-3567 GCA_964427915.1 uncultured Caldisericota bacterium
AATCCACTGTTTTCCTTTGTTACGATGCCTACGCCTAGCCCATCTCCAAAGCATGTACCATAGTCTATGGTCCAGAACTTTAAAAGCTTGTTTAGCACACACGGGCTGATGATATTGTCTCCATCCTCGAATCACGAAATTAAGTTTACGTATGAGTTCTTTTTGAGTGCTGGATTTGGATGTTTGAAGAATGATGCGACATGTATTGGTAAACTTTTGTATCGATTTCTTTGATGGTTTGATTAGTAACTTCTGGCGGTATTTACGAAAATTCCAACCCAGAAAATCAAACCCTTGTTCAATATGGGCAATGTGTGTCTTTTCATTGGATAGTTCCAAACCTCGTATGGCTAAGAATTCCTGAATGCATTCTTTAGCCTGGACTGCTGCTTCTTCTGTTTTCGCTGTTACGATGAAGTCATCTAACTATTTCGGTCAAATTGACCACTTCGGTCGGACCAAACTGACCACTCTTTTCGTTTTCAATGTACAATGTTTTTTCAGTTTCTCTTCCACATTGGTACACAGTTAGTGTATTACAATTCCTTTGATACGACAAGTAGATTCTCTTTTTCGTCCCGAATCGAGGACTTCTTTTTTCGCATATTCCCTCCTTTCATCTCAATGCGATAGGATTTATGCAAGATACGATCCAAACAAGCATCTGCAATGGTAGGATCTGGAAATACATCGTACCAGTTGGCCACAGGAAGCTGGCTTGCAATGATCATGGAACCATTCCTGTAGCGTTCTTCTGCAATTTCTAAAAGATCTCTACCTGCTTCTTCTGTAAAGGGAATGAGTCCCCAATCATCGAGAATCAGAAGCGTAGCTTTTCGCAAAAGAGTCAGAAACTTACTGTACGTTCCTTCTTGTTTGGCGATATTCATATCAATGAGCAATTTGGGCACACGGATGTAATACACCGGAATGTTTCTACGACAAGCCATCTGTCCCAATGCACAAATAACAAACGTTTTTCCACACCCTGTTTTTCCTGTCACCAGAATATGGTTCTGTTCTCGGATATAGAGTCCTTCTGCAAGTCGGGCCATAGTCGTTTTGTCCAACCCTCGCTCCGATGAATATTCGATATCTTCCATGCAAGCGTTGTCTGCCAAAGATGCTTTTTTTAAGAGTTGTTTCAGTCGCTTGTTTTGTCGTTCTGTGTATTCTGCATCGACCGACAAGCCAACAATTTCTTCTGCGGTCAGACGAGACGATTCCGGACTTTCCAAAAGTCTCTGGCAACTTTGTGCCATGGTATGCAATCGAAGGGTTGTCATTTTTTCAAGAGTTTGTTTGGATAACATAGTTTCCCTCCTCACATTGGTAATATTCTTTTCCGCGAATATTGGCATGTTGAATAATTTTGGTAGGAGAGGGTACCCATCGCTTTTCGTCCAAATGAGATTGCAAGATTCTCTCGACATAGCTGGCTCCATAGCTGCCTGCTTCCAGTGCCATTTGACAAGCGTTTTCAAAGCGTGTCTGTCCATAGAGCTGACAGATTTTTTGCAGTCCCATACAACTTCGAATATGTTGCTGTTTGGCGGGATTTCGCTCGAATAGTTTTCGAACAAGTTCCTGGGTGGCAGGACCAATCGTTTCTGCCCACTGCATACATTGATCTTGATCTAGAGTTGCATAACACCGGTGTGAATCGGGCATATGTAAAAGTTGTGTATGGTACGCTCCGATGGGTTGAGAACTTTTCGGATGACTGGCAATGCGCAGTCCTTTGTGGAAAATCTCTACGACAGACGAAGTAGTTCGAGTCTCTACTTTATCATGAGCATATGTATACGGAACACTGTAGTAGCAGTGGTCTACCTCTACATGGTAATCAGCTCCCACTGTTACCCATTTCCACTGTGCATATTCAAACGGATGAGGAGGCAAGGGACGCATGGCAGGAAAATCCAGTTCCATATAGTTCTGATAGCGACTGCCTGCTTTTTTTTGAAAAGGTTTGTGTGCATATTCAGCACACTTTTCCCAAATTGCTTGATTCAATTCTGCAAAGGAAAAGAAAGTCTGGTGGCGCAGGGCTCCTATGATCCACGTTTCAATATCCCGGACCGTGCTCTCCACAAGGGCTTTATCATGGTTACCTTCAATTGAAGGTAATAAAGATTATCCCCAAAATAATATTATCTTCAAAAACACTTACATATGTAAGCATAGCAACTGTTTGACTTTTTGAAATTGAAAATAATATTTTAGCTTAATCCACAGTATTCAAGTAGAAATTGTTCTTTTCCTTTCCAGTTTTTCTGTTTTGTTGATTTTGCATCACCAAATGTTTCTTCGTGATCAACTGACTCCAATGCTTTGGCAATGGTCTCTGCATCAGCATACGAATAAATAAAGGTAGTTTCTATGCTAGTATGCCCAAGAAAATCTCGTATATATGAAATAGGAATCCCTTTTTTGTACATTGTCATAGCAATACTATGTCTGAGCATATGTGCGTGTAGTCCCCTTGGAAAAGTACTATCTTTGGCATTGGCAATTTTGCCATACTGCTTCATGAGGGAATCGACAGTTCCTGGCTTCATTTGTGTAGGGCGAGAATCGTGGATGGTATAGAATAAAAAAGATTCCGGATGGCTTTCTCTGTGAAACTCTGCAAGGTAGGAATCAAGATGTTTTACTGTAGTTCCAAACAATGGAATGTATCGTATTTTGTTTCCTTTTCCAAAGATTCGTACCCGAACATTCATATCGCTTCGGACAATACAACCAACTCTTAAGTTTAACAATTCCTGCATTCTTGAACCTGTCTCGTAGGCTAGAATTAGAAAGAATCGATTACGCCTACCGAGGCGTGTTGATATATCGGGTAGTGAAAATAGAAGTTTCAATTGATCTTGGGTTAGGTATTCTACACAATGCTTTTTGCTTCCTTTGAAGGTATGTATACTACAAACTCTTAGGTACGATGGCATCAATTCGATATCTTCATCACTGGAGTATTTCAAGAAGGATTTGATGGCAGATAGTCGTAAATTAAGTGTCTGTGAGGAATTGTTTCTAGAATTCTTCAACCATACTAGAAAATCATAGATGTTTTTTCTAGCAAAGCAGGAAAAATCCATTTTTTCAAAAGGAATTCCTTTTTCTTCAAGGCAATATTTTCGTAAAAGGTTTAGTGTTTGACGATAGGATCGGACAGTCTGGTTGCTGAAATTTCTTTTCTTTGGTAAATAATCAGCCAAAAAATCTCGGAGAAGCTGGTAAAAATACAGTTCACTCTTCTTCATGATGCACCTCGGGTAGAATATCATTATTGACAGAAGAGAGACGCTTCTCCATCTCTGGGTAAATATCTTCAACGAGGGAAAGATAATAATCCGTGTAAACAAAGCTGGAATGTCCCATGTATGCACTAAGATATGGGTACAGTGCTTGGATATTTTCCCCTTCTTTTACCCACTGATTCAAGCGATGCACCGCATACCCATGACGAAAATCGTGTACTCTTGCTGAATTACCAACAATTTCACTGGCTTGGGGTAGTTTGTCCCAGAATGTATGGAACCAATACCCAATGGTTGAAGTATC
>CAYRWA010000044.1:0-9642 GCA_964427915.1 uncultured Caldisericota bacterium
TGAGAAGGCTGTCCGTTTTTTCAGTGGCTTTTGTAAACATTTCGAGAAAATCAGTAGCTTGAATATCCCAGTGGTCTTGAAAGTGTTTAATAGCTTCCCACTTGAATTTTTCTCCTTCCCACAGTTCCACTAAGCCCACCTTATAATCCTTCAACAGAGAACGCAATTTATCCGTGTTTATCATGTCAACAACCTTTCTATTGCTTACGTAGAAAACATTTATCTATTTTTGCTTTCAAGTTTCTCTTTCTTGCAATAAAATATGAATGGTTTCATTAGTTTCATCCCAATCTATCGTAGCCCCGAAGCTTTCTGCGATAAAACGAATTGGGACCACAGTTCTGTTTTCAGGTTTAACGATGAATGGTGCAACCTCTAATTTGATTTCTTTGGTTTCAACTGTACCATTGTGAATAAAAGTTATAAATGCTGTATCAATAAGTGTGTGCATTTGAATTAGTATTTTTGAGGAATCTACATTTGTGTATTCTATTCGAATTGTTCCTTCTCCGTTTTTTGAGTCATCTTCTTGCCATTCCACAATAGCTCCAAAGCTCTCTGCAATAAAACGCAAAGGCACAAAAACTCTGTCATTCTTCTCCAGTGGAGCAATGTCTAGTTTCATATATGTATCATTAACCTTAGCGTAAAAATCGCCAATTCTAAGAAATATTGAAATTTCTCGGACTATTCTTTCTTTATCGGGTTCTTTTGGTGGTTCCGGTTTGGGTTCTTCTGGAGGTGGTTCTGGTTGTTTTGGAGGATCCTTTGGATTAGGATCATCAGGATCTTCTGGATTAGGACCAGGTTCAGGTTTAGGATCTTCTGGATCCTTTGGATTTGGTTCTTCAGGATCAGGATCTGGTTTTGGAACTGGTTCGGGTTTAGAATTATCTTTTGGGTATGTTGAGTAAATCCCATTATTCGATGGATACGAGGAAATACTAGTGTTTTGTGAGTTAGAGATAATGAAGCGATATTTAAAAGAGCGATTCTCTACGAGTGCCTTTGGTATAGAAAAACGAATATAGCGATCTTTTTGATGAATGACATAACGATTAAAGTAACTTATTGACGATTTTGTATCCCATTGCCCAATATATGGATTCCAAAGGAGGAATGAATGAATAAAATCCATCTCTTTATTGTAACCTACCTTGATGATACCATCACAATCAAATTGATCGTTATTACCAGGTTGATCCGGATTCATTTTGAGGAGGAGAGTAGCATTGAAATCAGACGAATCTATATCCTCAAAAAATGCAAATTTACAATGGTAATACATATCATCTTCAGCGATAGATATATCTTTTAGATTGTATAACGAATCACCTTTTTCCATAGTATCTTCTTGGATATACCTTGTTTCATCTACGATAGGACGATTGTTTAAAACCAAGAGCGGATCACCCAGAAGTGTTATAGAATAGATATTTTCCATATAGTATGGAATAAAATCCTGTATTGGTGATTTCTGACAAATCTCCCAATAGAGATCAATAGCTTTGCGAATAGAATCCCCCATGGTATTGTTTTTAGAAAAATAGAACTGTATTAAGGCAGTCAAGCCATAACATGATGTGTTTAACTCAAAATTATTGGGTTTATCATCATGGATGAAAAAAAACTTTGAGTAAGAATTTGATCCTACAAAACCAACAGAAATGTCTTCTACCATTTTAGGTCCTAATGTATAGTGATCATCGGAACAAGTTATACAAGAATCACAGAATACGATAGAATGATTCGTTGGTGTTAACCTTGATAGTGATGAACAATCAATAAATTCGGGGTAATCTATTTCTTTATATTCTGCAATTTTGTTCACGTTTATATCGTCTTCCCAAACTTGTCTACAAATGCCTGTACCACGTCCATGACCACATAGAAGGACTATGGTGGGATCAAGTTCGTTATAGACTTGAATGAAATTGTCGTAATTCAAAGGATATCTAATATTTGCTAAAGAAGATGTTTTTAGTCCTTCAATCTCGTAAAGCCCGATATGTTCAAAAGATGAAAAGTAATTTCTATAATTCGTATATACAATATTTGCTCCATCGACGTCAAAGTTTTGTTTATCTAAAGTAAATATGGATTCTTCCTTGAAGCTTAACCATGCTCCAGCACTAAGACAACGATTCTTTTCCAATTCTGGTTCTGCATAAAAAGACAATAGATTTTTCAGATATATCTCGATTTTATTGGGGTTATCAAAAGGAAGTCTCCCAACTTGAATTTCTGATGCAAAATTTAAGAAATATTTTTCGAAATATCCATGAAATCCGCGTTCATCCGCATACCATTCATTTAAAAGTGAAGAATACAAAAAATCAGTACAGATTGGTCCTTTACCTTCTGTGTTCATACCTTTGGGATAAATGTACAATTTTGGAATCGGGATCATATCATAATCACCGACTAACCAGACTGATTTGATTCCACAAACGAATCTGATATCATTGATTCCTTTTCTAATCTTTTCTGCATCATTTTTACCTTCATAGGTGCTTAGGATTGTTTCATAGGGAAAAATGCATGTATCAATTCCTCTGTCGCTCATAAATGCTTTATACTCGGAAAACAGTGGTATGAAATCTCTTTTCGTGATGATACAGTGATCGTATAATCCGATATGAGGTGAAGATAAAAACCAACAAGAATCATCCCAGCTTTGGTTAGCTCTGACTGAGAATGTAGTAAAAGCACTACTAGAAAATTGAATTAATAAAAGAAAAGACAGGATTAGAGTGAAGATTTTTTTGTATATAACGCTTCTTTCATTCATGGCTTCTCCAATTTTAATCTAGCATAGCAAAGTATTTACAATGTCCAAAACAAACTGCTGGAATGGTAAACTAACATGATAAACTATAGCATTTTTTTTCGATTACCCAATGTCTTTTACACTACTTGTTTCAATAAAAAAACCCCCAGAGGGTTACTCTGAGGGTCAGGAGGGAGGTTACTGAGGCATTCTTGGTAAATCGCTTTAGAAAGCTGACATGATAACGCTTGCTTTTGAAAGCTACTGATTGAAGGTAAAGTTGGTGTTGGACTCGAACCATTTTTTGTATAGCTTGTAGGACTCTTCAAGGGGATCTTTGTCGGAGGGGAACCAACGCTTCCACATTTGGTTCCAGCTGTTGATGGCAATGATTACAATCATGAAAAAGCTTCCCAGGGCATTGGGTATTGTGGCTGTTTCAAAGCCACCTTGAATGCCCCATTGAGTGCAGCTACATATAAAACATGTGCATAGCACAACAATTACTTTGTGTTTTCCTTCAATATATCTTGCTGTTTTTTCAATGCATAGGGGAAGTATAAAACCTATACATCCAGAGACCAATGACCAATCAAATAATGTAGTTGCATTCATTTTTATCTCCTTGTTTCTTTTTGGTAGTGCATGCGATACAAAACACTCGCAAGCTCTGCTCGTAACACTGGATCATCCGGTCGGAAACCATCTTCGTCTCCTGTCATAATACCTTGTTGTATGCAAAACTGAACAGCTTCATCGTACCAGGGTTTTTCATTGATGCTTTGCAACAGTTCTTTGGTTGGAAAGTGCTTCCCCGGACACAGCGTTGGGATAATTGCATTGTGTGGTAGAATCCGAAAATTGGGAATTGAATACTTTGTTTTTAGATCTCGCAAAAGATCCACCAAAGTATGAAACTGCGTGGGCTTCATAAATTCTTCTTCAAAGTTTCCCATGCAACAAACTCCCAATGCATTCCAATTGTGGATATTGTTTTCGTCTTGATCATATCCTACATGTGGACATACCTGCCCTACGGGTTGTCCCTTAAACACCGTTCCATGGTGACCAACAACATGGTGGTATTGCAACACAAATTTTTTACCATATTTAGTAAGGAGAGCGTTCTGAATGGACTGAAAATGTTCCTTTTCTCCCATCTGTATTGTTTTTACACCAGTATGATGCAAAATAATGTATTGGATGTTTGTCATATGCTCCATATTTCGTCCCCCCATTTCTTTATAATCCATTCCTTCATTTTTTTTAAAATTTTCTTTCTTCGACGAGAGTGTGTACTTTGATCCATTCCAAGCAAACTCGAAACGCGTTTTGATGACATGTTACAAAAGTCCATCATGTAAATCAGTCTTTGCTCATCTGGCGTCAACTGAGAAATTGCCTCCTTCAATATCTGTGTTTTTGTAACACCTGGTGTGGGGTCCACGTAACCCGCAGGTTCTTTTTCGAATACGGGAGAAGTAGTAGGCTTTGAATAGGTGTGAAGATATAACGAGTTTTTTCGGCACATATCCACAAAAATTTTCCGGAAGCATTCCTTGTAATACGAATTGGGGTAATCGCAATTCTTTGTAAGCAATTCGTAAAATCTACTCTTGCACAGATGATAGAATTCTTCTTGCACCGTTTCGGAGGGAAGCTTCCCAAAGAACGAACGGATCGCTTTCTCCGCTTTTGAATTCTCTCTTTCCCATACACTACTACTAATTTCCTGTAACTTCAATGATTCCATTAACATTTCTCCTTTTCCGGGATTTTTAAATATGAGAATCATAAGATCTCTAAATAAGTATCGAAAAAAAAATACGTTTGTGCATACGAATGAGTTTAGAAAGGACATATCAATGTCATAATCATGAATAAACAAGACCTATCAAAGAAACATCCTTAAATGCCTGAAACCATGAGTTATTCCAAAGATGCTTTATGAAAAGTAAGAGTACATAATAGTACCTATGGTAAAGTCTTAAAAATGTTGTTCTGATGATGCCTTTGTTTATATATGTTAAACAAAATGGCCATAAAATGGTTTAAAACTTTATAAAAGAAGCCTTTAGAACCATGAGAAGGGGGTTTTAAAAAAGTAATGAAAAATTCATTAAACTGAAACTATTTCCATAAAAAATCTGTTATAGTTGCACTAACAACAATGATAACAGTTGTAAAGTAGAAACTTTTTCTCCTACCTTTGCACTTGTATCTTTTTGACAGCCACCTCCTATCTATAGGATGTTTCGATACATTTCCCTTTTGCTAGGAATTTTTGATGCAAGGTATGTCTCCATATTTTTAGTTCCACATGGAAAAAGAAGGTGCTAGCGTATTCATCCAGTTTTGTGTCATGGCAAAAAAGAGTACTTCTGTATAGGTTGTTTTGAATATGTTGAACATACTGGTCAAAGAACTGAATGAATTGGTTCCGAATATAGCTAACTCTTTTAGTACGAGTGTAATAACGACCTGAGATGTCCATTATATAGCATACCAGTGGATAATAATTACAGCATCTTTGATAACACATATTGCTGCGAAGCTTTTGAATATCCACATGAATTCTTCGAAAATAGATATCGACCAGCGCAATAAACAAGCTTCCTTTGTGAGCCAGCGTTTTTACCAATATGTTCCCTATACCATTGTCAATGAACAACTCATCAAATGAAGGAACAGCCTTTATAAAGTTTTCCCATAGCAGGACGGCATTTTCAATAGGTTTGACTTTCATACTGTAGCGATACAGATCCCAAAAACATCCCATAAGAAGTTTTTTGTAATATGTATCTGTGAAATCTTTACGGTAATAGTCTAGGGAAAGCATATCTTCTTCAAAGTGGGAAAAATGGGGAGATTGTAAAAATTTGTTAAAGATCACCAGAAAATGATCTTCCACAATTCTCCAATTCGTAGAATCAAACGAAGTGGCAATAAACCCAAAATATTTGGGCAATACAAGCGTAAATTCCCCAATTTCGTTGGCAAAGTGATACTCCATACGAACCGTAAACATATCAAGCACAGGCTCTAAAAATGAATAATCATCATGTTCTTTACAACGCTGTGCTATCAAGCAGGGGAATCCGGTGGAAATGCTTCTCCCTACAGAGCTATCTAAAACCTTCTTTTGAAGAACAAACTCTTTCCAATACTCGAGTAGCTGAACGATGAACGCAGAGTTTTTGTTTTCCAAGGCAGTGTTTATAATTTCATGAAACTGTGAAAACTCCCCGCCTCCTTCCCACTTGCTCGAGCTACCCTTCTTATGAAATTGCAGATAATCATTGTATATGTTTGTGTACAGATCTTCTATGATGTATCTCTTTACAAAGTTTTTCTTTGGAATGGCAAGGTATGTAGAGATGGAATACGCAATAAAGACACCAAAGGAGACCAAAAGAAAGAAAAAGATGGCTAAAACAATACCCCGTGGGAATAAGCCAATAAAAACAAAGGCTAAAAATGTAACGACGAGTAGTATTCCGTTAAAAAGAAGAAATGGAAGTAAACGAATCCCCTTTTTCATGTACAATGCAGAGATTCTATCGCCATAAAGCTTTCTGATTGTAGAAAGCTGGATAAAAACGTGAGCATTGTAAATTCCGCACAGACTGATCAAAACAATCAAAACAACAACAGAAAGCCCTAAAAAATTCTTTACAAACCCAATCGTAATGCCTGCCATAAACACCACCCTAAACTATTTCATGAACATATTTGTCCTTCATACAAATCAATATTTTTCAAAGTAACTCCCATGAATTTCTTCGAATAAATCCACTTTGCCGTTATGATAGAAATGGTACCCTTCAGCTCTTGCTATTATTGTAAAGAGAAAAGCTGTTTTGTGCAAAGCAATGGATATCTTTTCAAAAATAACCAATATTCATTTCTTTATTTGTAGCAGCAAGGGATGTAGGCTACTACCAAGGTTGACTCCGCAGCCACCTTTTACTTCCTATTGTATTGATGTAGAAATTGCAGGAATGCTTGTCCAACGGGGTCATTAGGAGTGCCCATTGCCAGGGCAATTTCGTTGTGGTTTTTTTCAGGTGCATAATAGCAGGAAGCACTTGCACCAGCCTCTAGCAATGCATCTTTAAATTCTTCCACCAGCTCAATTTTGCCAGGATTGATGGCAGGCAAATCCCCTGCACTGACAAAAAGAAGCATAGGAGGGATATCACTGCTTGCATTTTCATGGTCCGTAGTAGCCCTAGATTCGATATAATAAGCTGGTGACCCTTCTTTCCACTTTTCAGGATCAGAAGAAAAAATGATTTCTAAATACATAGGAAGTTTTCCACCATTTTGCCTGGCTACACTTTCCAAATTGTATGCCCGTGTATCAACAGGAATAGACGTGCGGAAACTCTCTCGAGACAACCCGTATTCCTGCAGTAGTTCTTCATTGCAAGCTACATAGGCCGTCAAATGAGCTCCAGCTGAATGTCCTGCAATATTTAACCGTGATGGATCTCCCCCATATTCTTGTATGTGGTCATGTACCCACGATGCAGCAGCTGTAACGTCGCGCGCATGAGTTGGAAACACAGCCACAGGGCTCAATCGATAATTGACAGATACTACCACGTATCCTTCACTGCAAAGGTGTTCTGGAAGGCTGGTATCCTCTCCTTGAAGTAAAACATTGCCCTTGTCACCATTTCTCCAGCCACCACCATGAACCCAAATTAAAACAGGAAGAGAAGCCATTCGATCGGGAGTGTAAATATCCAGGCTTGTCAAAAGGGGATCGGAGTCTGTTTTCATATAGGGAATGTCAAAAATACTTTCGTAAGAAGTATAGTGCTTAGTGGCACCAGGCTGCGGAAGAAACGATCCTTTCATGATCCAAGCTGTATTGTGCGCAAATCTCTTATTACAATCAAACCCACCGACAAACAGTTCACCCTCGTTCCATGGAGAAGGACAAATACAACGCAAGGCACGAAGCTCTGGGTGGTAGGGAAGTGAAGGATCGTGCACCACCTGGTGAGTATATTCTCCATTGGGCCAACGAATCAAAAAATACGACCGCGGAAGGTCATACTGATCATCGGGGTGATGAACTTGAATACTAATCAAATGTACAGTCGTATCCGAATCTGGAATTTGATAGGGAACCATATCGTTGTAAGCGATCAAACCACCTCTTCTATTGCCCCACTCTTTAGTAAAGTAGGACACTACATCCAGCTCAAAAAAAGTGTCACTGGGTTGGTTGGGATCCAGGTGGAAGATTTGCCCCGTATTTTCTCGGGAAAACAAAATCACTTCTCCTTTTCCATTTGGGTTTGGAATCGTTGTTAATCCGCGAATGACCATAGGGTCGTTTTCTCTTCCTCTCGAAATGGTTTCTGGAAGAACCAACGGCTGCCAATAAGGTTGAACACCATCCATTCTTTTGTAAAGCGTTTCTCCAATGCTGCAATACAAAACACCATTCGCTTCCGTAAAAGCCATCACTCTACCATTGCTATCTGCATGTTCGGGTTCTGCATTCCATTTCACTTCACTTGGTTTTGAAGCATCCACTACTCCAGAAAAAACACGACCCTTGGTAGTGCCTGCAAATACTAAATATTCTCCTGTTTTTTCATCGAGGTGATAGCCAAAAGATCGTGTGCTTTCTCCTATATCTGCACTACAAATCGTTGTTTTTTCCCATATTCCTTTTGCATCGTTACGCAGCCATACAGAAAAAGAATCCTCCATGTAATCACTAGAGCCAGCGATAAGCAAATGATCTATAGCATTGCCACCAGCATCAAGAATTGGAATGGATTTCAACCCATCTACACGCACCGAAAACCATCCTACATTTTCTTCTACCCGCCACGGAAAAATAGAAGCATCTTTTGCAAGAATTTGAGCACCGGCCCAAGGTTCGTTATCTTTATCAAAAAAGTAGGGATGATCTTTCCAATAGCCCACACCGGCATACAATTTTCCCTTGTGTTCTGTAAGGTGAATAATTTCTGTACCGCCCATCCAGTTGCCGAAAAGATCCTTTTGTCCTGCTTGATAGGAAAGTTCAAACGAAAACAGATTTTCACCATAGCTTTCCATATTTTGAGCGTGAATAGAGGTGAAAGAACTACCCGATAGAAGAAAAACCAGTCCAACCATCAGAATTTTTGAGAATAGCATTTTCATACCTACCTCCATGGTGTATATATACCATATACTACTAAGCTCCAAAAGAGGTTACACGAAAAGGGTGTTATTGTACCATGTTCCAAATAGTTTCGGCTGTTTTTCCCACCATGGGCTGTTGGGTGAGAATCTGCCACCCGTAATTGGGTCCCCACTCTTCTTTGAGTAGTGGTTTGATATCGGTTTCGTAATAGTTTTTGGGAAGCTTGATTTTCTTGTTGAGAATCTTGATAGGAATGCGGTTGGGGTACAGATCATCTGGCCAAAGGATTTCATCAGATGTAAAAGGGTTTCCATCTACCAGTGCCGTAGCCATTACATCCGAGCCAGTGACAAACACCAGGGCATCTCCCTTTTCCCACTTTTTCATGCGGTTTCGTTTGTTTGCCCACGTAGAATGCTGCAAGGCAACATCTAAATTCTCTTTGCATACTTTAATCAATCGCAGTTTCATTGGATCCCCCCAAAACAATCGAATTTTTTACAGGCATTTATTGCAATACCCTTACCCTTCTATGATAGCTTCAAAAAAAGACTTTGAAAACAGAAAAGTTGATTTCTGCTCCCAAACTGTAAATGATGATAGACGATGTGTACCACTAACAACAATGATGGCACTAAACTATTTTAATAAAGCCCTACTGATGGGAATCAAGACCATACAAAAGGAGAATATATATTGACGTATGTTTTAAAAT
>CAYRWA010000045.1:0-20732 GCA_964427915.1 uncultured Caldisericota bacterium
TGGTGCTTCTATACAAGAAGCACAAGCACTCGGTCGACATGCAAATATTAACACAACGATGATTTATGCTCATAATATTAATCGCATAGAGAATGCTCCTGAACATAAAATTGAGAAGCTTTTAAACCCCTGAAACTATAGCCAAATTTAGAAATTATGGTACAATAGATATGAAGGAGATTTTATATGATGAAACAAATTATTATAGTAAGTATTGTATTTCTTATGGTAGGTACTGTGTCGTGTATGAAAAAACCTTATCAAGATGATTCTTTTTCTGTAGAAGGAACGATACAGCGCATTTACGCTTCTGATAATGCTGTAGATTTGTTAGATCAAGATGGTGTAGAGTGGCATATAAATATTCCGTTCGACCTGCCTATCAAAAAACATTCTGAGACACCCGTCTACTTCGATCAGTTAAAAGATAACGACTTTCTTAGCATAACAGGTAAAAGAGTTTCTGAACATGAGATCAAAGCCCAAGAGGCATGGTCTGATTATCCCCCCGACGAAGACATGCAAAAAGAGTTTACGTATTCGTTGTTTTTTGCCAATCCTTCCCTCTCAGACGATCCCAATTTATGCGACCAAGTGTTTCCAGTTATACGATCTCTAAAAGGGTCTATTCGTTTTGATTCAGAAACAAGATACAATATTGTACTGACTGAACTTTTGCAGGGTCCTACACAAAAAGAAGCAGAAGAAAACTATATTACTTCCCTGCCTCAAGATGCCGACTTTCAGACGATATCACTCGACCCCAACTCCAATACTTGTACCATCGATTTTACTTCGCTACCTGTAGCAGGGTCGTGCAATGTTCAAACCGCTCGAAAGCAAATTGAAGAAACCTTTATGCAATTTGAAGAAATTCAACACGTACGAATTTTATTAAATGGAAGCGAAAGTGAGGCATTGCAGCCCTAAATGAAAAAATTCCTCATCCCTTCTTTGTTTTTCCTATTGTTTACCTTCCTCTATATTGAACAACCCCTACAAACCACTAAAGCGCAAGTTATTTCTCCCTCAACACAATGGGAAAGAACATATCATACATCCGGAAGTTATGAGATTACTAATGTTATAGAAACTCCCTTTGAAGAATATTTTTTTTCTGGAACAAATACCGATTCTTTGCAAAAAAAAAACATTTTTTTGTTCAAAACAGACTTAAACGGTACAATACAGTGGGAACAAGATATTTCTATTACAAACCAAGCTGTTTCTGTCGGATTGCACATAAACCCCAACAATACACTTACATTGATTGGTAACTATTTAAATCCAGATTCCAACCACTGGAATATTTGTATTGTGAATTTAGATCGCGATGGTAACTTATTATGGGAAAAGAACCTGGGGCATGAGAAGAAAATATATGCAGTGCAGTCAATTATGTCCATTGATTACACTTACCTTATTGTAGGGTATCAAGAGCATGATCGTAATCAAAATCAAGTTGTTTATATGGCAAACGTTTCACAGAAGGGCACGCTGTTATGGGAGCAGACATTTGAATTGTCTACAAATTGTCTTGCTAAAGCGGCCATCCAATTGTATGACCAAAGTTATTTAATTGTGGGCGAATCTATCTCTTCAAAAGGATTGCTAAATTTGTTCGCAATGAAGGTGAATCAAAAAGGCAATCTTATTTGGACACGGGTTCATGAAAAAACTAAAAACTATTCGACAAACGCAATTATCCCAGCGAACGATCATGGCTATATTGTAGTAGGCGAAACCGATGCCTATTCCGATAATATAGGAATATTTCTCATGAAGTTAAATGAAACAGGTGCCATTCAGTGGGAGAAGTTTTACGACAATGCAACTTCTTCTATTGCAAAGGATATCATTCCTACGAATCCGGATGGTTATATTATTACGGGTGCAACCAATGTAACAATTGATGATTTGCTAAATAAAAATGGAACAGCAGATGGATATGTCGTTTTTGTAGATAATTATGGCAACAAACAAACAGAAACTACATTTGGTGGTGCCGGTCATGATGCATTTCTTCGAGTAATGAGAACATCCAATTTAGGGTTTTTACTGATTGGACGAACTTACAATACAACCTCAAAACAGTTGGATGGGTATGCTGTTCAACTCGAAAAGTTATCTGAAAATCATCCCGTACTTTATGTAGGAACCAAAACCCTTTCGTTTGGAATCACTGAAAAAAATAAAAAAGGCATCAAACAATATCTGACACTAGAAAATGGAGGAGAAGGATTGCTAACCGGATTCATATCCTCTTCGGACAAATGGATTAATACATCCGATCGTTCCTTCATGATTCCCACATTCGGATCCTTGCAAATAATTGTTTCTGTCGATCCTTCTGATTTATTGGAAGGTCATTATCAGGGCGAACTATACTTAACCTCTAATGGAGGTGATCTGAAAGTATATGTATACATTATTATTATTGATAACTCTCCTGTATTGACGGTGCAACCAGAATTTTTAGATTTTGGTTTGATTCGTGATCGTTCCGTAGCAACCGCTTCATTTCGAATTTTGAATCAAGGCAGAACCAATCTCTACGGGTCTTTACAATCTGAAACAGAATGGCTGTCCGTTTCGAATAAGACTTTTTTTAGCAATGATCAATATGTTGAGGTAAAGCTCGACCCACGAAAGCTTACCAATGGACTTCACAAAGGGACCATACTCATTGATTCAAATGGTGGAAAGCTTCAATATGAAGTACGCGTCTTGTGTGGTTTTCCTGTTGTTATTATCCGCATCACCATTGGTCAATCTGTAGCGCAAGTTAACGGCGTGAACATTCCCATTGATCCCCAAAATGAAAACATCGTACCTTTCATTTTATCTGGGCGAACAATGGTTCCTTTACGGTTTTTGTCCGAAGCTTTTGGTGCTGAGATACAGTGGGATCAAAATGAAAAAAAGATTGTCATATCTATTGAGAATCGCGAAATTGAAGTTGTCCTTTTTGTAAACCAAAAAAATGCATACGTAAACAAGGAATCTGTCACATTGGACGTAGAACCAACGATCTTTCAAGGACGCGTTTTTGTTCCTATCAGGTTTGTAGCAGAATCTTTTAAAGCCGATGTGCGCTACTATCAAGCAGATTCCGATGAACCTGCCTATATTATAATATCTGTTGAACAATAGGGGGAGTTTGATATGAAGATTAAAAGAATCCGATCGCGTGGATGGTTGTTTACATTTGATGATATAGAAGACACCTTTACAAATGTCTATGTCATTCAGGGAAAAAAGCATTACTTCGTCTGCGACACATTCTTAGGTCCCGCACCTATGCAGAAGATTAAAAAGCATCTATACAAACATTCTGAAAATCTTCCCTTTATCATTTTCAATTCTCACTATCACTGGGACCATATTTGGGGCAATTGCGCTTTCCCTGACTCGCTTATTATAGGACATGCCTCTATCATGAATATGATTCATATGTACGGAGAAACAGAGCTGTTTCAGTATAAAAAGTATCAACAAGGAAAAGTTAAAATTATCCCGCCTTCACTTGTCTTTAAATATTTTCTAGCTTTTCCAGACGAACGAATCACTATTTTTAAATCTCCTGGTCACACTTTTGATTCAGCATCGTTATACGATGTTTTTGATAAGGTTTTATATGTGGGCGATAATATTGAAGACCCAATACCCTGTCTGGAAAACACAGATTTTGAGCAATATCTTCAAACTATCGAAAAATATGAGAATCTTGACTTTAAAGTCATTATTCCTGGTCACATGAGTACCTCTGACACATTACCACCAAAACGAATACTGAAGTCTAATGCAAAGTACATTAATGCATTATTGAACAAAGACAATCTAAGCACTTACCAACGAAAGAAGTATCGTAAGATACATAAGGAGAATTTAATTGCTTTAGAGAAACTTGGATATATCCCTGTAAGAGGAGAGAATTTATGAATTTATATGAGAATCGCCGCCAAAAAGTATACAAAAATTTACCTGAAAACTCGATCATGGTTTTGTTTTCAGGTCCCTTGAAACACAAATCAGCTGATTCTTTCTATTCACACTGGGCGAACCGAGATTTTTACTATATTACCGGATTAACAGAACCAGAACTCCTATTCACTGCTTATCGCACAAAAACCGAAGTAAAAGAAATTCTTTGGATACAAGACAGAGAACCAGACATGGTCCGCTGGATTGGAGACGTGATACATAAAGACGAAGCATCCACTATTTCTGGAGTAAAGGATATTCGCTATGTAAAAGACTTTCATGGTTTTTTGTCCCAACTATTACAGAATACTGCCTATTCAAAAATATTCAGTATATTTCCCCGTCGTTCCTTTGACCTGCCACCATCTTACGAAGAAGTATTTGTCCAAGACCTTCAAAAGAAATACCCCACTCTCTCTTTTCACTCTATCGCTCCGGTTATTCATGAACTGCGCATGATTAAATCTGAACCCGAAATTGAAGCGATAGAAAAAGCGATCCGTATTACTGAAATCGGAATTCGTTCCATCATGAAAAATGTTACCCCGGGTACGACTGAGAATCATATGGAAGCCTTTTTCGACTTTGAACTAAAACGGAATCAAGTTCAATGGCATGCTTTTAATACAATTGCAGCCTCTGGAAAAAACGCAACCATTCTACATTACGAAGAAAACAATGCTACCTTACAAGATGGTGAGCTTATTCTCTTCGATCTTGGCGCGCAATGGCAATTGTATAATGCCGATATATCTCGAACATTTCCTGTTAATGGTACATTTACCAAACAACAAGCAGACATCTATAATGTTGTGTTAGATGCCAACAAAACAGTCATCGATGTTATCAAGCCTGGGCTTGAATTTTCACAGCTACAAGTTATCGCGAAGGAAACTCTGTTCCGTGGATTAAAAAATTTGAATATGGTGCAGACAATAGAGGACCTTTCTGAGTATTATTTCCATGGAGTCAGTCATTTCTTAGGATTGGATACCCATGATGTTGGAATTCACAATGTGAAACTTGAACCTGGTATGGTTTTTACAGTTGAACCTGGATTGTATATGCAAGAACTTGGAATAGGCATTCGAATTGAAGATGATATTGTAGTAACAGAGACAGGATGCAGAGTACTGTCTAAGGACATACCAAAAGAGATTCATGAGATAGAGAATATATTGCAAAACAAGGAGAACTAGTAGTCTTATGGAAACATACTCAACACGTTCTACTTTACGGAGTTTTGTTCAATACTACAAACCTCACAAAAAGATATTACTTTTAGACCTTTTGTTCGCCTTTCTAATGTCCATGATAGATCTAGTATTTCCTGTTTTTTCAAGGCAAATCGTGAATGTAGAAATTCCCACTGGCAACATACACTCCTTGTTTATTTTAAGTTTAATTATGGTTTTTCTCTACATTATTCGCTCCTTTTTTGCTTACTATGTTGGATATTGGGGTCATGTTATGGGTGCACGTATTGAATATGACATGAGGAAAACACTTTTCAACCACTTGCAGACACTTTCTTACAGGTTTTTTACCGAAATGAAAACGGGTCAAATCATGAGTCGTCTAGTGGGAGATCTTCGAGAGATTTCAGAAGTTTCTCACCACGCCCCAGAAGACTTGTTTATCTCCACTGTTATGATTGTGGGAAGTTTTTTGATCCTCATCTTTATTAATGTACCTTTAACGATTATTGTATATATCGTTGTAGCCATTCTAGCCATTTTTGCTGTACAGCAAAGACGAGCTATGCGGAGTTCTTTTCGAAACGTTCGAAAACGTCATGCCGAAATTAATGAACAGCTCGAAACAAGCATATCTGGAATACAACTAACACAATCTTTGTCCAATGAAGACTTGGAGATCGAAAAATTTGATGATGTAAATACAGAATACCGTGACTCATGGAAAACAGCCTATCGCGTACTAGGAACCTTTCAGGCGGGAACAGGTTTTTTAACAGGGCTACTAAACGTAATAGTACTTGGCATTGGTGGTTTTTTTGTGTACAGTAAACTCATCAATATGGGAGATTTGGTGATGTACCTTCTTTTCTCTAATATTATGATGCAACCTATTCGTCGATTGATTCAATTTGTACAACAATTTGAATCCGGCATTGCTGGTTTCCATCGTTTTTGTGAAATCTTAGACGAAAAACCCGAGATTGTAGATCATCCACATGCTACCACTTTACAAAATGCTCATGATAGTGATATTGAATTTAAAAATGTAGACTTTTATTATGAAAAAGATACCCATCCTGTTCTACACAATTTCAATCTTCATATTCCGGCAGGAAAAACGCTGGCTTTGGTTGGACCATCTGGTGTTGGAAAAACTACCATATCCAATCTGTTGTTGCGATTTTACGATGTTACCTCTGGTGTTATCACAATTAATGGAATTCCTCTTCCCACAATTAAGCTGAAAAATCTTAGGGAAAACATAGGTATTGTACAGCAGGATGTTATCATATTTTGGGGTTCCATCTTTGACAATATCTTATATGGAAAACCAGAAGCCACACATGAAGAAGTTATACAAGCAGCCAAAAGAGCAAACATACATGAATTCATAGAAAGCTTACCACATGGGTATGACACTTATGTGGGAGAAAGAGGAATCAAGCTTTCTGGAGGCCAAAAACAACGACTTTCCATAGCCCGTGCTTTTTTAAAAAACCCTCCCATTCTCATTTTAGATGAGGCCACTTCTTCCTTAGATACCGTTACGGAAGCAATGATCCAATCTTCTATTGAGATACTTTCAAAAAAGCGCACAACCATTATTATTGCGCACCGTCTATCGACTATTCAACATGCACACAATATTGTCGTAATGACAGATGAAGGTATTGAGGAAATGGGAACACACGATCAACTTCTTGCAAAAGAGGGGCGTTATTACTCTCTGTACAATGCTCAATACAAGGGGTATATACCATCGTAATAAAAAGACTACATATTCCCATCTTTTTTTTAGTAGTGCTTCTTCAGTGCTGTTCATTTTTTTCTCATACAACGTTCCAGTCTTCCAACCCTAAGGGTGATTCTATACTAACATTTCAATTGGATCCATGGGATAATGGTACAATTCTTGTATCGTCTCTTCACGGAATCTACTTATCCAAAGACAATACTCACACATGGGAATACCTTTCTCAACAACCTAATACAAATCATCCCATAGAAAAACTGGTCCCGCATCCTTACAAGGAGAATGTATGGTATGGTATTAATGATATGCAGATGTATACTTCTAATGATGGCGGCTATACATGGTCTTTATACCAACAAGGACTATATGCTAGAGAAGATACTTTTTTTCATCGAGTAAAAGATTTCTTTTATTCCTTTTTCCCAAAACTTCAAGTACAAAACTTAATCTTGTTCGATGTCTTGATTCCCAAAACAGGTACCAAGCAGATATTTTGCAGTACATCACAAGGCTTGTATCAAAGAAGTTCTTCAGATACATGGTCTGAAGTACCTTCTATAGATACCAAAATTGAAATACGGCACATGCTTGACATTCCCGATCATGAAATTCTCCTTTGTGTTTCTAATCAAAATGAGATCATTGGTCTATCCTATGAAGATTATAGTGCTACTACACTCGAACATTTTCCATATGGTGATATAAAGGGGATCTTATATTCACCTTCGAATGCAATCATCATACATTCAGATACAGGCATTTATCATGCTTCTATTTCTACGACCGACTTTTTACGATTGACTATGAACCCCCTTTACGTCGATTCAAATATTGATATGCTAAAAGGTTTTTCTTCTACTTTATGGATGACAAAAAACAATCAGCTCTATTATTCCGATGACCATGCTAAAGAATGGAAAATGATTGAAATGCCTCTATCGGATCGCATTTTGTCTATACAATTTGAGTCTGATCAAAATACGATCTTTATTCTTACAAGCACCCAAGGTGTATTGTACACAAATGATCTTAAAAAATGGTTTTCTCGCACCTACTCTATCAATGAATGTCATGTAACAGATATTGTACAAGATGCTGTTTTTCCTACTACTCTCTACTGTTCTACTCTCTATCATGGAGTCTACTTTTCTATCGATCATGGCCTCACATGGGCTACTATGAACGAAAATATAGAATATCAGTCAGTCTATCAGTTACTCTCCCTAGAGAAACCTTTTCATGCTCTTTATGCCTGTACAGAAACACAGGGTCTAACTATTTCCTATCATCCTGATCATTATTGGTCAACGCAACATTCTGTATTTAATGGGCTTACCATTACTGCGATATCACCAAGCAAAACAGACGGGCAACCAATGCTTGTGGCTGCCTGGGATCAATCTACTGAGCAAGCACTTTTGTATTATTCCTTTACCAATGGTCTTGCATGGTACCCTGTGATATTTCCATCCAAGATCAATGCAATTCAAGGGTTCCCTTCTGATCCCTCTTTTTTTTGGATTGGAACAAACCACGGTCTTTATCTTTGGGATACCGATACGTTGAACTATGAACCAACAACCTTCACTAATTCAATATCTCTAATCCAACCAAATAGATTGAATGAAAAGCATCTTTATATTGGCACTTGGCAAGGCTTGTATGAAACAAAGGATCAAGGAGACACCTTCCAAGATGTACCTTGTAATGATTCATACAACCTTGGGAAAATTGATGATTTTGCTATTCACTCCTTAGAGAACCATACCCTCCTGATGGTATCTGGTGGCCGATTATATAAATCATATAACCAAGGAGAAGAATGGGAGCTTTTCCCTTCTCCAGAAGAATACTTTATTACAACAATATACAACGACCCAGTAGAACCGAATATACTTTATACTGGTACGAAAAACCATGGTATCCTCTATATTTCAGGAAATGATAACCAATGGAAAAACGCAAATAATTTTTCAAAACCCTAGTTTCCTTGTTTATTTTCTTTTCTTTTTGTATATAGTATCCAGTGTATTTTTTTTAAAAGGTGAATTGTGAATACTAAAAAAAATAAGGGCTTTTTAAATTGTGAATTACTGTTGGTTCTCGTACTATCAATTCTTTATATGGTCATTCCATCATCTTTTTTTATCTTTTTCTTACTGCTTTTATTCATACTTCTACCTTTCTATTATGGCTTGCTTTTTTCTTCCCAATACAACCAGACAGGTCATCCCTATTTGCTTCATATAAGCATTAACTCTTTTTCTGTTTCATTTCTCGCGATCTTCTTTCTTGTCTCATCGTCCATCCAATACGATCCTGCTTTGTTTTCTTCACAACTTCTATACATTCAATGTACCATTCTTTTAATTGTGGCACTTACAATATTATTCGCTCCTTCCCTTGTACATGCTCCTTTGTTTCGGAACATGACTCTATCTTTTATTGTCATCATCGTAACAGTATATGCTGTTGGTTCCCTGCACAATATTCCTTATGATTTACTATCTGTACAAACCATGGAGCCTACAAGAGGCTACATTGTTTCTTTGGAAATCATCTCTTTGCTCTTACTTTTGGCTCTAATACGATTGATACTGTATCGCGGAAAATTTAATAAAACAACACGATCTGAGATCATTTGTGCTTCTGTTCTATTACTCCTAACCCTTAGCATTTCTTTCTTTTTCCAGAGCAATGTCATGCAATTTGTACCTCTTCAATTCATTATCATTTTTGCCGTATTGTTATGTCTATACAATTCTTTATTGCAGTACCATGTCCCTTTCTCTGAACCCTCTGCTATGTCATCCAATGACGAGTATAATCAAAAAGTTTTATTGTTTTTTGACGAGTTACCCATGGGTTTTGCATTGTTTCAATGTAAACTTGATCACCATAAAATAATCCATGCAGCTTCTGTACTTAAGATAAACAAAGCTGCCAGTACAATATTCGATCAACCAAAAGAGTTTGTTGAAAAGAGTCGGTTAAACGAAGTGCTTCCTACGATTGATCATCTTCTTGTCGAGAAGTGTAAAGAAGTATTCCTAGATTCCACATCAAAATCTTTTCGCTTTACGCACCCCTTCTCTAACCAAACCTATCAAATTTCTGTTTTCCCCCTTGATAATCATGTATTAGGAACCATTTTTACGAATATTACGCAACAATATTCCCTCGAAAAGGAATACTTCGAGTTTATTAGCACCACTTCACACGAGCTTCGAACGCCCATAGTCGCCATAAAAGAATCTTTTCAACTTCTCATGAATTCATGGAATGCTGACAAAACTCTACCCCAAACACAACTTCAAGGAATTTGTTCGAGAAATATTGGGAAAATTCAAAATTTGGTAGAGCAAATTTTAGATTATCAAAAATTTACAATGAAGGAGCCTTGTGAAAAGACATTAGAGCAAATCAATGATATTGTAATGGAAGTCTATTCTAACCTTTTACCCGTAGCCTTATCACGCGGTTTAAAACTTGAATTTACTCCTTGTCCTAAACTCCCTATGATTATGGTTAACCAAGAAGGCATCGAAACTATACTAACCAACCTTGTAAACAATGCTATTAAGTACTCACTAGAAGGTACTGTACAAATTAAAACTGCCTATGAAAACAATCAGGTTGTAGTTCAGATAAAAGATGAGGGAATTGGAATGGCAGAAAAAGACATTCCTACAATTTTTGAACCTTTTACAAGAATTCACTCCTGTCATAGAAAGAAAATTAACGGAACAGGATTGGGCCTTTCTATAACAAACAAAATTATTCGTGAGCACAATGGAAGCATCCATGTTGATTCGCGCGAAAATGTTGGATCCACCTTTACGATTTATCTACCCAGAACATAAACTGATTTTTTCACTATACTAATTACATGGTAAAAAAACTTCTGCATATACTATTATTGACAATTGTTGGAATTAGTTTTGTGATCGCGTCCCATCATTTTTTTCTTACCCCTTCTAGTGAACATAGTGACCAAACCGCAAGCGAAATATATGAACAAGCCAAGATACTCCACATCGAAGAAGCAACGCTTAACGAAGAGACACACCTAACAGAACAAAAAGTTACGTTAAAAATGCTCACGGGCCACTATAGAGGGCAAGAATTTCGAACAAATCATCATTATTCCGGCGTACCAGGTCTCGACTTACTACTCACCACGGGTGATAAAGTTGTTATCTATATGGATATTCATGAAGGAGAACTACAGGATATCTACATTGCTGATATGGTTCGAATGGACTGGACTTTTATCATTATCCTACTTTTTGTCCTGTTACTTCTGATAATTGGAGGGTGGAAAGGATTTAAGAGTTTGATTGCCCTTGGTTTTACAATATTGGCAATATTTGAAATATTGATCCCTGCCATTGTTCTTGGTTTTAATCCTTTGTTCATAACAATCCTGATCTCAGCGTTTGTAACCGTGTTTACTATGACAATGATTGCTGGCTTCACTACGAAATCTTTAGCTGCCACATTTGGTACAGTCACAGGAGTTGTTGTAGCGAGTTTTCTAGCGTTTGCTGTAGGCGAACTAACACACCTAACGGGTGTTAGTTCAGAGGAGTGTCGTTCTATACTTTTATCACCAACACTTTCGGTGGATCTCCGAGGTCTTTTGTTTGCTGGGATCCTTATTGGAGCTTTAGGGGCAATCATGGATGTTTCCATGTCTATTTCTTCATCTATTCATGAGATCTATAAAGTTAAACCTTCCTCTACGCTTAAGGAACTCTTTATGGGTGGCATGAACGTAGGGAAGGATATCATGGGAACGATGTCCAATACACTTATTCTTGCCTATACCGGTGGATCACTCCCCCTATTGTTCATGTATGTAGCATACGATATTCCCTTTTTAAAAATTATCAATTTGGAACTTATTACAACAGAGATTATACGTTCTGTTGTGGGAAGTATCGGTCTTATCATGTCGGTTCCATTAACATCTATTGCATCGTCTCTTTTGCTTACTACGTTTTGCCAAAAAAAGCGTAGCAAAGCAGTCATTGAATAACCCCAACAATTCAAGTATACTATATGTATGAATAAACGAATTAAAACATTTACACAACCTTGTTGTCAATAGATTTTTAAGGAGATTACTATGAATACCAAAGATATAATGGATACCCTTGTTCAATCGTTTGAAAAGGAAGGTAATATTCGTGTTTGCTTCGGTAACCCTATTGAAGAAAAAGAACTTACCTTAATACCCGTTGGCAAAGTACGCGCAAAAGGCGGGGCTGGATCTGGCAATACTAAGAAACCAAAACACTCGGACGCGAATGAAGAAAAACCCGATGAATCTACTGCTTCGTTTCTAGAAGAAGAAAAATCAACATCTGTGTCCGATCAACCAAAAACCACCTTTGTTGGATCAGGAGCAGGACTCGATATAAGTGTGACTCCTCTAGGATATATTGAAATTAAAAATGGAGAAGCTTGTTTCAAGCCTATAAAAGATCACGACCGTATCGCGATAGCTGGCATATTATATGCAGCTTTCACGGTTTTTCTTGCAGCACGAACGATTTGTGTCATTGCAAAAGTTCTTGCAAGAAAGAATCTGAAGCGGTCATGATCTAAAAATGAGAAGAAAAACAAATACATGTACCAAAAAACTCGTATCAGTTTTTGCTGTTCTTCTTTTTCTCATAACCAACCAACATGCTTATGCAACCTTTTCGATATCTACTAAAACACCTTTCAATTCTTCTTCCCATGTCTTTGATTTTCAATCTACAACAAAAAATACCCGCATTCATGAAGACACTATTTATTACCCAAAAAAGGTAAAAGATAGTTCTTCTTCATCCCCCCAGTATCAAACTTGGTCAATGAATCTTGATGGTACAAATCGAAAAGTTTTACTAGAAGGTTCTTTTGCAAAAAACATAATCCCTTATAACGGAAGCCTGTATTATATGCCTACTACACCTTCTCTCGATCAGTATTCTCTTGGTGTACGGAGAAGAGACTTGTCTACAGCAGAAACTTCTTGGATTTTTGAAGATTCTATTGCAAATTTTCAAATTTTTGATGGAGAAATTTATTGTGTAAAAGAGTTTTCTGGCTTTTATCTTCGTTGCAACTGCCAAGGAAAACAGCCGGACATGCTTTGCCAAAAAAGCACTTATCGTTACATCTTCAAACACAATCATCGAACCTTTGTATTTGAAGATACTCCTTATCAGTACAATGTAAGTAAGAATTTTCAGGTGAGTCTTTTAGATTCTTCTTCCAATTCAAAGCAAGTGCTCTCCAATCATGGGTACAACTACATAACATACCAGGACAATCTGTATTATATTAACGTAGTCGATCAAAAAATCTATCAGACCTCTCTTGCCACATTAGAATCTACCATTCTATCGGACATCCAGGCAACAAATATGCGACTGGACGAACACTATATCTATTTTGTTAACTGTGAAATGGGACTTTTACGACCTGAATATAATTACTATCGAATGGATCATAGTGGTCAAAACATTACCTATATTTGTCCTTTGAAAGATATTCAGCTGCCCTTGGGTGTGAATGAAAAATCCTATCATATTATAGGAAAATATTTGGTGGAAATTGCAGATCGCGGGAAAATCACTGGCTTGAAATCACTTCCGTATGGCGGTATCGTGCGATTGGTAACAAAAGATGCTGTGTATTATACATATTCTTTAGATGCTACATCAGAAAATACCGAGATGGGAATCTTTAAGATCTCTTCAGAATAACGTCAGCAAAAATGTATTCTCATCCCCAAAGGATAAACCCAAGATGATACACTTTGTAACTGGTCAAAATAAAAGACGAAGCAAGCAATAAAAAGGCAATCACAAACAAAAGAAGTGTCTTGCCATTGGGTGCACCATATCTCTTCACAATACGTATGGAGGACTTGAATAAATCGGTAAAAAAATCTTTCTCTGCTGTGGGTTGATACCTGCATGCCACGCTTGCTATCATTTTCGTGTTCTTTTCAATACATATAGTTCCAGCAATGGAAGGCAAGGTGAATTGTTCATTTTGCGGATCCAACTGAAACTCTATTCCCTTTTTCTCTAGAGATTTTTTTATAGCGGCAACAAGGAGATCCGGATCATCGATTCCTATGAAGTACACGATCTTTTTAGAGGAAGAGTAGCGAAGCAAAAAAATGAAAAACATGAAGCCAAGGAGAAGATACAACCACACAATGCTATCTTCAGTAAAATCATATAGTACAGCAGGAAACAAAAAAATCCAAGGTATAAACAAGATATCCGACAGAATACCAGAAAGAAGTAGCACTTTGTTATTTATTCTACAAGCCCAATAACTGGACCCAAAAAGAATCATGTAAAAGACGATTAAAAATAATATGAAGACCGAGTTCCAAAAAATACAGTGTTGCATCATTCCTTCAACTCCAAAATTGTTTGATACATGCATGTAGTATGGCATGAAATTGTCGAATGTACAACAGTAGGATCCTTTTTTTATCATATTAAAATGGCATCCAGTCTAGTAAAACTGATATGTTTTGGTATCATGAGAGTATATATTCATTTCTGGAGGCGATGTATGAAAACAATACGTTTTGTCATGGCTTTTTTGATGCTTTTTACGATGATACACCTACCCTTTACTTCTCTTGTAGCCAATGAAAATAACTATGCTATGGTATATTTTCAACATCCTGATGAAATTTCCTCGTATTCCCAGCTAGATATCGATATTGAAATGATCTATTCTGACTCCTTTTTATGTAGGTTGACACCTTCTTTGCAGGAACGTCTTGAACAACAGGAGTCTTTTTATCAAGTATTGGGGGATATAACAATATTCCATTTTGATGAATATACATTTACCTCCAGTGTAAACAAAGAAATTGTTTACCCCCGTGAATTAAAAGAAGAAGTTATCTCGACTTCACCTCAAACATCTTCTATACAAATCCTACAATTTGTTGGACCAGTGAAGGCAGAATGGAAAACTCTTTTAGAATCGTACAATATGGAATTGTATTTGCAACTGGACCATTATGCCTATCTAACAAAAGCACGAAAGAATGATATGCTTGCAATTAAAGATCTATCTTTTGTACGGTCTGTTGGTATTTTTCCCCCTTCTCTAAAAATCCCTTCTATAGTAAAAACCATGAATGACAATGAACTAGTTGACATTGATCTTCATGTAACCAGTGATTTTCAAATGGATATCTTTCAGCAATCTTTTCACCACCCTTCTGTAAAAACCCTTTACAATTTTTTCTCACAAAAGCATTATGTACGATTACTCGATGTACCCGTCAGAAAACTTACCCAATTATCATACATGCCAACTGTTCTTGCGATACATATTTATACACCCATGGAACCGACCAATGCCGAAGCTGCTAAGGTAGTAGGTATCCGTGGCGATTTTGACGAGAACCTTTTAACCGATGACATTCCCTCGGGACTTCGCGGAGAAGGTGAAATTGTAGGAGTAGCTGACACCGGTCTTTCGACAGGTAACCCTGCTACCATCCATCCTGCTTTTACGGACCCAACTTTCAATGACAAGGTAGTAGGTACATTCCCACCCGGATTATGGGGTGATTACCACGGTCATGGTACTCATGTTTCTGGTACTGTTCTTGGAACAGGAGTTGGACACGCAAGTGGTACTCTTCGATTCCGAGGTATGGCTCCTAAAGCAAAACTCGTAATACAAAACTTCCTAGGGAACCAGTCTATGTATCAGCCCATTCCCACCATTTTCCAAGAATCCTACAATGCTGGTACTCGCGTGCACAACAATAGTTGGGGATCCTCTGATTTTTACGGAACCTATGATACGAGAGCTGTTGAATGTGACGAATGGGTATGGAATCATAAAGACATGTCCATCATAAAATCTGCTGGCAATGATCGAGATGACTGGTTTGGATGGTTTGGTGATCCCTTCCACCGAAGCTTAGGAGGAATTTCAGCAGCCAAGAATTTGATTGTGTTAGGTGCTAGTCAAAATGATTACCCAAGCGATCCGTATCCATGTTATTACCAACGGATGGCACATTTCTCCAGCATTGGACCCACCCATGATAACCGGATTAAACCAGATGTTGTTGCCCCCGGTATGTGGCTTGTTTCTACCAAAATTAACAGTGGCTATACGGATGATGATTCCAACTACTATATATGGGGTGGAACCAGCATGTCTGCACCTGTAACCACAGGAGCTATGACACTGTTTAGAGAGTATTATCGAAAAGTTAAAAACATCCCCCCTCAAGATATTTATACATCACTTCTCAAAGCCACTTTGATAAACGGATGCGTTACAGAAGGTCTACGGGACCATAGCAACTACACCCCTTACTGGCCCGATTCCAACGATTTGTTATCTGTCCCAAGCCCAATTTGTGGTTGGGGTCGCGTCAATGCCAAGAACTCTTTGTATCCTGATACAGGTACATGGTTTTCCTATCAGAATACTGATGGGCTATTGCCCAGTCAAGATGATATCTACTATATTGAAGTGACAGATTCTTCGACCCCATTAAAAGTTACATTGGCTTGGACAGACTATCCTGGTACTCCTAAGCTATCTTCTTCTACGGAACCCGATTTGGTCAATGATTTAAATCTAATGGTATATTCTTATGATGAAGAAGTGCGCTATCGCGGTAATCAACTGCATAGCTACCACCACAATGATTTTGACCTAGGACAACCTTTTGAATCCATCCCTCATTGTCTTGCGTACGACACCATAAACAATGTTGAAGTTGTGAATTTACCAGTTCCTCGCACAGGTGTATATCAAATTGTTGTACGTTCTAACGGAAACAATCCATATCCGCAAACTTACTCTCTTGTCACCTCTGGAGACATGATTCAAACTACTCAGCCCTTACCTCAGCCTCCCACTGCTCCAGTTTATTTACAAGGGACAACTCAGTGCGATGGTAATGCTCTTACATGGGAGCCATCCACCATTACCACCCATCCTATTTCCCATTATACAGTATATAGAGCCCCCGTTCTTGGTGGACCTACACAAGTAATAGCTATGGTCGATAAAAGCATCACTGAGTACAACGATTATGATGCAACCTACGACACAGAGTATTATTATTATGTGGAAGCAGTTGATACACAAGGATATGCTTCCAATCCCACAAATGTTGTTGTCTGCGGTGAAGCTACGCCTCCTTCGTCCTCATTTATTTGGACTGTACCCGCTGCCAATCACGTTGTAATGCATTGGTCACCTGCCAGAGAAAACACTTGTCCTGTTGAATCGTATCGCGTTTACAGAAGTTGTACTGTTCTTCCTGGGCTCACTCCTATTGCTACTACTACATCGACCACGCGTACTTGGGCGGACATGAACGTAGAACCAGGCGAAACATATTGCTACTATGTACAAGCTATTGATTCCAAGGGAAAAGCTTCTGCCCCCTCCAATATTGCAACAGCCTTGATACCAATCCCAGAAAATGAAGTCTTCATTAGTACACAGTTGAATAAAAAGTCCTACAGCAAAAACGATACTGTGATCTTAAAAGTAACCTTGTCTAATCGGGGACAAGTCGATTGTACTAGCCAAAATCTCGTTTTATCTCTCCCTCAAGGCTTGGCCTATGCTACCAACGATCGAGCACAAGCACGCACTGGCGCCAATGGAGATGTAACCTTTGATATTGGATTGCTAGAAAAGAATTCTTCCTATACATTCTCTATTCAACTTGCTGTAACCGAAAATGCATCTAGAGAACATTCCATTATTGCTATCCTTAATGCCTATTGTGGAACGAAATACCAAAATACAAAAGAAGTTTCCATTTTACTACGCCCCGCCAAAAATCAAAATCAAGGGCTTGATTCTTCCATTCGATTAGAAGGAACAACGCAAAACCCAGAAACCGGTAGAGCTACCATTTCCAAAGACCAACCCTTGGATCTTTTCCTAACAGTACATGGGGGCACAGCACCGTATCATGTACAAATCAATTGGGGTGATGGTTCCCATCTCGAAGATATTGAAAACCTTGAACATGGAACAGAACTGCAACGCACTCACACCTTTGAATCTCTCGGATCCATTACAATCAAAATTGTAATTACGGATTCATTGGGACGACGAAAAATTTCCACCTTGCTTGTAGAAGTGGTATGATTAAATTCTAAATTTTCAAATTTCCTTAGGGGTTCAGTTTATTTCTGAACCCCCTTTTTTTTAAAACAATCTTGCAGACTCTTTCTATGCATCAAACCCCTTGCAATATTCTATCAAGATCAATATGGATTCGTTAAAACTACCTTCACATATAAATACTTTAGTAATTTACATGGATGGATAGTTTCAAAAAAGTAGACACGCTTCAAAAATATACTATAGTAAAAACAAGATGTGTTACCATACGACAAAAAGGTATTCTCATGACTTGTTTAGTAAAGATTAGTGTACAGCCTGATACAAAAGGTCGGATATTGTATGGGATGGTTTTGAGATATTTATGTAAGAAGAGTTTTACTATCCTATGAAAAAGACTCCTTTTATAAAAATTGTTTGTGCTGTCGTGATCTGTATTTTTCTCGATATCGGTCTTCATATCATGACAAGCGCATATAGTTCTATGCCTGATGCGCCTAACTACAGCTATATTGCAATTTTGCTGGGAACGGAATTGTCGGCAATACTTTGGGCCATTCTTTCCTTCTCGAGCTCTGCCATTGTATTCTGGAAAAACCAAAGTGTACTCTATGGGGTAGGTTTTAAAAAAGGACTGCGATATGGTTTTTCTGTAGGAATTCTGTGGTTACTTGGAATGATGGAGGGAGTATCCATTTTTGGAAACCCTATCCTGAACGAATTTGTTATCGGACTTAGTGATGCAATTCCCATTTTTTTAATGTCCATCCTAATAAGTGGCCTGATGGATAAAAATGAAAAGTCTACATACGACCCATACAGAAATAATTATATAGAAACCCTTAGAATCGTTACGATCGCTATTATTTTTCTACTTGGTAGATATATTGCCTATTTTAGTGGTATCATTCAAACAGGAATTCAATCTCGTCCTCTTCTAACGTTTTGTTGGACAGTACTTATGGGTGCAAACATTGGCTTTATATCTGTTATTGTCAACCCTTTTCATGAGAATATTCCTTTAAAACAGAAGACGATATGCTTTGCATTTGGCATTTTTGGCGTAAACTGGTCTGCGTTTCTTCTTTTTATGCCGATCCTGTTTTCTAATTACCTAACGGATGTGTTGTTCAGAATTTGTATTGACATTTTTCTTGTAACCGTGGGATACTATTTGGCATTCAGAATGAAACCCAGAAGCATTAAACAAGAGCAACCTATGTATTTGAATTTGAAGAAGAAGAAAGGGAGTACACATTGAATACAAAGAAGTTTTATTCTGTCTTTATGATCGCACTTTTGATTGCTTTTTTCTCGATCGGGTTGTTAGGGTGTAATCAAAAAGATTCATCTATTGCACAAATTGACATGCCCCTTTTTTCAAACAACATAGAAACAAGTGATAATGAACATATTGATGATTTGATAGACAATACTAATATTCCAGAGAATGTATTGGACATTGCAAAACAAATCGTTACAGAATCCTTTACAGAAAACAAGCTGATGTTTCCTGCGTATAATTATGTGGAATGGCGTTTGAAAAACATTACGTATTCCTACACATACGAAGATTTAAAAGGAATGAAACTTGTTATTTACCAGATGAATTACGAATTTCTTTCGGACTCTCCTGAAAAAATACGGCTTGTCGGGGGGATGTATATTACTCAAGACAATTGGGTAATGCCAAACTATCCCAATGCAACGTACCTTATTTTCAACCAACAAGACGGAAAATTGTCTTTTCAGCATGTCTTGCTTCAAAATGATTGTCAACCAGGTGATCCACTTTTTACTGAAGATCTTGTGAATAGTCTTGATTAAGAGACGAATATAGCAACCACCCATTTAATTTTTTTATTGCGTGTCATCGCCTAAAAAACAAGAATCATCATCCCTACAAATTTGCTCTGTCGCAATTTTACATTTCTTGAAATGAAAATACTTCATTTATTTTATCGAAGAAAAGGTGGTAAATTTCAGATCGAAGTGGTATAAAAGAGTACCTTGATTCTAAATAGGAGGGATTTAACTTACTTTTAAATCCCTCTTTTTTATATCTAAGACTTCTCTTAGATGATTACACCAAACACTTTTTCATTTCTCCGAGTATGCTAAAATGGTATACATCAAGGAGGATTCGAATGAAATTTTTTACCGTGACCTGTATTTTACTTTTTCTTCCTATTCTAAGTCTTTCTCAATGCTCCACATCTGGATATAGCACACAACAAGAGAACTTGTTTGGAATTTATACTGCAACTCTAGAAGATCCAGAGATGAAAATGTTAATATACAGCTCTTGGCAAGAGATGACCCATCCTAGAGTTTCTCCAGATGGTGAATGGATTACCTTTACTCGGTATAATCAAAAAGACTCTGATGGTATTGCACAAGAAGCGAATGGATATCTTCTTACTGAAATCATGATAATGAAATCGGATGGTACAGATGTAAGAATCATGGTTCCAAAAGAGCAAGATACAATGAATGCCAACAGCAGTTGGACGCCCGATGGAAATCATTTGTTGTATGTCACAACTGATACCCCCAATGGCATACCTGCTATCGCTAAAATACATATCCATTCCCAAAAGAGAACTCTACTTAAAACACCCAAAGGCGCTATTGTTTCAGATCCA
>CAYRWA010000046.1:0-6963 GCA_964427915.1 uncultured Caldisericota bacterium
TGGAAAAAAGTTTGTAAATTTCTTACATAGTTCTATAATCTCTTTGTGTTTAATTGGATTATGAATACTCCTTGATGAAAGTATGGAGGACCTAAAAAAAGTACATTTGGTTTTTTATAGAATGAAATTAAAGGCCTATACAAAAACACCTATAACCCTGGTTGATCGCAGTTCAAGTATATAACGGAGCTGAATCTGGGTGGAATAATAAAGATCTGTGCGCGGGGTGGATTCAATCCATGTTTGAGAAAGGCTAAAAAATAGTTTAAAAGTGGCTACTTTTTTGGAACAGTCCCTAACGGATTTCCCACTATACCACAATTTTAATATTTTGATATAAACAAGGAGACCAGCAAATGGTTTTTGTCAATTTTTACAATAGTCTGTTCAAATGCATATTAGTAGGATTTCTTGTTTTCTGTTTAAGTACATGTACTAAACAAAATAAGGTGCAGCACAATGATGTGGAAGCATCAAAACTTACTTACCAAACATCTACTGAGAATAATGAGCAGATAGATGATTGGTCTTTTACTTCCGATATTATTTTTTCGACTTATTTCGGAGAAAACGATCAAGTATATTCAATGAAAAAAGATTTAGACGGTAATATTTATATGGGTGGCGTTACTTCATCAAACAATTTTCCTAAAGTTAACTCATATCAAGAAGCTTTGCAAGGTTATTCTGATGCATTTCTTGCGAAAGTAGCACCTACGGGTAAAGTTCTTTGGTCAACCATGATTGGTGGTTCAAATGAGTTTCACCATTCTCAAGAAATGAATGCTTTGTATGGCGGTAACATGGGAGAACTGGAACATGAAACCATTAATTCTATATGTATAACAGAAGATTCTGTATATGCAGGAGGATACACTAACGCAGAAACTTTTCCAGAATTCAAACGCTCTACTCCACATGATTACTGGTTTTTAAATAGTTTTATCATAGAGTTAACTTTTGATGGCGATATTATCCGAGTTTTAGAACTCCCCTATATCGAAGAAAATGGTTATATCGTATTACAAGATTTCCAGTGGATTGATAAAAATACAGTAATTGTTTCAGGACTTCAAAGACTGTGGTCAGAAAAAAATCATGGTATTTGGAGCTATTGTATTTCTTCATTTCATGTTGATAAAGACGTTTTAACATTACGTTGGAAAAAAACTGTAGCTGCTCCAGAAGTTGGTGGATCCCAAGGCAAATATGGAAAAGCGATAGATAGCATGCTTTTATACCATTTTGGTGAAAATATATATACTGCTTGTACAACAAGTTCAAAAGAGGGAAATGGAAACTCAAATGATGAGACTCCTCCAGTAAGTCCATTCGGACTCTTATGCTGCTTCAATTATAATGGTGATATGCTTTGGAACCAAACTATTTCGGCAACTAATGCAAGTAGTGGATTTAGAGAGAAGAAAAGTTTTATCCGTACTCATATTTTTGCTTTGACTGCAAATGAACAAGGTATCTATATTGGTGGGAAATTTAAACAAGAAGGAGTACTACCAAAACAAACAAACGAAGTACAAGAGCTAAGAGAGAGTAATTATGGTTTTGATGGTTTCGTGACAAAGTTGTCACATGATGGAAACATTGTGTGTTCACGGAGTATTGGTGGTAGTAACGATGATGCTGTATTCAGTATAGCTGTTAATGAGAATGGAATGTTATTTGTCACGGGAAGTACCAATTCTCTTAATTTCCCTATGTGTAAACCATTACAAGATTATATCCTTGAAAAAGAAACATGTTTCGTATCGGTTTTTTCAAAAGACTTTACTATGGTTTTTTCAACGTATTTTGGAGGTAGTTTGAACATCATACCAGAGAAATTCAAGAATAATGAATACAAACGTAAACTTTACCTTGAACCTAAATCCAGAGGTTTGTTTATCATTGCTGATTCTGAAACATATACTATATCAGGCTATACAATAAATAACACTTTTCCCACCAAGAATGCATTTCAGTCAGAAATCGCAGAAAGTGATCTATTCGGTGTTATACCAAGTATATTTCTATCTGATTTTTCTTTTTTATTCAATATTGACTAGTGAATATGTTTTGCATAATAGTAATCCCCAATTGGGGAGGCAGACAATTGAGTGATATCTGCACCCCCATAAGCGATTATCTGTTAAGATGAACCTAGCGTACGGTAAGTTCCATCTGTAGAAGTAATTCCTTATCTAGAGATAGTGCTCAGAGATTTTTGGGACCTATCCACATTGCATGAAAGAATGACTGTGAATATAGAATTCTTCCTGGCTTGGTTGGACTTTCTTTTCCATTTTCTCCAAGCTTTCATCAAAGCGCTGTGCTTCTTTTTTGTCTATACTCATGACAGGACTATCGTAGTAAAACCACTTTCTCCCGTCCAGCATTCCTGGTTTCAGTTCCTTCAGCATCATTGCAGATGGATACACATCATTCTCAAGACAAACATTGTATCTCTTACAGCTTTTAAAGCCACTGCTTACATAATTCGCTGGATTCCCAAAGATCACAACAGTGTCCCAGCCCAAAGCAGTTGCTTTTTGAAACGAATGCTCCATAAGCATTTTGCCATATCCCATACGTTGGTACTCGGGCAAAATTGAAACCGGTCCAAATGTCAGAATCTCTTTCTCTTCTTTCTTTTCATCAACCAGTTTTGCCTTTGTGTACATAATATTGCCAATGAGCGTACCATCTATCTCAATTACAAAATCTAAGGCAGGAATGAAATCCTTGTGAGAACGCATGATATGAACCAAATAATGTTCATCGCATCCAGGCACATACAAATTCCAAAACGCCCTTCTTGTGATTGTCTCGATGGTTTCGTAATCAGCTTTTATCTCATTACGAATATGTACTTTCTTGGTCCATGGGGATACATCGATTTTCGATGATTTCATTGTAAAAATTCCTCCTATAAAGTGATACATACACTTTTGGGAGGTAAGTGCCGTTGATTGTATTTACACCAACCTCCCGGTTAGTCTACAATCTCCAATGTGTTGTTAATTCTCAAAAAACATCTCCTATGTATAAATATTTGGCAATCTTGCTATGCAAACTGCCACAATACTTTTACCATGAAGTTATCCTCTTGGCAAGTTTACGGCCCACCTTCATGAAAATACTTCAAAGCATTCGGCTTAATACTTCTCTCTGACTCCAAATTCAGCTGACTCAACCCAATCTTCCGCATTTGTTAAAAGAGCTATTAGATTGTTAATCGTGTTGTAGTGATCTTTTTCTTCCTCAATTAGAAAATCATAAATCTCTTTGTCGCCACCGGATTCGGCTTTTTCTTTCAAATTGGTGTACAAATCAATACTCTCTTTTTCTTTTTCAAGAGCCAATCTATACGAGTCTATCTGCGAAGGTGTTTCTCTTATCTCGCTTTTAAACTCTTCCATGGATTGAAACACGCTAGAAGCTTTTTGAGAGGGTTGGCTTTTTTGGATTGTACATTCCTTGTTCTCTTCTTTTTGTTTTAACAACTGAGCATGTTCTTTTTCATCCTCTGCTAACTTTTGGAAAACTCCATGAAGATGATTATCCTTGTTCTCCTCTGCTAGATTGCGATAGTATTTCTCTCCATCGATTTCCATTTTGATTGCATCTTTCAATATACTCATTGGTTCTCCTTTCAAATTTTCAGCTGCTTTAATTGTATCTGCAATAGCCTTAAATGAAAAGGAAAAGGAGTGTTTTTGCAGCTGATTTCCCTTCTCTGAAGATACATACGGTTGCTATTTGCAAGCATTTGAGACATTGCTACTCATTTGTTCCTAAATAGTAAATGGGCTTGATGGGTAGCTGGTTTTTGTCTTCATCAGTCATTTTAGAATAGAATTCAATCCACAATTGAATGAAATGGTCGATATCGATTAACTTAACGTGTATGTGTGAATCTCTTGCAAAGCGTTCGGAATCGGTTGTAAAAGTACCCGATGTAACAAACAATCCAATATCACCATCTTTGTTTAAAAGTCCTACTAAGCTGCGGATATCAGGGACAGAAATGGCAGTGTTGGGCTTGTGTTTTACTTGCACTTTGATTCGTGGGGTTGCAGCTCCAAGAGGATCTTTGTACGCTACGATATCCAAGCCACCATCTTTGCCTTTTGGAGAAATACTTGAGATGAAGTATCCCATTGCTCGGAGCAATGTTGCAACCATATCTTGAAATTCATAGGGATTCTTGGATGATAAGAATTCCTTAATACCATCAAGAGCATTTTCCTCATATTGTTCCAAATTAGCCTTTTGAAGAACATCAGGATCAAATGTGAGTTCTTCATCTTCTCCCCGAAGGTCCTTTTCTATCTCCTTTTTATCTTCTTCTTCCTTGCTCTTTCTCTCTCTATCCCATTCTCGATATTTTTTGTGAGCTTGGAGTATGAATTCTGCTGCACCCAGTTTGAGAGCTTCTTTTCCTTCCGACGTGATAAACCATGTGCCTTTTTGTTTTACTATGTAACCGGCTTTTTCTAAATCTATCGAAAAGAAATAAAAAATGGTTGTCCACCGGACTTGCCCAGTAGACTCATATATATGCTTTTCCCATTCGTTAAAATCGACTCTTTGGGGGATTAATTTCAGAAGTAATTTGCTTGATAGGCCTTCATCCTTTTCCTTGAGGATTTCCAATGCAGCATAACAGGCTTTTGCACCACAAGCATCGGTTTTAGAAAGTTTATCTAGATCATTATACGGTTTCATGGTAGCTCCTTACTTTTGTACCTATCGATTCAATCTTTTACATTTTCTATCATTGTATTTTTAAATACTCGCGAATCAAGAAAAAACCGATTTCGATACATCTCATAAAAAGAGAATTCTTTTCATCATTCGTTGTTATGCCCTACGTGACAAGAATCTATAAAAGATGGTGTCTTTGTTCATGATTAAACTTTATTTATCGAGAAAACACCCCACCATCTGTTAAGGTATCAACAGTGAAGTGGGCGCAGATTTGCTTTAAAACATCTTCTGCAATTGATATCAATGCGTATTAACGTTAATCTAAGAGTAATCCAGTTGTAGCAATTTCTTAAGTAAAAAAGTGTACCACCTCAGTCTCTAGTTCTCTCTAGATCTCTTTTCAATACGATTGCAGCAAAAAAAAACAAAAGTATCTTGAATTTCCTTTTTGGTTTTAGCGTTGTAATAATCCCAAGAATCTGTATGATTGTAATTACTTTATATCTTATGATTGATTGTTTATGTAAAAACAGAAGGGGTCGATTTGGTTTTTGCCGTTAAAATGCAAAGTATAGGATTGTTTCAAAATCGAGCAATAGTTGTTTGCTTTGTTTTTATAAACTCACAGGAGGAAGTAAATGATCTTTAAGAAGGTAGTCGCTTTTTTTATTTTTGCATGTTTTAGCCTGATGCTTGTTTCCCAACCAGTATCCCCAGGGATAGCCCAAACAGAGAATAACCCAGATCCTCCTCCCATCACCCTGGAACAAGCCCAAGCAACCCTGACCCAACAGCGAGGCTTCTTTACCGAAAACAAAGGCCAGTGGGATGAGAGTATCCTTTTTGTAGGGGATACGGATTTTGGGAGAATTATCTTTCGCCAGGATCAGATTCAATATCAACTCATAAGAGCTAAGGAAGTTGAAGCAGAAGAGCAGGATTCTTTCAATAAATATGATCCATATCAAACTCATGATGATTATTTGTATCCAAATCAAAAAAAGCCCAAAAATTTTATTTATGAGTCCTATGTGCTTTCATTGCGTCATCCTGGATCCAAACCATCTTCCATTCAGGGCATGGAAGAAACAGGCACATTGTATAACTTTTTCATTGGAAATGACCCGGATAAATGGGGAACAGGTTGTAAAGCCTATCGTCAAATTGTTTATACTAATCTTTGGGAAGGGATCGACCTGCAATACTATTTTAGTCCTGATGGCTTGAAATATGACTTTATTGTATGGCCCCTGGCTGATGAAACTCAATTGAAAGTAGAAATTGAAGGCGCAACGCTGGAACTTGCTGAAAATGCTACTCACGCAAAGTTTCATACTCCCTTTGGAGCTATCGTGGATGCACCGCTTGTTAGCTATGGAAAAGCAAGCAATCAATCTTACCCTATTTCATTTAAGGCTATGGAAGTTAATGCCGGCACTATGGTTGAAGCAATACAACCTTCATCAGATGCTTATCCTGGTGTTTTGCAGATGGGCCAATTTAGTGCATCATTTGGAATGGAATTTTCACTTCCCAGTGCAACACTAAGTTTTGATGGTATCCCTCCAGCACCAAGAAAGGAATCTATTGTTATCGACCCTCTGATTCAGAGTACGTATTTGGGGGGTGCAGTGGGATACCTAAAATCTCCCTATTCTTAGGCAGGAATATTATTTTTATCCGTTAAAATAAGATTATACATGGTATTGACATCAGTAAATACCTGCCTATAATATAGGCAGGATGAAAAACAAAATTGACTGTTCACCAGAAACAAAAGAATATGCACCGTACCTTCGGGTTAAGAAAATCAATGGAAATCTCTATTTGTATGAGACAACCGATCACTATAACCCTGTAACCAAACGGAAAAAACAATCGTCACGATACATCCGTAAGATTCTCTCGCACGAAGATTTGGATCACCTTACAAAAGAACCACCGCCTTCCCCTATCGAAGTACCCAAGCTGAAACAAATTGTTTCCTATGGGGATGCCTATTTGTTTTCTCAACTGGTGGAAGAAATTGGTCTACAAAAGATTCTCCTAAAATGTTTCTCCGCCGAGGAAACCAACCTTCTTTTGCTTCTCGTGGCGTATCGTCTTTTGGAAAAACAATCCATTTCTCATTTGTCCTCTTGGATGGAAACCACAGACCTGAAAACTCTCTATCCGTATGAAAAATCCTTGTCCTCGCATGCCATTTCCAATGCCTTATCCAACATCGGAGAAACAGCAGAAGAAACAATCCCTCAT
>CAYRWA010000047.1:0-2923 GCA_964427915.1 uncultured Caldisericota bacterium
ATATTCTTTATATATAGCACACAAAATACCATCAGGAGAAAGTATCAACTGATTTCTTACTCGACCATGACTCTGAGAATAATACTGTTCAAGCTCTTCGGGGTCCTCCAAGCTCAATTTAAAATCAGATGATCTTTGTCGATAGAAAGAAATTTCAGGTTTGGCTATTGCTTGAATATCCCATTCTTGCAATACTACACCGTCACGGACATTCACTTTCTGAATCCATCGATCTTCTTTTATCAGAAACAGTGTTTCCTCCTCTGAAGACTGAATAAAACCAGTGATATGGTATTTGATCCATGCAGCATTCATAGTGTCACGATGTATAGCTGCAAAATAAGATTGGTCCGTTCCAGCAATGAAAAAATGGTATTTTCCAATTCCTTCCAACTGAGGAGAAGGATCAAGTAGAAAAGGATGTTTTCTCATTTTTTCTGGAATACCTGGTACATCTTCTTTTAAAATTTGTGCAGGAGAAGTTCTTTCTCCAGATCTACGATCAAAGCCATATAAATGGAAAGCCTTTGGGGTAGAAGTGGGATCCACTTCTTGATCTAAGAAATACAATTTACCATTATACTCGAATCCACCACTGCACCCACCATAGAATGTGCTAACCTTCCAAATAAGAGTATTGGTATTCATATCAAATGCGTAAATGGGATAGGGGGATGACTCTCCGTAAAATGGGTAATAGTAGATTACATACAAGGTATGATGCTGATGCACTTTAAAACGAGCATTAAAATCTACATTTCGCGAAGGATCGGGAATATCATATAATGGAAGGTCCCATTGTGTAATCAATTCTCCTGTTGAAGCATCCAGGATATTTAACTTCTCATATCCCTCTTCTGAATACGGATACTCTCGACTTATATAATAAATATGACCACTACTGTATCGAAGCCCAAGAATGGTGTAACTAGACAAAGGATGTTCCCATAGAATTCTTTCAGGAGTAACTGCCTGATTGCTAAAAATGAAATCGTTATCAGGAGGTTGCGTCGAAATTGCTTGGAGTTTGTCTCCATTCATTAAAACAACAGAAGGCACAATTCCCGGTTGTTCATCTGTTAGTGTAGTTTCAGGAATCACAACATATTGAGGATTTATTGAATTACCTGACGACGCCATATTCATATCCACTGGTCTATAGACGTAGTTCCAAAACCAATCTCGAAAAGGCTGATAAGAATCCTCTATATTCCACCGAAAATAAGAGTATGCTTGATCATGCTTTACATTGACATACAAATATTTACCGTCCAGTTGTAGGGAATCCTTGCAGGGTTCTGCCATATCAGGAAAAGGTATAAGCCATTGGACAGGAGTATCTTCGTTAGTTTTCCATACAGTACCAAAATGTATTGTATGGTCATTAACACTCTTTTGCGTGCACGATGCAGCTGAACATAAAAGAACCAGTATGGTCACAATACATATCGGTGTTTTCATGTCTCATTCAACTCCTTGATGAAAAATAGTGTGGATGTACAACAAAAAACGAAACAGATAGCTATTATACACGCTTATTCTCGTTGTTGTGTAGGTATTTCTAAGGAAATGGCTAGGATTTTTTGGTTGTGGACAACTTGGTTAGGGGGAGCGGGGATTTTTTCGTCAATAAAGATGATAGCCTGATTAGCAGGAGTAATGCGAACTGCAGTTGGATAGAAACAACTGGTATTGGAAAAGCTAGTACAAGTGCATCCTTCTCTGAGAAGTTTTTTGGTATTCCAGTATTGCAAGATCACTCCATCCTGTAGTCGAATGTGGCAAATATACTGATTGTCTAAAATGACAACCATGGTACCATCTGGCCGTACCTTACTGTATCCAGTGGCATTGTCCACAGACCATTTTTGAACCAATGTGTTTTGATCATAGACAGCAAGAGTATTGCGTTTAAACGTAACTATATTGTCCTGGTTAACTCCCAGTAGATTTCTATCTGAAGCGTCTAGAGATGAACTGATCAAGATGTCTTCTAAGGTGACCAAATTAGTTCGGGTGAAAAGCTTTTCTTGTTGACTATAACGCCACCATATCTGATACAAAGATCCATCTGTATCCAGCACCGAGCTGGCTGGGATCAAGTGATTCGTTTTGATAGTAGCCAAGTCTGATTGGAGTTTTCCCTCCATCGTACCGGTATTGGTATTAATAACATACAAGGTTGGCTCTTCTATATCGCTGGGACAGCTTCCCTTACTCACAGTATAGTAGTATCGTCCTATCTGATTTAAAACAGGAGCATCACTTTCGTCTGGAAAATTAAGAGTACCTCCTTGCACTGGATTCTTTACTTCCCATAGTACTTCTCCGGTATCTTTGGAAAGAGCTCGGGTAATAAGACCTGTAACGTTTCTGTAATTTAGGGTGTAAGAAGTATACACCAAGATGTTGTCGTATTGAATAAGGCCTCTCCAGTTCATATGATCTTCCCGACCATTGTTCCAATGGGGTATTTCGTGTTCCCACAAGGTAGTCTGCTTGTTTTCTGTTTTTTCCACTGCTTTGATCTTCCATTTGTCTCCTTTGTAGGCAAATGCTTGATTGTATGTATATCCCTGCAGTGCTTTGCCATCAGAAACGGAAAACACAGCAGGAGGAGGAGTTCGAATCATACCTAGTGAAAAAGAGAATTCTTCTACATTTCGTTTCAGAAAGGGATTTTGATAACCGGTAGCCATGTCGTATTGCTTGTATAGATATTCGGGATCGTCATTGTCTACATATATATAACGAGTATCCATGTACATATCGTATTCTGTGTTGCTGGATCGCCAACAAGCAACATACCAACTTTTGGGAACTTCAAGGTCCAATGGTTGATCCTGATACAAAAGTTCAATATCAGTTCCATCATCTTCGTACCAATCATAGGTATCAGATTCAAAAGGAGATTGATCTGGAA
>CAYRWA010000048.1:0-3106 GCA_964427915.1 uncultured Caldisericota bacterium
AAGTATAGCATTCCCTACGAATGGTAAGCAATAGGATTTTGTATTTCATGAAATATGGCATACTATTATTCCATCTTCCAGCTATCTTTTTTGCATCTAGACCATACTGAGGTTTTATTGGCAATTGCAGAACATAAATGCTCCTTCTGTCGTCTATTGCAAGAGCATTATACTTGTTCAGGATGCATCATTTTTATGGGTGGCTGCATTTCCGAATCATTGGAACGAAACGGATACCGTTCACAAGTTGCTCAGCTTTGGTAGGAAGGAATCCTAATTGTCGATATATTTTTACTGCGTACGGGGAAGAGTTAACGGTTATCTCCAGGTGGTCTTTTGTGACGCTTCCGTCTTCTATAAGGGTATGCAAAAGAGAACGGGCAATCCCTTTTCTGTGATAATTCTTGTCTACAAAAAGAAGGGAAATATGACAGGGTTTCCGTATGGCAATAATTCCTACAATGTTTTGGCAGTCAAAGCAGCCCCACAATTTTATTTCAGATTTCTCGATTGCATTCGATATGTTCTCGAGCTGAATGAATTTCTTGAATTCGTTAATTCCTTCGTTGGAATAGTCAGGAGCTTCAAATTCAGAAAAAACCCGCCAGATAAGATCTATGGCGCTGGAAAGATCGGGTTTATCAAGCTGTCTGATTTTATAGTTAACTTTTTTGGACATAATAATGTCAGGCTTTCCGAGACCATTTGCATCTGGAATAATACCAACAATCTTGTAACCTGCTTTTTCGTAAAATGAGTAGGGGTGTTTTTCAACATTTTGAATTGCTCTTATTTTTTCATAGGTTTTGTGGCATAGATTACTTCCATACAGAGATGTGCGGTTGTTTTCATCGTCTGTCCCAAGGTATATGGTTATCCCTCCCTGTTTGACAATTTTCTCTTCTAAAGCAGCAACAAGGGCTTTACCAATGTGCTGATTTCGCATGTTATTTTGTACCACTAGTGGGTGAAGTTCCCAACCCGTGGTTCCGTATTGAGGGATAGCGCCAATCAATCCAACAACATGATTTTCGTGTATAGCTACCAGAGCAATTCGATCTGTTTCCAGAATTTGTTCCATTTCATTTTCTGCAGAATTTCCATATGCACCAGGAAAAGCTTCGGCTAATAAGCCGGTTGCCTCCTGTATAAACGAGGTTTGTTCATGTGTCAATTCTTGAATAAGCAACATCTTAACTCCTTTCTGTATCAACCAGCATGCACCTTTATTTTACCATTATATTACACTGCTTGGCTGTTTTATACAGCGAAAACATGCAAATTAAACTCTTTCCTATAATTAGGCAAATTTCCCCTCAAAGCATTATTAACAATTCATTTCATCTATCAAAAAGTTTGCCTTGTCTATGGAAATGATTGTTCACAGGATTCTACTCGACAAGTGTGTTGATTGAAGATTTTATTATTCTTCAAAGGTACCCAGATTGTAAACGAAAACTTTCTCAAAGGGTTCCCAACGTAATTCATACGGCTTGTGTAGTTTCGGAAGCCACAGAAATCGAAGAGGTTCATTTTTTGGGACATCCTTCCAGTATACATATAGAAATCCTCTTCCATTTTCGTTTAGTATACTTTTTGCTCCAATACTATCCGGAAGCCATTGTGTAGAAATTTTTGCTACATAATTACCCTGGTCATCCAATAAATACAAGTTATCCCAGCTTTCTAAAACAATTGGAGATGTATGTATATTTTCTATTGTTAGATCAATATGTAGAAGGTCTTCTCCCGAATAGTCATTCGTTTCTTTATATGCTTTTTTAATGGTTAAAGCTAAAGGATATTCTTCACTTCTTTCTCCAATAGAATGAAGGGGATAGCATAAGCAAAAGGTATCTGAATTAGGTTTTGAATTTGTTGGAGAATCCTCAATCAACACTTTACTATTTTCATTATCCCAATCAACTTTTTTGTCTACTGCTTCTCCAATAGTACGTAAAGGTGCATATACCCGATCCTGGAACAAAAAAGGTTCTTGTTCTGATTCTATTTCTTCTCCATTAACTTGAATTCCAATATTCCGATACGTAACTTCAATTTGTTTCTTTCCCGTTTCACCATGGGCATACCTCGATACAAGCAATATCAACACTACACATACGACTATACTACTCAGCTTAACGAACCAGTCTTTTGTTTTCATTTCTACGTTCTCCCTTTACTAATGATTTATTCTGAAGGATGGCAATTTGGATTGTTTGAACATGTTGTGATATCGATACACCCTGCTTCGGAACATGAGTTCAAATTTGTGCAATCGTCATTTTGACATTGATTATTTGAACAGTCATCATCAACACAACCATTGTCATTTATACAACCATTGTCAATGCAACCGCTATTATCTGTACACGAATCTCCTTCGGGATTATTTCGTCCATTAATGCAGTTTGTATCACTGCATTGATCATTGTCTTGACAAATTGTATCATTACCAGATCCACTGTTAACACAATTATTAAAATCTCTACAGCCAGAGTCATCCTGACATGTTAAAGATACATTTGTACATTGGTCATCACGGCATCTATTAGAATCGGTACAAGTCTCTGGATGAGATTTATTCATACACATGTATGTATCTAGACATTCTGAAGATGAGTCATATGCGTCAAATTTTGTATTATTTGTATTGCTTTTTGCTGATTGTATAATGATATTTTTTCTGAATTTTGAATCTCCAGAGTTACTTTTTTCCGCAAAGGTTTCCTCAATAATATTTTTAAGTTCTTCCGTAAGCAAAAGTATGTTTTTGTCGAATATCATAAGATCAGAGTTGTTTTTATCAGCATTTGTACTAGAATATTTCACAAATTGGATTAACAAGTTGTCATTCGTATGGATACAATTAACGATTTCTTCAAAGTTTTTCATTATTATCCTCTTTTTTGTGTTAACACTGGTTTAGACAATGACCATCACTATCAACACAACTTGAATTGGAACAATCATCATTTTGGCAAGTAAGTGAAAATGTGCATTGTGTATCCTAAATTCTACCTATAAGTTAGGCATAACGATGCCCAATTGTTGATACAGTGTCTCTTGGAGCTTGGTAACTTCATTTAACAAGCATTTCTTTCCG
>CAYRWA010000049.1:0-2508 GCA_964427915.1 uncultured Caldisericota bacterium
ATCTATGTGAGAAGAACAAGAAGATAAACAGTCTTTAACTGCCTGTTTTCTGTTTTTTATCTCATCACCACTACGTAACCAAGGATTATCATTATAGAGCTTGTCACGAACTTCTTTTGCATCAGAATAAGATAACTCTGTCTTATCTGTGTATCTGTGAACTTCATCTCTTATAAGTGCTATGAGTGATATCACAGGACCAAATTCATACAGACGAACAGCTTGGTTCAAATCACACCTCGTTAATGGTTTTAAACCAGTGGGAAGGATAAACTCCTTCCCACTGTATACTTTAAACTTAGGATTCTTCTTCAACCTTGAAGGAAAAACTCCAAGAATGCAGATTCTTGCTCATATCGATTTCATCGGTTAAAACAATGTGCTGGTTGTATACAACGCATTGCTGTTCATTAGCATGTTATTCGTTGTTTTATCCTTTCATGGAACACAATGCAAGGTGTCATGCGAAAAACTTAAGGTTTTTTCACAATAAATTTCTTGACATTATTACGCATCACATCAGCAAGATCAGGCAGCTCTTTTAAAGAGACAGAATGTGTGGGAAAAGTTACATCAAAGGATTCTTTAAAAGGAGTTATAAAGACAGGATTTTCTCCAGAGTCATCAATTGCAAAAACCATGGTGCAGATGGTAATGTTTTTTTCATTTTCTCTGGATTCCTCTTTTTCCTGGTCTATTTCAAGAATTTCTCCTGTTCTTAAAACTCGAATCGCACTTGCGTCTTTGTAGGGATTTCTTTTTATCGATTTTGCATAATCAACAGACTGCAAGGTTCCTGCTGAATCATACACAGTGACAATATAAATATCATCTTTCAACAAGTTTTCATAAGTGTTTATTGAACACTGTTGATAGAACACAACACTCGCCATAACAACAATACATAAAACAAGAAACCAACTTATCCAGTGTATCTTTTTCATTACTCATATCCTTTCTACTTCATTACAAGCCACCTGGATCATGTATCAGTCTTCTGGTTCTGTTTGGCTTGTTCTAGATATATTGGCAAAGAACTGTGTTTGTTTCAGTTGTACACATATTTCTTTAATGTCATATTCGATTCCAGTGGGTGTCCATTTTTCCTTCATTGTATATGTTTCTTCAGGAAGATCCAACAGATTCCATCGAAACGAGGCTATCGTAAGATAACGTCTCTCGTTGTCTTGTTTCACCAAACAATGATAAGCAACTTCATGGCGATCATTACTATTCTCTAATGGTTCTTTGGCAACTCGAGTTGCTAAATAATCACCCTTTGCATCGTAGTATTCGAATAAATGGATGCATAATCCTTTCGTTTGGGATTTCCAGAAATCATACTGATGATATCCATACAACATAAAGAGGAACGAAGTCATAATACCAATCAAGCAAAAAGTAATAACAATCCATTTTTGTAACTTCATGAGGATCCTCTTTCTTTAGAGACAGGAACAGGTTTTGAATTACTTCTCCGATCCCAATACGTATTCTTTCTATTTTCCCAAACTCCCTTTAAATCTTTTGGATAGATCTCCGTTTGGGAAAGGTAGGGGATTTCAGAAAGTGAAAGATATTCTCCTGGTGGTGGTAAAATCCAACGATCATCAATTCCATACCAGACTAGAGTAAGGTCGTTAAGTATACTTTTTTGCTTATACAAATATCTTGTATCAGGATTGCCAACTTCGTTAAAAGTGGGTCTATAAAAAACAGAATACCGTTGAATCTTTTTTTCTTTTTCAGATAAGAACAAAAAGCTAGAACCGATAAGCAGAAAAAGTGCAATAAAGATGAATGATGTTCGAAAAATGAATAAGGATTGTGTTTGTTTTTTCATAGTTTCCTCCTCCATGTAGCAACTTGTTTAGGGAGCAACTGGAATAAAGTTCTCAAAACTAGTCCAGTAACCAATTATGCCATTTCTTGAACCAATATAGCGTGCATCTATGCCTTCATTATTTTCATCCTTACAATGCAATATGCTTACGGTTTTATCTAGATTTTCTCCTTCCCTTACTGGACCAGTTCCAGGAACAGGGTCTGTCAAATTAAGTGTGTAAACAACATTTAACGCATATCTAATCTTTCTTTAAAGATAATAGAAAATTGAGAAGTAGTCGTATTGCCATAGGAATCTTTACTACTGGTTTGGAATCCTGTGGTTCCATCATAGACCATTTCAATTTTGAGAGTATCGGTGCCATCAAACTGCTGAATCTTTTCTACTTGGCCAGAGCTAGCACCAAAGTAGTATTCAATGTCAATATCTTCTGCATCTGTTACGGTTGTTTTCTTATCGTATGGTGAGGATGCAGAAGCATACGCAAAGGTTGTTTGATTGCTGGCTGGGTCTGTCCAGCTGGTGACTTTAAACGGAGAACTTCCTTCATAGCCAATGGTGTACTCATTTCCTAAAAAATCATCATGACTCGTAAGTAAATTGTTTCCATCGTAGCTAAACGAACAAGTCATGCCCTCATCCATCCTTTTCCGACTCCTACA
>CAYRWA010000050.1:0-3785 GCA_964427915.1 uncultured Caldisericota bacterium
ACGGATCAAATAGAATGGTATGGCAATGTACTGGCTTGTTTCTTTTAATTGATTTTTCGTAATCACGATAGGTTTTTCTACTGGAATAGATTTGTTATGAGAAGAAAACACTGAGAAGGAAGAAGTAGGGGGTATGTGATTCCTGAATTTTACTTCAATAGGTTGAACTCTAACGTGTTTGTCAACAATGATATCGATTTCAGAATTCTCTCCCCTATAATAACCAGTACCCCATCCATGAGTATTTGCATAGTTTTGAACAAATTGAACACAACTATTCTCTATCAAGAAAGCTTCTCTAATAGAATCGATTTCATTGTAGTGAAGAAGGGCGTTTGCTAGCCCATTATCGTGAATGTATAACTTTTTGTTCTTTCGAATTCCCTTCCCAGCATTTCTTGAAAAGTGATGTTGAATTAAAATTAGATATGCTTGTTCCAAATATGTGAGATACTTCGATACTGTTTCATTGTCGCAGTGAAGAGTATCAGCAATTGTTTTAAAATTAAAGTCTTGTCCATTATTGGCTGCAATAAAATAAAGAAGTTGTTCTAACCTTTCAGGATTTTTAATTTGGTACGCATAAACGACATCTCGATAGAGTCCTTGGTTTACAATATCAGTTGAAAGCCGTTTTTGCCACATGAAAATATCTTTGTTCGAGAAATATTCTGGGTAACCCCCAACCAATAGGTATTCTTTTAATACTTTATGCAAGAGAGGGGTGAAGGTAGAAAACCTCCAGTTATTCGATTGAAGGTATTGAAAGTATTCGATGGGAGAAATCACGGTATATACTTGATTTCTATGTGATTTTCATCCATAATAAACCCATCGTAACTCGGGTATAATCTTTTTTGGGTATAGATATTCGTCATTTGTTGCTTTGTTTGTAGGAAGGGGCTTGCTATTAAATATGTGGTCATTAAAAAAACTACCTCCTGAAGTAGACTTAGAAACAAAAAAAGTTTTAAGAAAGTGTTCACAAGCAAATCGATATTTAGCTGAGTTAAAAGGTATATCCAGTACGATCCCGAACCAGAATATTTTAATCAATACTCTTTCTATTCAAGAAGCTAAAGATAGTTCAGAAGTTGAAAATATTATTACAACCCATGATGATTTGTTTAAGGAAAATCTTTTCACTGAATTTCTTTCAGATACTTCAGCAAAAGAAGTTCGATATTATACTTTTGCATTAAAGAGAGGGTATGAACTAGTCAGTCAGGAAAATCTTTTAACAAATAACATGATTATTGAGATTCAATCGTTATTAGAAAGAAACAAAACAGGCTTTCGAAAAATGCCTGGAACAGAGCTCAAAAATAATCAGACAGGCAAAATTGTCTATATTCCGCCCCAAAAAGAAGAAGATATTCAGAGTTTCATGAAAAATCTTGAATGGTACATCAACGACGATCATGCTTCAAACACTGATTATTTGATAAAAATGGCCGTAATCCATTATCAATTTGAGAGTATACATCCTTTTTACGATGGAAATGGTAGGACGGGTAGGATTCTCAATATTCTCTATCTTGTTCAAAAAAGACTTCTGGATATTCCCGTGCTGTACTTAAGTCGCTACATTATTGAACATAAAAATGACTATTATCGTCTTTTACAAGAGGTTCGTGATCACAATAGGTGGGAAGAATGGATTCTTTATATTCTGGATGGTATTGAAAAAACCTCCATTGAAACCCTTGTTATCATCCGAGAGATTCGTCAACTGATGTTAGATTATAAGCGGAGAATTAGAGAAAATTATAAGTTTTACAGCCAGGATTTACTTAATAATCTTTTCTGTCATCCCTATACCAAAATTGACTTTATCCAGCGTGATTTGGGTGTAACACGTAAAACCGCTGCTAGATATTTAAATGATTTAGTGCTGGGTGGATTTCTACAAAAAGAGAAATTTGGAGTTCAGCACTATTTCGTCAATCGACCATTGTTTGAAATATTTACAAAAAGAAGAGTGTTTGAGTAAAATAACGAGAAATCTACCCATTACAAAATGTATATGGGTAAATTTCTTTATTTTTTACCCATTACAAAATATAAGGGTAGATTTTTTTAATCACGGTAATACAAATCTCGCGTATAGACTTTCTCCAGGACATCTTGCATCTCGTTTGTAATTCGGTTCGCGACAATCACATCCGATATCCTTTTGAATTCAGCAAGAGCTCGTATAACTCTGGAATGGAAGAATTCTTCTTCTTTGAGTTCGGGTTCGTAAACAACCACTTCAATGCCTTTGGCTTTGATACGCTTCATAATGCCTTGAATAGCAGATTGACGGAAATTATCAGAATGGGTCTTCATGGTTAAACGATATATACCAACTATAGTGGGATTTCTTTTTAGAATCATTGATGCAACATGATCTTTCCTTGTTTTATTCGCATCGACAATGGCAGAAATGATGTTTTGAGGAACATCGGTATAATTTGCTAATAATTGCATTGTGTCTTTGGGTAAACAGTACCCACCATAACCAAAGGAAGGATTGTTATAATGAAGTCCAATGCGAGGATCCAAACCAATGCCTTCAATGATTTGTTTGGTATCCAATTCTCGCACTTCTGCGTAAGAATCCAATTCATTAAAAAAAGCAATGCGCATTGCAAGATACGTATTGGCAAACAGTTTAATAGCTTCCGCTTCGGAGGAATCTACGTACAACGTAGGAACATCCTTTTGAATAGCTCCTTCAATGAGAAGCTCAGCGAATATTGTAGCTCGTTCTGATTTCTCTCCCACCACAATTCTTGATGGATACAAATTATCATATAGTGCGCTTCCTTCGCGAAGGAATTCAGGAGAGAAAATAATAGTATCGGTTTCAAATTTATCCCGGGCAGACGCTGTATACCCAACAGGTACAGTTGATTTGATAACCATGACTGCTTCTGGATTAATGGACAAAACATTTGCAATAACAGCATCCACCGTTCTGGTATTAAAATAATTTCTGTCAGGATCGTAATTAGTTGGGGTACATATAACCACATATTCAGCCGATTGGTAGGCTTTTAAATGATCGGTTGTTGCTGTAAGAGAAAGATTTTTTGTTTGAAGATACTCTTCAACTTCCTTGTCGATGATAGGTGACTCTTTATTGTTAATCTGATCTACTTTTTCTTGCAATATATCCAAAGCAATCACTTCATGATGCTGTGCTAAAAGAATCGCCATTGAAAGCCCAACATATCCAGCACCCGCTACCGTTATTCTCATATTGGTACTCCATTCATTATCAAAAAGCAGTTCGCTTATCAAAATGAAAAAAAGCCCCCTCAGAAAATAAGGTAGCTACTACCCGAATAAAAGCAACACAGTCCAGGACAGTTTTATGTTAAGATATGATTAATTTACTTCACGGCCAGGTAGAGGGTAGAGGTTTTTTCTCTGCCATTGATGTCTTGGATGGTGATTTTTAGATGCATGGTGCCTTTGGCAGTGAAGTTGTGTTCCAGAAGGATGGTGGCACTGGTTTCGTTTTTGAGTGTAGTGGTTTCTCCGTCTCCCCAGTGAATGGTGTAGTTGTAGTATGTTTCATAGCCAGAGACTTGCAATTGTAGCTCGAGGGTTCGATCAAAGGGTAGGTAGTATTGGCCAGTTTCACTATCAAATTCTAGGTTGAGAAGTTTGACCGAAAGATCTAAGTTTTGTTGGCTAGTACGTTTGGGTTCTAGTTTAATATTGAGCAGGCGGCGTGCAAAGGAATCACATTCCTTGGCAGTCAGTTCCAGGAGAATAGGAATACTTTTGGCTAC
>CAYRWA010000051.1:0-7123 GCA_964427915.1 uncultured Caldisericota bacterium
AAATCCATTCTATCTCCTGTAGAATTTACACAAATTCGAAGGCCACGTCCAATTTCTTGACGCTTACTTATCTCCGATTGACTGTGTTTTAAGGTACAAATCTGAAAAATATTCGGGTTATCCCATCCTTCGCGAAGAGCGGAATGGGAGAAAATAAATCTAGTGGGCTCTTTTAAATCAAGAAGCTGTTCTTTGTTTTTCATAATGAGATCATAAGCATTCTGATCATCGCTTCCACCTTCTCCACGTTTTTCTTTAGAATCAACAAATCGACCTTTTTTATCGATGGAGAAGTAACCCTTGTGTATATCATTCACAGAAAATCTTTGCAGATATTCTTCATATCCATCTTCAACTATATTTAAACTCTTGATTGCTTTCTGGTACTCTTCTTCAAAAACTTTGGCATATATTCCCTTTTGGTCAGGGCTATTGTAATCCCTATATTTCACTACTTCATCGATAAAGAAAAGTGACAATACTTTTATTCCTGATGGTACCATCAACCGTTCTTTTTCTAAATGGGATTGTATTGTCTCTCGTATTTGGATTCTTCTAATATGTTCTTCATCTACATCACCAGAAGTTTGTCCCACTGTCAATTTGATCCCATTTGTGAAAGAAACTGTATTGTTTTTTCCGTTAATTTCGCTTACAACAAAACCTTTGTATTGTTTCATTTCATTAGAGAGCACATAGAGATCATCTTTTTCTTGAATCTTTCGTGTCTTTTTTGAATCCCATTTGCTTGTTTGACTTCAAAATCAAGGTATGCTACAGGAAAGGTATTAGAACTGATTTGAATCTTGTCCAAAAAAAGATAGCTGTTAGTTCCGCTGTTGCCGTAAACTTCAATCCCTTTAACGCATATTTTTTTGACAAGTTTCTGGTTAAAAGCATCAATTGCATCTAACCTATATATTTTGTTGAAATCTTTTTTATGGGTTGCTGAATAAAGGAGGGTAAACAATTGGTTAAACTCTCTGTTACGGTACACTACATCAACAACTTTTGAAACTTTCGTTCCTTTAAAAACTTTGCCTTCTTCAATCCCCATTCTTTGGGGTTCATCAATAATGAGTATCGGTCTAGCTCTTTTAATGATATCTATCGGTTTTTCACTTTGGAGAGAATCAAGCTTTTGGTATATTTTTCTGGATTCTTTACTGGTCGTTGCAAATGCTTGATAGTTCATGATGATCACTTCAATATGGGAGGTGTTAGCGAATTTTTTGATGTTGTTTAGGTTGGATTTGTTTTTCGTATTGTAAATAGAACAGTGGATTTTTTTTCCATATATTTCTTGGAAATGGTCTGCAGTTATTTCAAGAGATTTGTGAACTCCCTCACGAATCGCTACTGATGGCACCATAATGATAAATTTACTCCAACCATAGTGTTTGTTTAACTCATACATTGTTTTTGTGTACACATACGTTTTACCGGTACCTGTTTCCATTTCGATCGAAAAATTAAGCCCATCAAGTACTTGGTTGGGTTTTAAGCTCTGTTCTTTTTGTATTGTTTTTACATTTTGAAGTATTTCACTATCGGTTAATTCCAATTTTTTGTTCGAGAAAATTTCCTCTGTAACAACCTCATGACCATAGAGTCCTTGATCAAGAATCTGTCTACCAACAATTTCCTTCCTGTATCCTTTTCCCTGACCTTCGAAGCAACGAACTACGGCCATTGTTGCATCTGTTTGATATGGTTGTTGTTTGAATTTTAGCTTCATACTATATCACTGTTACTTTTGTTTCTGACGAAAGTCGTTTAAATCGTTCTTCTACATTAATGCGATCTTTATCGTCTTTGAAACTTGCATCCTTGAAAACGACTTTAAGAGGTTGTAAATCAGCAATTTCATCTACAATATAGAAGTTGATATCATCATCGAAGCATGCAACCAGAGCATTAGTTTGAACAATGTAAACAGTATTACCAAGTATACTTTTAACTTCTATGGGTAAATCTAAAGTTAATCCTAACTCCAACATTACTTGCGTAAGTAAGTCTTCTGCTGTTCGGTCTTCTTTGATATTGCTTTCGACAAAGTCTAGCTTATTCTGGCCAACATCATACGGATGATAGAAAACATCTTTCATGTTGCTCGAGTCTGTTTTGTAGACTCGAAACCCTATATCGAGTTTACTTGGGTCTACCATCTCTTCACCAAGATCCAATTTTTGATTCTTTTCTTTAAGCTCTTCTACAATCTTTCTCCCAGCCCGTCTAATTCTTTCCTTACCAATTTCAGCAATGTTCTTATAACCAGCTTTAAAAGCTTCGCTTTTTTCCTCGCATAACTCTGGAAGCTGTACCATAATGAACTTTCGCTTTCCACCATCCTCTGCATTCAGTTGCATAACTGCATGAGCAGTAGTAGATGAGCCTGAAAAAAAGTCCAACACAAGGTCATTTTCTTTCAATGCAATATTAAGGAAGTGTCTAACTAATTTGATTGGTTTTGGGTTGTCAAAAAGTTCAGGTATTCTAAATAGTTCCTTATTCACTAATCTGGCTGCGCACTCGCTTGTGCCATGATTATCTAAAAAGTTGGGTTGTGCAGAGTAGGTGTCTTCATCTTCAAAATCATAGATCTTTAAAAGTATCTTTTCTCCATCCCATAAAAAACGATTTTTACTTTCTAACTCCGATGCTTTTTCATGTCCGATCTGCCATCTTTTACCAACGCGAGGGAGATGACCCTGAATGGTAAACTTCATAGTGTCTCGCTTATAAGAACCAGAGTCTTTTTTCTCAATTACGGTAGTTCTATAATGACCCTCATTGTCTATATGAGGATACGATCTTTGTTCCGTTGGTTTAATTCTTTGTTTTAGTGTCAATGCAGCATTTTTTTGATAGCACAGTTGATAGTCAACTTGAGCACTTACTTGAGCATCTTTTACATTTGATGTTGTGGATTTCTTTTTCCACAAAAAGTTTGCAACGAAGTTCTCTTCTCCAAACACTTCATCACATATTTTTCTCAGGTTATGCACTTCGTTGTCGTCGATACTGATGAAAATCACTCCATCCTCTGTAAGTAAATCTCTTGCTACAATAAGTCGTTCATACATCATGCTTAACCAATCGGAATGGAATCTACCATTGGTATCTGTATTTTTAAATAGCTTGCCGCCTTCTTCGTCAATGATTCCAATTTCTTCTTCGTATTTTTCTTTGCTTTTCTTGTAATCGTCCTTGTAAATAAAGTCATTACCTGTATTGTAGGGTGGATCGATGTAAATCATTTTCACTTTACCTAGATAACTTTCTTGTAAAATTTTAAGCACTTCAAAGTTGTCCCCTTCGATATACAAGTTTTCTGTATTTTCAAAATGTAAAGATTCCTCACGGCATGGTCGCAAAGTTTTGGTGATGGGAGTGTTTGCTTTAAGAAGTGAAGCTTTTTTCCCAGGCCAATCCAATCTGTATCTTTCATCATCGTTTTCTACAAGATCTTTGGAGAGTGTTTGTTTTAAAAGATCAAAATCTACAGCCTTTTTAATTCCTCCATTTTCATCGCGTTTTTCTGTAATTACATAGGGAAATAACTCGCTTATTTTATCTATATGTTTTTCTGTCAAGTCGGGTGTGCTCTTTTTTAATTTGTTCATTTTATCTCTCCTGGACATGATGATTATTATTTATAGTTTAATCCAATGTTACTTCAACATGTGCTTTTTTTAAATTCAATTGTTCAGTTTCTCTAAAAGGACTAAACCCGTCGAATTCCACGGGTTTAAAATCAGGATTGTTCAATTGTTCCCATATGCCTAAAAACTCAATAGTGTTGCGATTACGGAGCCAATTACGTATAAGATCATTTGTGTGGTCGGGATTTTTGTACTTTGCAATATCTGTAATACAGATATAGTCATCTTTGTCTTGTTCATAAATTGTTACATCTCGGTTCAATACATTTATCTTTGGCATTTTAACTCCTTCAATTGGTCCTTCTTTTCAAGTAAGATCTTGTTTATCTCAACCTTCCGGTTCAGTTGTTTTTCTTTTTTTATCTTACTTTCAAGAAGCGATATCTCGCACTCCAATTCTTTTATCTTCTTATCAATATCTACAATTTCTCTAAAAGTACCGTTGAACGGGATTTTCTGATTGATAAATGCTTTCACTAATTTCTGATACACTTTTTCCAGATTAATCCCGGTAAAATCAAACATGATATTCTCATTCCATTGACTGAAATAGTAGTTTTCAACCGTAGCGTTCTGTTTTAAGGTAATACCCCATGAAACATTGTCACCATAGAGAAAACGGTATAAGATTTGATATGGTATGCTTTTGTCAATAACTTTTAAAACTTTCAATGGTATGATCATTTTTTTTAGTTCAATTTCAAATATTTGAATTTCAGTAACTGTATCAGTTTGGGGAATTCCAATAGTGGATTCTGCTAATTTGTATTTCCATGTAATCCTTTGAATAGTATGGATGAAGTCCTTCTGTAGCTTAGTGTTTATGTTGGATTTTTCATACAACTTCGTTTTGGGAATGAACTTGTTCACAAAGGCTTCTTTGGGAAGTTTCAATCCGTTATATTTCATTACTTCACAACCACAAAGGCAAGTAGTTCAAAGTCTTCAAGCCCCTTGATGCTATTCATTAGAGCAGTTGTACCACCTGCAGAGAAAAGACTCTCCACATCACTTTCATCTTTAACATGTAAAATTGCTTCGATTGATTTATTCAGGAGATTAGAGTATCGCTTCATGTTTTTGCCATCGTCTGTTTCTTCGTTGAATGGGATACACACGTCTTTTATGGGTTCACAATTGCCTTTACAAATTGTACGAAGGATATCGAGCGTATTTTTAACATTGAGATGATTAGAAAGAATTGAACCGTCGGTCTTAATGTATACTAAATAAAAAGGGTGAAGTTGGTTGGTTTTGTCGATATTAATACTGTTGTTGATGTTCTTTAAAACAAAGACGACACCTTCATCAATACCACGCTCAAGGTCTTTTGTACAAACTGTGTGAAGTCCACTGACAGAGGTTTGAAGAGAATCGTGGTCTTTCACATAACTTACAAGGTCCATACGGAAATCGTTTAAACCTAAATCGGTTATTGATACGCCGGAACCTATATCTTCAATATCAACTACTTCTTCCTGAAGTTTCTCGAGCTGCTTTTTTCTAAAAAGAAGATCGGATGATTTATTGGTAAGAACGTTATCTTCGCCAGTAGCGGTAGCATCTACCATGTACATTTTACTCTCAACTCTAGTTTTTAGGTTGATGTAGTCATCTAGTGAGAGCTGTGGCCAAAAATTAATCAGTTGAATGTCTTTGTTGGTAGATCCGATACGATCTATTCGACCAAAGCGTTGAATGATACGAACAGGGTTCCAGTGAATGTCATAATTGATAAGTGTATCGCAGTCCTGCAGGTTCTGTCCTTCTGATATACAATCCGTTGCAATCAGAATATCAATTTCAGATGCTTTCGTATGCCTTCGTTCTTTAGATCTAGGTGAAAAGTTTATCAGAAGGTTGTTAAAGCTAGTATCAATCTTTAATGTGCATTTATTATCGTCTGCTCCTGTTATCTTTGCACATGCAAGATTATGTGTTGTCTTTAGATAGTCAGAAATGTTTTCATAAAGGTAATTGACAGTATCTGCAAACGCACTGAAAATGAGAACTTTTTTATTACTGGGATTAATGGGGTATTTCAACTTCTTTGTGATGAAATCTTTCAAATCTTTTAACTTCATATCGTGCTCTGGTGTAACTTTATCTATTGCATTGTACAGAGTTTTCGCGATAATAATATCCGCTACGAGGTCTTGTTTCCATCCAATTGTGTTCATGTCAGCTAGTTTTACACGTACTTTATTTCCCACACTCATTTCATCATTTTGCCAGTCCTCACTGTCAGATTCAAAATCAATGTCATCTGGAAGTGGGGTTTCTGTAAAGCTATCGATATTTTTCATATCAAATGCTTCTATTTTTTTAACAACGGATTCATTGGATTTGATAAATTTATCCAAAGTAATCCGAAAAGAATCTACAGAGCTTTCAAGTCTTTTTAAAAAGTTAATTCTCATTAAAGTCTGTAAGCTTTTTTCACGGTGGGATTGTTTGAAACTTACTCTATCGGCAATATTTGTATCGTATAAATCACTATAAAACTGTCGTTTATGCTCCAAAATGTACTCAGTTGGGGAATAAATTGCTAGATTCAACTTACTTAGTTCTTTATAAATCTCAGAAATATCAATAAAGTCCAATAAATCGGTAATTGTAGTAAAGTGATTAATGGGTTTTAAACGATTAGGAAATGTACCGATCGTTTTCATATCGTAGTATTTTTCAATATGTTTCCGGCTTCGGGCAATGGTAACACTATCCAGAAGTTTAAAAAAATCAAAATTTCTATTCAATCTTGACAATAAAGATTGACTTGTACGTTGATCTATGGGTAGCTTGGACCAATCGTTAAAAGTCTTTTGTGCATTGTTCAAAATACTTTCAACAGATCGTTCTATACCCAATTGTTCGTTTTTTACTCCCGTTTCCCCTTCCCAAGCAAGAGCAATTTGATTCTTTAAATCCTTGAATCTATTGTTGACGGGAGTAGCAGATAACATAAGAACCTTTGTTTTAACACCTTTTTTCATAACATCATTCAAAAGTTTTTGGTAACGGGTAATCCGATCTTTTCTTGGGTCGTTGTTGCGGAAATTGTGAGATTCATCAATCACAACTAAATCATAGTTTCCCCAATTGATCCGAGATAAATCAATTCCATTGGATTCCCCACTATCCCTAGATAAGTCAGTGTGATGGAGAACATTATAATTAAATCGGTCGGATATCAGGGGATTGTCTTCGTAATTGTGTAAAAATGTCAACCAATTGTCACCTAATTTTTTTGGGCAAAGTACCAGTATAGAGCGATTTCTTTCTTGGTAATACTTTATAACACCTAGGGCTGTAAAAGTTTTTCCTAGTCCAACACTGTCCGCGAGGATACAGCCATTATGTCGTTCTAGTTTATTGATAATCCCAAGGACGGCATCTTTTTGAAAATCATAGAGTTTTTTCCAAATAGCAGATTCTTTAAATCCAGTTTTTTCGTTAGC
>CAYRWA010000052.1:0-5195 GCA_964427915.1 uncultured Caldisericota bacterium
TCATAACACAATCATCTACTTTTTGGTTCATCTCTTTACCTCTCTGTTAAAACCATTACAATGGAAGTTGTAAGCACAGAGTCAGAGTCCTGTCTTGTATTCAATCTCCTGCATAACTGGAGCTCAAGGCTCAATCAACTGATTGGAACTAGAAGACAGATGAAAGACTACGTAAGAGGCTTAATTTGGCCTAAAAGGTGTACGTTCATTCTGTCTCTTGTGCTTACCTGTTACCAGAGTATTGAAAAGTATTCTTCAAAACAAGGTCCTTTGTGTTATTTTAACCATTTAATGGTAGGAGAATATGTAGAATTTAAGAAGAAAGAGAAGTATTCTCACTAACAGATTCTGTTGTGAAGCTTTCTGACTGGATTAATAGTAGAGTGATAACTGGTTGAAAACCGCGTTAAGAATAGAGTTGTTATGAATACACCTATTTTTAGTGAAAATTCACAAATATTCATCCAAAAGCTATAACATGTTAATCTACGGTTGTATATGTGCCCAAGTAATGGTGTTGATTATGGAGATGAATTTGTTGCTGAGGACTTTATTGCTTACAATAATTTCTTAAGAACAAGTATCTTTTATTCTATTGCCAGGAAGCATATTACGCTGAAGTCTAAAATGCTTACTCACAATTCGGTTAGTTGACATTTGCGGTAAACTTGGTTTTTGATTGTATGATTTTTGCGTACAAGCATTGTAATCCGATGCTTATGAGCTCGTTTTAACTGGGTTAATCAATAGTAAGTAATCAAAGTCCCATATTGAGATCCACAGATTTTTATGCAATGTTGAACTAAAAGGAGAGTACAAATGAACGCTAATGATTCATTCAAAGCAAAAGAAGCAGCAAAGAGATTTATACAAGCCTTAAAAAGTGGCAAAATCAAAAGAGATGTTCTACCCGGCAAAGCAGAAAACTACTTAAAAGAAGAAGAAAAGAAAGATTTTGAGCATTTTTGCAAGTTTGCAGAAACGCAGTACTACAAGGAATTGATTGAGCGGTAGTAAATGGTTATTTCTGCAGAGACGCTTGAAAACGTTTTCTTTGAGTATCATAGACTGGTGATTGACATCACAACTTTTGTTTACTTCGTATAGATTCAACCTATAAATACTACTCATGAAATTGGAAACCGATGGTATAAAATGGAAAATCCCATCACCACAACTTCAACCGACCCGGCAGATGCGAAGGGTATGTCCTTACTTTACCTGTGTTTTCATTCCTTGTTCACACCTGTTGAGTATATTTACTAAGTTTTCAGCAATTTGGAAAATTTAGTAGAACTGACTCACATAAACCACCCTTCAAAATCCTTTCATGTTTTTTCACCTACCTGGTCTATGCCGGACTGTCTAATTAAATAATTGAGTAGAGAGGATAACGATGTTATTAAATAAAAGGTCTTTTCTTGCCATATGCTGTTCCAAATGGGTAATGATTGTTTTGTGTTTGCTTTTGGGAACAACCAGTTTCATTAGTTGTTCAAAGAATCATCAAATTGATAGCAAACCTGAATTGATAGGATCAGCTTCTTCATATAATCTGTATCTTCAAACCTGGCAAGAAGAATTTTCATACCAAGGTGATACTGAGTTGTTACGCTGTACTATTTTTGTTCAATATCCCATGGTTGCAGAAATGAAGGATAAAAACCTTCAAGACAAAATTAACCATTGCATTAATACTGACATATCCAGTCGCATTGCAGATTTTAAGGACAATTTAAACAAGTATTGGGATACGTCATATCGAAGAAGTGTTACAATTGAATTCATGACAGCTGATTATCTAAGTATTCTCTATGACGGATATACAGAGAACGGATGGGCAAGGCCTTATCAGTTTACTGAGACCCTGAATGTAAATATGAAAAACGGGACAATTATGGTTGTATCTGACTTTTTTATACCCGATGTGGATGGACCTACCTTACTCATGAATTACTGCAAACAGGATTTAACAAAGCAGTACGAGGAGTTCTACAAGGAGGAAATCACAGCCCAATTCTTGATGTTGTTAGATTGGAATGTTACCCCAGAAAATTGCTCCAAATTCTCCATTACCCCAAAAGGTTTCCATCTGATTTTTGTTGATTTATTCTCTCACGCAGAAGGCACCTGGGAGGTGCATGTTCCCTACGGCGCATTCGGGGAACAGTGTTTGTTGAATGAATAGTTTTGATGAAGCTATTTCGATAGCTTTTGTTAAGTTATTGATGCAATGGGAAGAAAAACTGTGAGAATTGTACGATCCAAGATTTTATCTGCAAACTCCTGCCAGATAATTTCACTCAGCATCCAATTTTTTTATGCAAGATGATGTGTTGAGAATAGATGAATAAGAACACGTTAAACCAAATGGAGGTTGATTATGCGTTTATACAAATCTGTTAAAATGGCTAAAGGCGTAAAATTAAATTTATCAAAATCAGGAATTGGAATTTCTGCTGGTACAAAAGGAGCTAGATTTTCTACAGGTCCAAGAGGAACTCGAATAAACTCCCTTCAAGTTTCTTCGGGTAAAAACAACCACCACTCCTCTAAAGCAGTCAATTCCTCTAATGGAAACTTGAATTCTAAGCAAGAATTTGATGTAGAGGTTAAAGTTTCAATTGATGAAGATTCTGGAAAAGAGACTCTTTCTTTTTATAGAGATGGTAAAGAGTTGTTGGATGATTACATCATCCGTAAAGTAAAGCGAGATGAACACTTTAAAGAAAGGCTCCAATTGTTAAGAGAAGAATTACACGAAAAGCTGAACCAAAAATCGAAAGGTATTCTTGAGATTCATCAATTGTCCCCGAAAATAGTTGATTGGAACCAAATTATTCATGAATACAATACATCCACCCCAAAGGTATATAAAAAAAGAACATTTTCTGTACCCAAACCTGAGACTACTGATGTATATAAGAATCTAGAAGTAATTGCCAAAAAAAAGATCCGTGGATTATTTGGGATATCAAAAAAAAGAAAACAATATGTGGACGAAAACTTTGAAAATTTCTTTCAGAATACTTTAAAGCAATGGGAACTTGAAAAAGAAACATTTCAAAAAGAAGAACAGCAAAGAGAAATCCAAGAAAATGAAAACAACAAGAACGATTACCTGAAATGGAAACAGAAAATGGAATGTGTTATCCATCCTTCTGAACAGGAGTTAAAGGAACTATTGGAGTCATCATTTTCAAATTTAGAGTTACCACTCGAATTTTCTTTCAGATTTGATCTTGATTTATTGACCAACGCAGTAACCATAGAGGCCTTAATACCAACCATTGAGGATCTTCCAAAGAAAAAATCCAGCTTGTTATCAAGTGGAAAGGTATCCATCAAGGATAAAACACAGAAAGAGATACAGCAAGAATACTATGTTTTTTGCCTAGGACAAAGCTTACTATTTGCTTCAAAAGCTTTTAATGCTTCTCCAGTTATTGAGTTTGTTGTGGTTTCTGGATGTATCAATGGTATCGATAAGGTAACGGGTAATAGCGAAAAGCAGTGTTTGTATACTGTTAAGTACAACAAAGATCAATTTAGTAAAATGAACGTAATCAATGTTGAGCCAGAAGCTGCATTTAAATCTTTTGAACACCGATTAAACGTAACTAAGTCAAACCTAATGAAGCCTCTATCTTCATTCAGTTAAGAACATTTAACTTTGACTTAGATATTGAGCAAAAGGTAGTGTTGTTATTTTTTACGATTAATAGTATTCCACTGGATTTCAGAATCATTGTAAATTAACAGTCCATAATACTCGGGAGGTAACAATGAACAAAACGCAAGTTGCTGAAGTTAGACTTATTGAGAATGTTAGACAGGAAGTTAAAGGGGGCTTTCTAAGCAGAACTACTATTGATTATTGGGCATATCAAATTGTTGATTTGTCAGGAGCAGACGAAACAAAATTATTCACGGTTGAGTTTCCGGTACATATGGATGGTGCGATACCTGACGCTCAAAATAAGATTTCCAAATACATTCACACAAATAACTGGACCGTCACTCAAACTAACAGAATCGGTTTCCCCGTGTTTATAAAACGCATAAAATCCTTTGATAGTGATAATAGTTCTAAGTGTGAGGAACATGAAGACAAAAATCTTTCTTTTGAAATAGCAAGGATTAAGCATGCGGCAAACTACAATGAAAACAAAGATTTTTTTACTTTGCAAGATATTGAAGAGCGATTAGTTATGGCTTTTAAAAAAGACGAAGCTTTTTTAGAATACCCGGGTCATAGTATTTATTCAGATTTTTTAAACCTTAACGACCATACAAAAAGAATGGAGAATTATACTCATCTCCTAGAAGTTGATGATAAGGCTGCTTCGGATGTGATAGCAGAAATTCTTGTTGATTTGTTTCAGTTTATTAAGGGGACCATGTAGAGAATTTCTTCTGTTAAGAGTGTTGTTATTAAAGCAATTCAAGTCTATCAACGATATGCACCCGATTCAGTTAGAAATAAATGTAGGTTTGAAGCTTGCTGTTCTCAATATATGATTTTAGCAATCCAAAAATATGGATTGTACAAAGGCTTAATAATGGTATTAAGAGAATTGAAAGATGCAACATAAACAGTGGAGGTTACGATTATCCTTAGTTTTTTGCAATTTTTTTACTAAGAGTGCTTTCTTTTTGTATAAGCCATACAAGCTTGATTTGGTATCTTTTAGGTTGGATTAGTAGGATTGTTACATTTTTTTGTTTGAAGAACAGGCTTAATCATATGTTGTTAAGTAATTTCAATTTGGTCTAGTATCTGTAAAAGGAAACTTCGAAATATGAAAAACAAAATAACTGATTTTTTGCAGATTCTTCAGTATCAATTTGACAGTATTCTCTCTGGCGGAATTGGAAAAATTCTTGTTTGGTTTTCTATTGTCACCATCTTTACTGTACTGATATGCACATGTATTGTATCATTTACTCATCCATTAGTGATAGGTCATGGTACTTTTCTTGATTTATTCTGGTTTACTTTGACAACCGTTATAGAGCCCGGTTTACACGAATTTGAGGGTTGGATGCTTAGATTAACCCTTGTGCTGATAGCACTTGTAGGTTTATTCTTTATGGGTAGTGCAACTTTTTTTGTGGTGCGGCCAGGCAATGGCTGATAGTTTATCAGGTGGAAATCCTGACGGGTAAGATGTAAGCTGCATCACCCGTAGCGA
>CAYRWA010000053.1:0-70173 GCA_964427915.1 uncultured Caldisericota bacterium
GCTTGGATGCTCTCAAGAATTGTGGTGTCGCTTTTATCTCCACCCCATGTAGTATCAAAGCTTTGAAAATAGGAGGAGGGAAGCAAAAGCCTTACACCAAAAGTTTCTCCTGGTTGAATACTATGGCAATAAGCTCTGAATTCTGTTTCATTAATTTTTTCTGTAACACCCTGCAAGGGTCCGTGGCCCCAAATATGGTATTGATCCATTGGAACCGGATCATTCCATCGAATTGTAGCATCGAATTGAAAGACGGATACGGGCCAGTCTTTTCCTTGAAGTTGCCAGTAAAATTGCCCATAATCTTTATACAATTGAACACTGCCCAGAATTTTGTATCTGAACGTGATGGTTTTCGTTTCATCGGTCGCATCAAAATAATAGTATACAACGTATTCATTGGTATTTTCGTTCAGGTGAAATGTGTCGCGTTTCATTTCATCAACGGATTCTTCTATAAGGGGATTTCCATCAATGATTACTTGAAAGTTTTCAAGATGGGAAAAGTCTTTTTTTTCTAAAGAATAATATCCATAGGAGAAGGTTCCACAAAAAGAAAGGTCTCGGGTCTCTTGAAATAGAACACTTCCGTCTTCTACTATGTGTACATCAATGGTAGTTTGTGTACAATACACTGATTTTTCTTCTTGCCCAAAAGAAGGGATGGTTCGTAGCAAGAAAGTAGAAGAAAAAATGAGGATTAATAACAAAAAGGTCCAACTGTTTTTCCACGGAATTTGTGAAATCACTCCTTGAAACCAAGTTTGTTTATGCATCCTTTTCTCCTATATTTGAACGAAATGATGAGCGGATCCAATAATGCTAGAAAGATTGATTTGATGTCTATGGCAGTATTCTTCCAAACCGTTAATGATAGAGGGTATAATGCAAGGGTCAACCAAATTCATAGTTCCAACCTCTACGGCAGTAGCACCAGCTGCAAGAAATTCAATCACATCGTTTGAGCAAGCAACCCCACCACATCCGATGATCGGCAAGGCAGGATGGGTTGTATAGGCTTCCCAAACAACTCGCAATGCAATCGGTTTGATAGCAGGTCCTGACAAGCCAGCAAAAACCTTATGAAAGAAAGGTTTCCTTGTTTCTGGATCGATAGCGACGCCGCGAATGGTATTTCCAATACATACTGCATCAAAGTTCTGTTGTTCGATAATGTCCAGTGCTTGCGAAAGAGGAGTTGTTTCAAGGGCAATTTTAGCAACTAAAAAATGACTGGTTGCTTTACGAACCCTACGAAGGGTTTCTTCGAGAATTTTCATGTTTTGACAAAACTGTACTCCATTTTCATGAATATTGGGGCAAGAAACATTTACTTCCAATGCATCGACGGGGATTTTATCCATTGTATCTGCCAAGGATTCGAATTCTTCAATAGTGAAACCTGCGATACTGACCCATTTTGATGTTTTTAATGATAGCAAGAATGGTTGAACTACATCTAAAAACCACTTCAAACCTTTGTTTTCAAGGCCTACCGAATTCAGTAACCCGCTAGGAGTTTCATATATTCTTGGGGACGGATTCCCGTTTCTTGGGTTTGTGGTAATGCTTTTTGTTAATACAGCTCCTAGTTGGTTTATATCGTAAAAAGATTGCATAATAGATCCATAACCAAATGTACCCGATGCTGGAATGATAGGGTTATTGAGCGTCAATTCGTGATGTTTAGACGAAAGATTTGTTTGCAATCTTGCATGACTCATTGTAGGCTCTCCCATTTTACAATCGAACTGGTAAATACAGGACCATCTTTACAAACTGTCCTCATTCCATCTGTTGTAAGAAATGAGCAACCTAGGCATACTCCAAATCCACAGGCCATTCTTGATTCGAGAGAAACCTCCAGGGGAATATGATTCTCTTTGCAATAATATGCGGCATTTTCCATCAGTTTTGTAGGACCGCAACAGTACATTTTGGAAGGCTTTTTTGAGAATTCTTTTTGATATTTTTTTAGAAGGTTTTCTGTAAAACACACGGACTTGTTTTCTGAAAGCACGAAATCTGTGTGATGATGAAGGTCGACATTGTGACCTGACAGCAAAGACAAGGGAATACATTCGTGCTGATAGGAAGTGCCCACCCAAAAATCAAAGTACGATTCTGGGTAATAGGCCGTTAAAAAATGGAGAGGAGCCATTCCTAGGCCCCCACCTAACAGTACATTCCAGCCATTTTTAACGGGAGGAGAAAAGGAATTTCCACAAGGAAGGATCATTTCTAACAACTCTCCTGCCTTTGTTTCACAAAGATTCTCCGTTCCTTTGCCTACCACTTTATATAGTATCGTGATGCTATCAGCAGAGGCTTCAAATATACCAAACGGTCGCTTTAACAGTGTTGTGTTTTTGCCCGGGCAAGAAAGCTGGACAAATTGTCCAGGAGTAATAGTAACAGTAGGAGCTTCAATGCGAAGGATGAGCTGAAAAATATTCTTTGCAATGGTTCTGTGATCTACTATAAGACCATTAGTTTTTATCACTGTATATAACCTTTCCCCGAAAAATTGTTGCTCGAATTCGACCTTGAAGCCTTCTTCCAATAAAAGGAGAATTGGTGCTTTTTGAATGAAATGTAGAGGGTACTACATATTCATGGTCGTCAACAATCGTAATGTTTCCACGATACCCTGGTTGAATGCTCCCATGTTCTTTTAGCTGCAAAATAGAACTCGGACCCGCAGTGAAAAGGTGAATTAGATGTGGAAAGGAAATCCATCCTTGCAAAACTAATGCTGTGTAGCATGCTGCAAAAGATGTCTCAAACCCAATAATTCCAAATGGAGCTGTCTGGAAATCTGTATTTTTTTCCATGCTAGCATGAGGAGCGTGGTCGGTGCCGATACATTGAATCACTCCTTTTCGAATACCTTCTTTCAGAGATTTTTGATCTTCTTCTGTTCGAAGGGGAGGGTTCATTTTGAAATTTGTGTTAGTAGGATCAATATCTTTTTCAGAAAAATATAAATGATGAGGAGTTGTATCCGCTGAAAAATGATACGATTCTTCCGACAGACTTTTCAGAATATCCATGGATTGTTTTGAAGAAAGGTGTGTAAAATGGGGAGAATAGTTTTCCTCATGACTTATGAGAAGATCTCTTGCAACGCATACCGATTCTGAACTAGAGGGAATACCGGGGTATCCAAAAGAGGACGTAAGTTGACTCTCATGAAGGATTCCATTGGTAGAAATGTTTTTTTCTTCTTCGTGGAGTATACAAAGATAGTTTTCTTTTTTTGCTACCTGCATTGCCTTTCGAAACAGCTGAGGGTTGGTAAGGCCCATCCCATCGTCTGAAAAAACAAAAGGATAGTGTTCGGTATGTGGTTGATTTGATGGAAAAGCTTCACTCAAAAAAAGCTCAGAAAGTTCTTGGCCTTTTAAATTTCTAGATATTGCTCCAGCTTGAATAACCTCAATGGCACTGTGGGTTTGAATAGTATTCTGAACTCTTCTCCATGCATCCAGAGAATCAATTACAGGATTTGTATTTGCCATTGCGACGATAGTAGTATATCCGCCTGTTGCTGCAGAAAAGCTTCCGCTAGAAATATCTTCTTTGTGGGTTTGTCCGGGATCCCGAAGGTGGCAGTGGATGTCAATAAAACCTGGAACAACAAACTGGTTTGTCGCATCAATCTCGTCGTTGGGAACTGTATTTGGAAGAGTTTCTGAAACATGAGTAATGAAACCATTTTCGATTTGAACATCAAGTTTTTGAAAACCATCCAAAGGATTTATGAAAACGTTCCCATTACGGATAACAATGTTCCCGGTAGATATTTTCATTGTATAGCCTCTTTTTAATTCATGATTTGTTTTTATTATAATATATAAGTATGAAGTATTGCATAGGATATTCCTAGAAAAGAGATAGCATGATAAAAGCGTATTGTACCAGTCAAGAAACGTCCCAGACTACGCAAGTTTCAGATTTATCCTTGAAGAATATTTGGATACATTGTGTACAACCTTCTTATGAAGAGCTAAAAAGATGCTCTGAAGCAACAGGCGCGAACATCGACTTTTTACGAGCAGCTCTTGATATGGAAGAAGGATCCAGAATAGAAATCGAGCATGATCAAATGATCATTATTATCGATATCCCCGTGCATGACGAAAACGTAAAAAATGAAAGATTTTTTGATACGATACCATTGGGGATTATTCTGTTAAAAGATAAAGTTATCACTGTTTGTCTACGGGAAAATTCTGTTACATTAGAGCTTGAGAATGGGAAACCTACAATGCATACATTTAAAAGAACCCGGCTTTTGTTGCAAATATTATATAAAACTTCACAAATGTATATTCGATACCTTCGTCAGATAGATCAGCAGACGGACGAACTAGAAATTGCAATGCACAAAGAAACTCATAACAAAAAGTTAACACAACTTCTAAACCTTCAAAAAGGGATTACTTATTTTTCTACCTCGCTTCGATCCAACGAAGCTACCGTAAATAGATTACGGAGTACACAATTTCGGAGCATACATGAACCCGAACTTCTCGAAGGAAAGAAATTTTTGAAAATGTATGAAGAAGACGAGGAGCTTTTAGAAGATGTTCAAACTGAGAATAAGCAGGCCATTGAAATGGCAGGAATCTATGGTAGGATTCTTGAAAGTATGGGTCATATCTTTAGCTCTATGATTTCTAACAATTTAAATATCGTAATGAAATTTTTAACAAGCGTTACCCTAATAGCCTCTATTCCTACTTTGATTGCAAGTATCTTAGGCATGAATGTTACATTCCCCTTTGATACAATATCAGTTACTGCTTTTTGGGGCGTGATGGCAACGACTTTATTGGTTATTTTGATCTTTGTTGTTGTTCTACGAAAGAAAAATCTCTTATAGGGGGAATATTGATATGCAAACAAAAAAGAAACGCGATCGATTTAATCTTTTTTTCGGTATCATTGTAGTCGCAGCAGGAATTTTTTTCCTCTTGCAAAATTTGTTTCCAACTATGGCAGTTTGGGATTTTTTCTGGCCAATTTTACCTATTCTTCTTGGGTTAACATTAATACAAATGGGTAGCTTGTTTCATGATGGAGGAAGGTCTTTCTTCGTCTTGATTGGATCCATGTTGATGATGGCGGGTTTGTTACTTTTGATCCAGAACTATATCAAACATCCTTATTGGTGGTCTTATGCATGGCCCTTGATTTTTCCTGGTGCCTTCGGGATTGGTCAAATCATATGCAGCAGGAATGGAACAAGGAAAAATACTTTCCACAACGGATTGTCTTTTCTTATTATTGGCATTGTGTTCTTTTTATTTGGATTGCTATTGTTTCAGTATGTATTTCGGAATTCTCTTTTTAATGAAGGGATGAGAAGTCAGCTCAATTATGGCTTTATGATGGTTTGTCTAGGGATATTCATTCTTCTGCCAAAGAAGTATTGTTTTAATCAACACGTTACTCATTCTTTTTCCAGAGCAAAAGAAAACCTTTTCTCTACTCAAGAGAAAAGCAAAAGTCAGAGTTCAAACACAGACTATACTGCTACAGAAACACAAGAAGAGTCATCAAAAGAATACAATGAAGGTGGGCCAGAAGCGTCCGAAGCGAATAATAAAACAAACAACTCTGAAGAAGTGGACGACTTCTTAACACATTAGTTGATTTTATGACAACACTGAAAAAGCTTCTTCTTCAACATTTCCAAAGATATCCTCTTATGGAGGCTATGGATTTTCATAAACTCATTTTTCAGAGTACAATGGGCCCAGCACATGCTGTAACGTCCATTGAAAACACAAAGAAATGGTTTCTTGAAGAATGGACCCAAACATCTTCTTTACAAGATGTCCCCATGATAGAAGATATTTCTTACTCCACACCAATCTTTCGAGTGCACTTTGCTCCCTGCAAAAGGAAAGGTATATCTCCAGAAAGGGTATTGAATTGTTTTATCGAATCCAGTGCCTCTTTCTTGGAAAACTCTTCGATGTATGAGGCTTGTGTTGAAGAATTTGTAGAGATCACAAAGAATCTACCATTTGCACAATTTCATACAGATTTCCAAGAAATAGCGAAGAGGGTTCAACAGAAAAAGGCCGGTATACCAAGGCACTTAGATTCTTTTCGAACAGTATACCAGCCTCATTATAGAATTATTTCTGGGCGTTATGCAGCAGACATTTCACCTCATATATAGCGCAATCGAATTGTAGAGGTGCTGGTCTGAAACCATTAATTGGCTTTTTCAATATCACCTGTCCAACTCGGAAAGCCTTGAAGCATCGAATGGACATCTTGATACCCGGCATTTACAACCCATTCTGCAGCCAATCTAGATTTTGCTCCCGTATTACAATATAGGACCACGGGAATGGACTCAGTTTGTTCTGAAACTTTGGGGAAATCTTCTATCATTGAAGTGTAGTCTATGTTAATTGCTCCTGGAATGTGCCCCTCTTTGTAGGCAGTTTTGTCCCGTAGATCCACAATCATAAACTCAGTCTTTTCTTCTAGTTCATTTAACAAATCCTCGGCTTTGATTTCAGACCAAAATGTAACGCATTCATCTTCACGAACGGGGATTTCTTTTGGATACTCGATGCCTATAGTATTTGGTGGAGTCCAATTCACAAGAGCTCCTAGTGTTTCTGAAACAAAACGCAAAGGTACTAGAGTTCTCCCATTTTGAATAAATGGAGGGACGTCCAAGGTATGTTCAAAGATTTCTCTCTCAATTTTCGTCTGGGCCGTTCTAGAGCCTATGAATAGGGTGATTGTCGCTTTTCCAATCGTATACGATACAGTGTCTACTTTTTTTGTTTCTTCTGATATCGTAAAGGAAACTTCTGCATCTAGTTGTTCTCCAATCCAGCGGAAGGGTACGAGCGTTCTACCATTTTGCACCAAAGGAGGCGTTTCGAGCAGGATCGCTTCCCCATTTACCGAAGCATTTGCATTGTCTGTGTGCATCTGAAGAACTTTTTTGTTCATAGCTTTGACATACACGTTAATAATGGAAGAAAGCCGTGAATTTTCCAGGGAACCCACTAGAAATTTTGCACTCACAATTCCTTCTGTATCTGCATCATCCGGACAAAAAACGCGAATTCCAAGAGTTGTAGATTGGTTTGGTTGCAAGGGGCCTACGTCATATTTTTCTTGCACAGAAAAACCATCTACTTCGATTTTTAATCCGTAGCCTGCTGGTAGCTTGCGTGTAATCGAAACAGTATACTTACTTTCTTCATCAAGTAGGTTTGTAATAGGAATTTCTGTATAGGTGGTAGAACCTACCGCAACAGGAATCATAAAACTGGTTTGAGGTAGTAGTTTTTCCTCTGCTAGAATAGAGTGAAAGCTACATACAGAAAATAGTAACAAAAAAGAAACAACGGCACATAAACATTTTGTCATGTTTTTCATATCATTCTCCTTTCAAGGTCTAATTTTCACTTTCATCATCATTTTGATTGCCGTAATCAGAAATGAATTCTTTAGTTTGTTGCAATTGAAACACACCTTTTTGCAATTCCTCCATGCAATCTTCAATTTTTGAAATATCTTGCTGATGAATAGCAGTAGGAAGGTCGGTTACCATTGCTTCGAAATGCTCGATAGCCCCGGTGTATTCTTCATGAATATAGGCAAGCGATGGAGTCGGACTCATTGTTTGAGATTCTTCAATGAGCGTTTGCATCAAAAACAACACTTCGTAGATGCTTTGTTCCCATTCTTCTTTACTTCCTTTTTTTGATTGTAGTGTTTCATTTAATTCAGAAAAAAGATCTGCCCACTTACTGATTTGATTTTCGAGTTCATTTATATAGAGTAAATCTGGATTTTTTAACATCATATCAAGAGATTCTTTGTTATCCTCTATTCGTCTTTGTTCTTCATAAGAAGAAGGGGGACGGTTTGGCTGAGAACTATTTTTGTGAGTAAAGAAAAAGACAATAGCATTGCCTAATAGGACGACAATAATCCCCCATATCCACCAAGTATGTATCCAACTTGTATGCGACCTTGTTTCTTTTCTCATACGTATTTAAATCACCTCGTTAGTAGATTGTTGTCTATATCGCTGCTATAAATTCTTTACTTTCATCCAGTTAAAAATATACTTATTTTTTTGAAGAATGATTTGTAATTTTTTTCGCGTTACGAAGTATAGTATATAGATTCTATGCTTTTAAGTATAGCTTGGAGGATTGTACATGGGTAGAGAACAGAAAATTAAGCAGCTTCGCAAAGAAGGAATTTTAAAATCTGTAAAAGTGGATAAAAAAAGAAAATCCGCGATTCGGAGTTTGTATATTTGGATTCCTTCAGTCCTTATTGTTATTGTACTTGTATTTGGTATGTGGGCGTATTCAGCAAAAGACACCACTGCTACCGTAAATGGTAATCGCATTACCAATAGTGAAGTGGAAGAATTGCTTGAACCCATTAAGGGTCAAATGCAACAACAAGGGATAAATCCTGATGATCCAGAGCAGTCAGTAAATGTTGAGAAATATCGAAGTGGTGTTGTTGAAATGTTAGTTAACAAAACTTTAATTGAGCAATATGCAAAAGAAAATTCTATTACCATTTCCGAGGAAGAATTAGAAGCAGAAGTTGACAAAGAAATGGAACAGATACGCTCTCAATATCAAACTGAAGAAGAGTTTCAAGATCAACTGCGGCAATCAACGTTACGTAATGAAGAAAATCTACGTAAGGAAATTCGTCGATCGGTTGAACCAACTCTTCTAGAAGACGCAGTTTTATCTGACAAGTATGAAACAGTTAATATTACAGAAGAAGAAGCGAGAATATTTTTCAACGCTCCTTCTAGCGTAGAAGCGCAGCGTATTTTTATTGCCACGGATCCAGACATGGATGAGGCTACATTAAAAGAAAAAGAAGAACAGCTTATCGATATTCGTACTAAGATTGTCAACAACGAATTGTCCTTCGAAAAAGCTGTTACTGAGTATTCCGAAGATAACGCCAGCAAAGTAAATGATGGACAAATCTACCTGCAAGAAGATAGTTACGAAGAAGAGCCAGAGCTTTGGAAAGCGGCGCAAGATTTGTCAGAGGGCGATATTTCCGGTATCATAACAACCGATAAAGGCCATAGCCTTCTTCGTATTAATCGAATTGTACGCAATCGACAGCAGTATGATCAACCAGAACATGCTGATATTTTGAAAATTATTCTTGAAGTACCACCAGGTGCTATTGAATCTGAGATTTCTGATATGCAAGCAAAAGCAAGGGGATATGTCAATACGATCCGTTCTGGAAAAGAAACGTTTGAGAATATTGCTACTACATATTCTAAAGAACCGGAACAGGGTTTGAACCCAAATCCTCTCTATAAAGGATCTAATCCACCCATTGATGAAGTAGTATTTGGTTCTTTGCAAGAAGGTGAAGTATCGGATCCAATTACAACTAGTGAAACAACCTTTGAGATCATCAAACTTGTTAAAAAATATCCTGCAAAAACAGCTGTATTTGAAGAATTGAAAAATGATATTATAGAACGAATGGAGAATCAAGAAAAAAGTAGAATTCGAGAGTTGTTTCTTGAAGATCTGCGAAGCCAATCCCGTATTTCTCACTCGAATCCTTGGCAAAGAATGTCAGCATGGTGGAATCAGACATTTGGAGGATTCTTTGAATCTGTTAAGAATTGGGTACGAAGTTTTACGGTAGATCCAATTCCCGAGAACTTAACTCCTACGGATGGTGGAGATTTCCAAAGCCCTATGACCATTCCAATTCAGGGAGAAGATGGAGAGCAATCCATTACAATTGACCCCTCGATGATGGAATCGATTGATGTACCTGTTGAAGGACAAACTCAGAACCCATAAGGACAATATTATGAACAAAGATAAATTACTTCGTAACAAGAATAAAAATACAAGTCAACAAGGTTCTTCGAAGAGAATACATTGGAAAATGCTCTTCATCATTATTCCCATCCTTGTACTCGCTTTTGTTTTTACTTGGTTTTATCAAGCTAAAGATATTGTGATGAGTGTTGGACCACTTCCTATCACTACAGAAGAGCTTGAAATCGAAAAACAAAGACTCACCCCCCCGGATTATCAGCAGAAACTGAAAAATATGGATGAGGAAGACCGCATTACTACTGAAGAGCGTGTTCGCGCAAAAGCTCTTGAGAACTTGATGAAATTGAAATGTGTATATTTGTATGCACAAGAGAATGATATTACCGTAACCAAAGAAGAAATTGATGAGAAGATTGAAGAATATGCCCAATCCTTTTCTTCCAGTCCGGATGAATCGGTTGATATTAGGACTACTTTGTCTGACTATGGGATCCCTTGGCGTTCTTTTTGGAACGATATGAAGTATCAAGCCCTCTACGACAAAGTCCTGGAGCCAATTCGTAAAGGAGTACAAGCAACAGAAGAGGAAATGCGTGCACATTACAATGAATTTGCTCCTTACTACGATGTTCCTGCTAGGGTGCACCTCCACTTTATTGTCGTTGAAGAAGAGGAAGTCGCCAAAGAAATTATGGACCAACTTCTTGATGGAGCAGATTTTGAAAAAATCGCTCAAGAGAAATCTATTAGTCCTACTGTAATGTCAGATAAGGGAGATATGGGCTGGGTCACAAAAGATGAATTGTATACAGAAATTGCCAACAATGTCTTTTTACCCGAATTTTTACTCGGAGAGTACTATCTACTCCAAGCCAGAGATGGGTGGTATATTCTACGAGTTGACGAAAGAACAGAAGAAAAAAAGAATACATACGAAGAAGTTAAAGATCTGATTGAAGAAGATGTTATTTACCAAAAACAAGATCAAGCAGTAAATGGCTTCATGAATCGTCTTTCTGATCAATACGAGTTTCAAATGGTCGTCGGTAACCGCTGGACTACATTTTTAGAATGGTGGGACCGTCTTAGAGGAGTGGTTGAATAATGCAGAACCAAGTAGAAGAGAAAGATAACCAACAGCAGCAAAGCAATATACAAACTACAAACAACGATGCTCCGTTACACGATGAAAGCTCTTCCGGGCATGATATATCACAATGTTCTACAAAATCTTGCTGTCGTTTTCGATGGCTGGGTACAGTGATTATATCTCTTGTTGTACTATTTTTCTTCTCATTTCTGTTGTATTTACTCATCCCATCGCCTTCCAAAACAGTACGGAACTTCTTTTATGCCCTGATGAATGAAAACTATCCCGTTGCCTATTCATATATTGCTAAAGATTACAAGAAAAGCCGTGGATCCTTAGAGAAATTTACATCAGACTATGATAATGCAGTAAGGTCTGGAACAAGAACTCGTGCGATACGGGTGATTGAAGATCGGAAAACGAGAGAAAAAAACCAACGAATCGTTGTTGTTGAAATTGATGTATTGTATCAAGGATCTGTTGTAACAAGCGTAGGGGCTTATCTTTGCGAACGAATACCCCAAGAAGGTTGGAAAATTATAGGCAATGTAACCAATGAATACAATAAAGAACAAGCTCAAAAGCTTGTACCTCAGCAATAAAGGAGATGATTATGAATACGCAATCCAACAAACCTATCCCAAGCGAAAAGAATCCAAGAACGATTTTGTATATCTTGGGTGTCAGCGTTCTTGTTATCCTTCTTGCCTGGTGGGCGTATAGTATGTATGCTCCTTCTCCAGCAAAAACAGTAAAAGCTTACTTCAATCATATTGCACAAGAACAGTACGAAGAAGCATTTGATTTATTGGCTGGTAATTACCAAAAGAGTAAAAAAGATGTAGAAACATTCCAGGCTCAGTTTGAAAACTCTAGAAATCATGGAACTGTCTATCTCGGTGTTAAAATCGAGAAGATTACTCCAACAGAAAGAAAAACCCAAAAGGTAGTTGCTTTTACTCTTCTTACAAGAGAAAAAGGACGAGATACTCAACCACATGGACAATATGTTCTAACAAAACTGGATGGTGTTTGGAAAATTACCGATTCTTTGAACTGATTCTTTTGTTTCACTAAAAATAAAGATGCGGGAGCTGTAATTGCTCCCGCTTTTTTACTATACTTAAATAAATTGGTTTAATGAGTAGGGTGCTATATGAAAAAGAAAATTCTTTTTATTCTTTTAGGAATATTCATTATCGCAGTTGTTTTGATTTGGTTTTTGTTTGCTTCTGGCATTCATGTTCATGGAACAATTGAAGATGCCACAACACAAAAACCAATACCGAATGTTACAGTTACTTTAGGAAAACAAACCATTCATTCAGATATGAACGGAATCTTTGATGCATACACTTCCATGATGCCAAAACAAATCATTACTTTTTCTAAGGAAGGGTATAAGCCTTTATCAAAACGTGTTTCCTTTTCTTCGATGGTTGAAACTAAGGAGTATAAGATTGTATTGGAACCTTTATCTTATATGAATATTATTCATTCAGCCACAGAAGATATTCAGAAGTACTCCTCTTTCATTTTTCAATCGTCTTGGCAGCAATACATTGATATGCCTGACCAGGAAATCACCTATACAAAATATATGGTGGATTCACAGGGTGTGATCTATTGCAAAATGCTAACAGATGATAACAAAGGCAATGCGGTTTCTGAGAAAGAGATCGTAATTGCTAAGCAGAAAATTTATTATAAAACTTTAAAAGATGCTGATTGGGTTTCTTTTGATGCTTCTGAAATTCGTGGAACCGAATTGCAAAAACCCCAAGATCTTTTAATTCTTTTCAATGCTTCTATGGAGGATCCTTCAGAATTCCGTGAGGAGGGATTGGTTACCTGGTATATTAACGAAGATGGCTCTATAACAAACGAACCTGTGAATAATGAAAATCCACAACCTTATCTGTTGCGAAAATTTGTTGCAAATTGGCCCAAGGGGAAGACAGAACAAAGTGCAATACTGTATCTCACAGAAGAAGATTATAATCTTGTAGCAGGAGAGCTTCACATCACTGCCCCTATTGGCTTAGACGAAGATAAACCAGGCCGGATGAATCAACAAATTATTACATTTAAAATGAGCCGTATCAATCAGCCGGTCGATATTGGTATTCCTTCTATAGAATAACCACTTTGCTTCAACGTAGCAGCAATGTACCTAGGCTTTATGGTACAAAACATTTGTTATGTCGAATTGTAACAACCATTCCTGTTTGGATGTCTTGAAAAAACTGAGGATCTATGTCAGAAACAAAAGGAATGCCAGCTACAATTGCTCCTTCTACTAAATTGTAGTCGGGAGAATGAAGAGTAACAATTGCCAAAGGTCCCTTGTTTCGTTGAGCCAATGAAGACAAGATAACGCAACCACTTGAAGATCCTTTTGAAGAGTGAAAAGCAAAAATGGTATGGGCGATCTGTAAGGTTTTGCAAGGACTGTCACTTTTTATGATTTCTCCCGAGTTGCTATCAATATCTCCTAAAAATGAAAAACTATGAGGACAAACAATACAGCTACCCGTAATATCTTGCATCATACCTTCTTTTTCATTACTCGACTGGCCCGTTTTCCCAACCAAAATTCGGTTTCCCTTAAAATACTTCATAATCATCTTCCTTCTGGCTATGCAATGGTACGCGTTTTCCTTTAACGGCACTTTCTATACATTGATGTGTGGAGAGCAATGCTGTTTTTACACCCAAAAGGTTTCTAGAGTAATGTAGCATTTTTAAACTATTAGAAAGCATAGTTGAAAAACATGGATATGGGAGATTGTATTGGTCGCAAATGTTTTTTCGCATATGGGATTCTACGGGGCATGTGTCAGCAACTACCTTGATTCCTGACTTGTGGAGTTTGTCTACGTATCCGCAGTGAGATGCTTGTAGTTTTGTCATACGATTTGTGCAAATCCAAAAAGTAACATCTGCATGAATGGTTTTCGATTCCATTTTTTCCACCACATATCTAATCAATTCTAGGTTTGCATGTGGGCAGCCCAATACCACAAAATCAATAGGTTGGTTTTCGTGAATCATTTGAAATCTTTGTTGGGCGTTTTCGATTTCATGATAAGATAGAAGCACTCTATTTGAGGAGGTTTTGTGAAGCTCTTTGTAAATCTTGGCTTCAGGTGTCACTCCTTCCATGTGAAAAAGTGTTACAGAACCAGAGGTAGCCATTGCAGCGCCAAAGGATATCATCTGGGACATAGTAGGTTGCTTTGGGTCTGAATGACAAATGTAGGGTACTTGATCCTGTGCTTTTTCACCAATAATATAGCCCAAAATAGACCATTGGTCGGTTCTAGATAGATGCTTCGCTTCCAGAGACACATCAAAGAAACAAGTGGGAGTTCTGTTTTCGTCCAATAGATATCCCATGGCAGGGTATTTACCAGTTATGGAGGAATACCTTGTAAACAAACCCCCTCTATTTGTTTTGGCTCCAAGAAGACTGTTAAAATAAATAATAGCACTACTCTCTACTGAGCTTATGTAGCTTCCCATTGGAGGAACGAAACCAATTTGCTGTGGTGTACAGGTATACGTTTCTAGGATACCCATTTTTTGGAACGCTAGTTTTGTTTTACGTTGTGTTTCGAAAAGCTGCTTTGGACAATTGGTAAGGGTAGGGTTTTCCATATCACAACACAAAGTAGAGCTTGTTGTAGGAACCACGACCTGAATAGTTTGATTGGCAAATTCTTCTACATCTTCGCAAAAGCCATCATATATTGCCATTTCTGCAGGATAATGGCAGTAGGATATAGGGACTAGCTTTTCTGCTCCAAAAGCGTCTCCAAATTGTACCAGACGGTCTAATGCTTGTGCACGAATTGGACCGTATTCACCTTGAAGCATTTTTTTCTCGTCGTCTGTTAATTTCATTGTTGTGTTTCGCCGCTTTTTTCTGGGAGAATGTCTAGAAGGAGATATGACTCACTGCCTGGTTCGTGGTATATTGTTTGATGTGCAATTTCAGTATGAATTGCTTCCGCAGGATTCTCTTTTGTATTGGAATGAGGATAAAACTTAGGGCAGGCAGAGGAACTTATTTCCAATCGGATCTGGTGTCCTTTGAAAAACCGGATGCCAGTGGCCCATAAATCAACAGTAAGGTGAATGATTTGGTTCTTTTCTAACCAGTCGGGCTTCTCTAATGAATCGCGATATTCTGCCCGTTGAATTCCGTCACAAAGCTGTATTGCTTTTCCATTTGGGTACACATCCACCAATTTGGCAGTAAAATCTGTACCGGGAGAAGAGGAACTACATACTATATGTAAGAATACTCTTCCACATACAACACAGTCCTTTTCCAATGGAGGTGTTGAATAGACTAAAACATCAGGTCTTCTTTCTATTGATTGTTGATCGCACGCTTCTCCTAGCTGTAAACGAACGGGATCGGTGACATACGGAACAGGATCTTGCGGGTTGTAGTCGTACTGATCAGCAGGTTCTGGTGTTGTTGGCGGGAAGGTTGATAAAACTCCATCCCCATATACACTGTTTGCGTTTCCTTGACTATGAAGAAAGTATTTTGTTGTAACAGCTTCTTTTAGGGGCCAATCAGAAAAGCTATGCCATTGGTTTTCCCCCATGATAAAGATACGGCAACGATCATGTGAATGGTTGTATGGCAATCGCGAAAATTCTTTCCTTGAGTGTATTTCGCCAGCTAGATGATGAGAGAAGAAGAGGAACAATTCTGTTTCCAAATCAATAAGAGCATTGGGGCCAAAATCCATATCTCCGCATTTTGTGCTTTTATTCAACTTATGAGGCCAGGGTCCAATAATGAGTTCTTGTTCTCTTTTTGTTCGGTCTGATTTAGCATTTTTTCTCATACCAGGAAAATTCTTATAGGTAGAAATTCCATCATCATCATACCAGCCACAGACATGAAGAATAGGGATGTCAACCTCATTCCATTGGTGCATGTAGCAAACCTCTTTCCACCATGCATCCTTTTGGAAGTGTTCCATCCAATGCTTCCAGGTTTTGTTATTACTCATCCCGACCTTTTTTGCCATATCTTTTAAGGGACGAAAGTTGTATAATGATGGCCAATCAATAAAGGATATATTTTGATTTGTTTTTCCATGAACAAAGAGTCCCCAAACAATCATGTTCCAAAAAAAAGCCCCATTTTGATAGGGGACATTGATAATGGGATCAGGCAAAGGGACAAGTGGTGCAATAGCTTTTAATGCAGAATGTGAATTGGGTGCTTGGATCCAGGATGTATATCCTTCATAGCTTCCTCCTGTCATTCCAATATTGCCATTGCAAAATGGTTGCCTTGCAATCCAATCCAGTGTATCCCAGCCATCCTCTCTCTCGTTTCGAAAAGGTTCCCACTCTCCTTCGCTGTCATACCTTCCTCTGCAATCTTGGAAAACATACCCAAAACCTCTTTCAACAAACCATTTTTTCATTTGTAATCTTTGAGGGTCGTTATTTCCATAGGGGGTACGTGTGAGAATGATTGGGAAGGAACCCTCTGAAGAAGGAAGAAAAATATCTGCAGAAAGCAAAACATTGTCTCTCATGGGAATTTTAACATCAATATGGGGGTGAATCGTATATGTTGGGAGTATGTTTGTTATCATGATGCCTCTTTTCAAAAAAAATGCTATTTTTATCATACCACGCCGTGAAAAAAAACACAGTTCGACATGTAGAAACTTTACAAAAACCTTTTTTTATCTGAAACTATAGAAAACGAACAAGGAGGATTTATATGGCAATACAACGATGTTCCACAGAAGAAGAAATCAAGACAGCATTACAAGAATTTCAGGTAGAAGTGTCTTCTGATGAATTGGATTTAGTGTTGGATGAGTTTGAGTCTGTCTATGAGGATCCTGTAGCCGTTACACTGGCAAATTATATGGATGCTTTGGATTCGATCGTGTACGAACAATGTGGTGACTGGGTCGATTATATTGATTATGTCCGTTATATGAAGGATTTGATTGAAAATGAAGAGAATCAATTTAGTCTAGTGAAGGTAAACGATGGATACTGCATTGTCTATCAAGATATGCCAGAAACCATGGAAGATGACGAAGGAGACGACGAAGAAGAGTGTGAAATAGATCTCCCGGAAATGTAGCAGAATCTTTTATAACTTAATTTTCTTCCTAAGAAGTGTCGGGTTTTCCCCGCCTAAACAAGCTGTACATAATTCTTCCAAAGGCAACCGAAGGCAAACGGGCAGTTTTTCAACGGTCATATAGGTAACAGAATCTGCATTGATTTGTTTAGCAATTGCCTCGGGGCTATCGTTGGTAAATGTGATTAATTCTTCTTTGGTAGGAAAATTAACTCCATAATGACAAGGGTTTATAAGGGGAGGGCATGTTGAAAAAAAGTGTACCTCTTTTGCTCCACGGTTTCTAATTTTTTGAATAATTCCTTTGGATGTAGTTCCTCGAACAATAGAATCGTCTACGAGGAAAACAATTTTTCCCTTTACCACATCTTCAATTGCTCGAACATTTGCAGCTACTTCATGTTGACGTATGGTTTCATTGGGCTTAATGAAGATGCGACCAATAAAACGATTTTTTTCTAATACATCTTTGTATTCCGCACCAATTCTTTCTGCGAATACCACTGCTGCAGGTCTAGATGTTTCCGGGATAGGTGCAACAATGATCTTGTCACTGGATCCTTGTAGAGTCTGGTAAAGGGGGCTTTCTTTGTAAATCTCAGCCAACCGTTTTCCCAAATTACCACGTGCTCTGTTGACTCCAACGCCTTCAATTATGGAGGTTGCACGAGAGAAATAGATCCACTCAAACATACAATGCTGAGGAGTTTGTGAATCGAGGATTCGAGATTCCATTTGGAGCTGTGTATCAATAAAAAAGGCTTCGCCACATTTGACATTGTAGACATCATCTACGATGCTCTCGATCGCAACGCTTTCAGATGCAAATGCCCAGCAATCTTTGCTTTTACCATATACAAGAGGACGGATGCCGTGAGGATCCCGAAAAACGAACAGTCCTTCACCCCGAATAACAGCAATTACAGAGTAAGATCCCAATAAAACTGACATCACTTTGGAAACAGATTCAAAACATTTCTCTTTTGCAGAACTTTGTTTGGAGCGGTTAAAATAGTATGAAAAAAGATTTAAGATTGTTTCTGCGTCGCAATCTGAATCAGTATATATACGTTTTTCTTCAAGAGCTTCTCGGATATCGGATTCATTGACAATATGGCCATTGTGGGCTAAACCAATTCCACCGGTGCTATCGTAGAAGGGTTGAGGGTCATGTATTCCTTTGGTTGTAGGGTAACGAACTTGGGCTACTCCGCATTTCCCTTCTAACGAAGCAAGTACTTCTTGATGAAAGACTTCTGCAACAGTGCCACTGTTTTTCACTAGATGAACTTGCGTATGATTGTCGATAAACAGACCAGCTGTATCTTGCCCTCGATGCTGTAGGTCCAATAGCCCATTGTAAAGATCGTATGCAACGTTTTTGTTGCTTGAAATGATACCAATAACTCCACACATAGTTGTTTATCCTTTCTAGAAAGAAGACCTGTAATAGGATACTTAAAATAGAAAAGAAAAAAAACTTTTTTTTAAAAAAGAAGATGGAAATGTATACTTTTCCAGTATTCTACAGGAGCTAAAAAAATGAAAAAATTGAATCAAGATTACTGGGTACAAGTTTTGTTGGAATGGTTTACAAAAAATAAGCGTACCTTGCCTTGGAGAATAGAACGAACCCCCTACAAGGTTTGGGTTTCCGAAATCATGCTTCAGCAAACACGGGTTAATGCAGTCATTCCTTATTATCAAAGATTTATGGAACGATTCCCGTCAATAGAGTCACTGGGAGACTCTTCTTTAGAAGATGTCTACAAGTTGTGGGAAGGATTGGGTTATTATTCTCGAGCCAAAAATATGGTTCACTCTGCACGATTGATCGTAGAAAAATATCATGGGGTTTTTCCGGTTGCTTATCAAGACATAGTAAGCTTGCCAGGAGTCGGAGACTATACAGCTGGCGCGATTATGAGCTTAGCCTTCAATAAGCCCTATCCAGCGATAGATGGAAATGTATTGCGTTTCATTAGTAGATTGAACAATGATTTTTCAGATATCACGGAGTCTTCTTATCGAAAAAAAGTGAAAGAAATGATTCAAGGAGTGTATCCTCATGGACAAGCAAGAAACTTTACCGAAGCGTTAATGGAATTTGGATCTCTAGTCTGTGTACCTGCGCAACCAATTTGTCCAGAATGTCCCTTGAGAGAGTTTTGCGCTGGGTATAAAGCTCAGAATCAACTGACTCTACCTGTGAAAAAAAAGAAAACAAAAAGCGTGGTTATTCAGATGAGTGTAGCAGTTGTGGAGTATTCTGGAAAGGTATTGCTAGTAAAAAGGGAAGAAACGGGCATGCTGGCTAACTTATATGGATACCCATTGTTTTCTGTCTATTCCAAGACAAGTTTTTTAAAAGAACTGAACGATTTCTTATCTCAAAGACAAATACCAACTTCTTACAAAGCTACTTATAGGGGGATTGTTGAGCACGAGTATTCGCATCAAATATGGAAAAGCAAAATATATAGTGTAAAAATTAACCATTTGGATGACATAAAAAAGGATCGATTTGAATCTATAGAAAAACAATGTGTAAAGGATGGGATAAAAAATGAAAATAGTGGAGAAGAGAAATGGATGTGGGTAAAAGAAACAGAAACGGATATGTATCCAATTTCTCGTTTTTATAGAAAAGTGGAACGTGTAGTAAGGGAAAAGCGGGATCGAGGAGATTCGAACTCCCGGTCTCCAGCGTGACAGGCTGGCGTGTTAAACCGCTACACCACGACCCCGTGTGTATGGTGGGCGAAGCAGGATTTGAACCTACGACTTCCTCGGTGTAAGCGAGGCGTTCTACCACTGAACTATCCGCCCTTATTCTGCCGAGAGTGGGACTCGAACCCACAAGGATCTCTCCACACGCCCCTCAAGCGTGCGCGTCTACCAATTTCGCCACCTCGGCGTATGCCTAATATACAGTTTTCAAGGAACAAAAAACTTTTTTGTTATTAACCGGTTCTTAATACTGCAAGAACGAGTGTAGAAATACCAAACAAAATGCCGGACCATAAAATAACTTTATCAAGAAATAAATCAAGAGGTCGTCGTGATTTATAAACAGTAGCATTACCAGAAATAGCGCCTAGGCCGGAAGCTTTTGGTGCTTGCAGCAAGTATCCCAATATAATACCAGCAGAAGAGATAAAAACGAGTGCTGTTACAATCGATCGGATGGTCGAAATACTTTCCATATGTTACTTGCCTTTCTACAAAATTTCGGTTTATAAGATTCCATGCGAAAACAAAGAAAACTCAAAACCGTTGCAAAAATATGATACTGAATTTAAAATGTTTTGCAAGGTGGAACTTTGAAAAAAGTCTGCACATCTTACATTATTTTTCCGGTTGAACCCAATACCAGAGAGGATTGGAGTACATATGCATCAAAAAAGAAGACTTAGCGGAACGAGACGAATTACTTTAGCAGCAATGTTGATTGCAATTACACTATTTCTTGGTTTTACAGGATGGGGGTTTATTCCCATAGGAACACCTGTTATTGCAGCAACCTTGTTCCATATCCCGGTCATCTTAGCGGGCATTCTTTTTGGGCCTGATATTGCCCTGATTTGTGGTGTAATTTTTGGAGTCTTTACCTCTGCTTTAGGATTTCCTTTTTACATCGTTGTTCCTGCAAAAATGTTTATTGGTGTTGTTGCTTACTATGTTTTTATAGGACTTATCCACATACGTGCAAAAAAACCACGAAAGAAGATTGCTGAGATCCTCGTTCTTCCCGCTTCTATAGCCGGTATTGCTGGATCTATTACAAACACAGTGCTTACTCTTGGATTGGCTACCGCCTTTCGTTTATTCGGTGAAACATTGGCGGCTAATTTAGCAGTTGTCTATGCTAGTATTGTTCAGGCGTCTATTGAAGCCGTAGCTGCTGCTGTTATTTGTGCAGCGGTAGTAGTTGCCTTGTATCCCTTACAATATGTCTTCACAACCCCCTCGTTTGGTATCCAAAAAAAGAAAGAAATACCGCAATGAGTCAAAAGAGGTTTTTTGCTTTCACAATGGGTCTGTCATGATTCTTACAATAGACGTTGGGAATACAAATATTAAATTTGGCTTTGCTAACATACGAACCATCACACATTTTTTTAAAATTGCTACGGATCGAGGAAAAACCTCAGATGAATATATTCTTTTGTTGGAAATGTTCTGTCAGCGATCCGATATTTCTTTAGCTTCTATCAACCATATCGTGGTTTGCTCAGTAGTACCTCCTCTCAACCCAATATTTGAATCCCTTGCCAAGCGATTTTTTCATATACAACCACTATTTGTACAACCAGGAATTAAAACTGGAATCATCATTATGGCAGAAAATCCAAAAGAAGTTGGAGCAGACATCATAGCGGGAGCTGCAGGAGCAGTTTTTTTAGGACGATTGCCTGCTATCGTAATTAGTTTTGGTACTGCTACTGTATTTTCTGCAATTTCATCCAGAAAAGAATTACTTGGAGTTGCCATTTCTCCTGGAATGATTCGTTCTGCAGAATCTCTTTTTATGAATACCGCTAAACTGCCTAGAATTGAAATCAAGAAACCAAAGAACTATTTAGGACGCAATACAAAAGACGCTATTCAGTCAGGAATTTTTTATGGATTTCAGGGATTGGTAAGAACCATGATCCATGGAATACAAGAAGAACTTTTAGAATCCCCAGCATACGTAATCGGTTGTGGGGGTCTTTGCAAAGAAATTGCCCAAGGTGTTCCTGAAATTGATATTGTGGATCCGATTTTAAACTTGAAAGGACTTCTATCCATTTATGAAAAAAACCTGGAAGATTCAGACTCTTTCCTTTCAGAATAACCTTGTCCTGGCTCCTATGGCTGGATACACCGATGCCCCCTTTCGTAAGATATGCCGACGCTTTGGTGCAGGGCTTGTTGTAACGGAATTGATCACTAGTTTAGGGATGTGTTTCCACAATCAGAAAACCATGAATATGCTGCAGTTTTATCCAGAAGAACACCCGGTAGCTCTTCAAATTTTTGGGGCTTATCCAGAAAAAATGGCAACAGCTGCCAAAATGGGGCAAGATCTTGGATACGATATTATTGATATTAACATGGGTTGCCCTGCTCCCAAAATTGCTCGAAGCGGTAGCGGAGGAGAACTATTATCTGATTTGTCACAAATTCCTTCTTTGTTTCGGGCTATCGTGAACGCTGTTTCGATACCCGTTACGGTGAAAACAAGAGTAGGGTATCGGCCCAATGTACCACTCGCTTCTATAGTAGGGAAAATGGCAGAACAAGAAGGCATCTGCGCCATAACAATTCATGGAGCAAGCGTAAAGCAAAATTCCAAAGGAAGTCGAGATTGGGATGAAATAGCAAAAACCAAAGAGCAAGTATCGATACCTGTATGCGCAAATGGAGGAGTTAAAAAACCAAGTGACGTTTTGGAAATACTCTCTTACACAAATGCTGATGCTGTTATGATTGGAAGAGCTTGTGTTGGAAGACCTTGGTTTTTTCAAGATGTTTTGGATATTTATCAGGGAGAAGATCCGATGGTTGTGGATCTTCGCAAACCCTCAGCTAAAAGAATTTTTGACACACTTTATGAACATATTCGATTGGAAATTGAGTTAAAAGGAGAAAATCAAGCAATACGAGAAATGAGAAGACCGATCCATGATTATTTACGAGGGCTTCCCAAATCCGGTAATATCAGAGATCAGGTCAATAAAGCAAAAGATAGCGAAACGCTTTTCCGTATTCTCAGAAATTATCAAAGTACTTTTTTTCATGTATAATTACTACGAAAAATTTTATAAAACTTTATAGGTACACCATGAAGAAAGTATTAAGTTTGAGCATGGGTTCTTCTAAAAGAGACCATGTCGCAGAAGTTTCTTTGTTTGGAGACCATTTTCAAATACAAAGAATTGGCACTGATGGCGATAAAAAGAAGCTAAAAGAATTGTATGAGTTGTATGATGGACAAGTCGATGCTTTTGGTATGGGTGGATTCGATTTATGGGTTCATTATGCCAATAAAGTGTATCGATTTAGAGACGCTTCTCAAGTTATCCGCCATGTAAAATATACTCCAGTTGCCGATGGTTCCAAAGTCAAAAGCACTTTGGAAGCAATGAGTGTACATTCCCTTGTTGAACAAGGAATCATTCATCCGGAAACTCAAACCGTCATGATTCCCTCTGCTACCTCCCGCTATTTCCTATACAAAGCTTTCCAAAAGGAAGGTTTCAAGGTTCGTTGGGGGGATATTGCATTTGGCTTGGGTATTGGACAAGACGCAATGGATAGTGAAGCACTCATGAATCTTGTTGCCTATATCGCTTGGCCAATATTAGTAAAAGTCCCTTTTCATTGGTTGTATCCCGTTAAAGATCAGGATACAATCGAACCTAAATACCAAAAAGCATACGATCGGGCAGATATCATAGCCGGTGATTTTCATTTTATCTATAAACATCTTCCTGCCTCAATGAAAGGGAAAACTATCATTACTAATACACTGACTGAGGAAGAAATTGGTGTTTTAAAAGATCGAGGCGTGCAGTATGTTATTTCTGTAACCCCCGAGTTCCAAGGTCGTTCTTTTGGTACCAATGTTTTAGAAGCCTGTATTTGTGCTCATTTCGGGAGATCACCCGATCAAATTAGCATAGAAGAGTGTAAGCAATTGTTTCGACAATATCCTATACAACCGCGTGTAATTAAGTTATCTGATGAAGGAGACATACAATGACTGAAAAAAACAAAAAAGCAACTGTAAAAAAAGCCTCTGAAAAGAAAACAAATACTCTTTCGAAAAAAAAGACTACATCAAAGACTGCAACAAAAAGCCCCGATGTAGCAAAAGAAAAAGAAGAAATAGTATCAAACCAAGAAGCTTCTCCTGCACAAGAAGAAACAAAGAAGCAATCTGAAACAAAGAAACGAGCGTCTTCAACCAAAGCAAAAAAGAAGGAAACCGATACCCAAAAAGGTACTACCAAAAAGGCGACTACCCCTACTACTAAATCAAAGCCTGCTGTAGCGAAATCAAAAAAGAGCACTGCGTCAAAAGAGAAGACGAAAGCTTCCGCATCGAAAACTCATGAAAAGAATGAAAAATCCTCTTATATTGATATTTCTTCGGGCATCAAAGACAAAGATAGCGATACCTTTAAACTCACCAAACGCGGATTGGAAATTTTAAAAAGTGAACTGAAAGAATTAAAAACTGTGAAACGAGCTGAAATTTCCGAACGAATACGACAAGCCAGAGCACTAGGTGATATAAGTGAAAACTCCGAATATGAAGATGCAAAAAGAGAACAGGCAGTGGTAGAAATACGGATTTCGGAATTAGAAAATATGTTGCGAAAATCTGTCATCGTTGATGAAGACTTTAGTGATGATAATAGTGAGACCGTTCGAATGGGTCATAGTGTTGTTATTGAAAGCATAGAATTTAAAGAGCGTCAAACCTATACAATTGTATCTGTGCTTGAAGCTGATCCATTTACAAATGCAATATCAAATGTATCTCCATTGGGCAGTGCTTTAATAGGGCACCAAGTGGGCAATGTTATACGAGTTGTGTTGCCTACCGGAGCTGTCCGGTATCGTTTGGTGGAGATTCGAAAAAAGGAGTCTTGATGTCAGAACATAATTTATTTGATGCAGAAGCTTTACAGCTTCTTGATGAGTTACGAAATGAAGGAATCAATCCATATCCATTAAAATTTACGCCTACTCATCAAGCCAAAGAGATCCTTACAAATTTTTCTTTGTTGGAAAATACGCCAGTGACAATTGCTGGTAGAGTAATAACCAAAAGACTTCATGGTAAAGCTGGTTTTGCTCATCTATTGTCAGGTGGAATCAAAATACAGATTTATTTCCGAAAAGACAACCTTGATGAAGATACATTCCGTTTGGTAAAAAAACGTGTTAACGTCGGTGATATCATTGGAGTTACAGGGGATGTTTTTAAAACTCACACAGGAGAGATTACCGTAAGTGTTACTTCATGTACACTACTCTCGAAATCTTTGTCTCCTTTACCTGAGAAATTTCATGGTATAGAAAATGTAGAAGTCCGTTACAGACAGCGATACTTGGACCTTATCATGAATGAAGATGTACGAAAAACCTTTCACATGCGTTCATCCATTCTTCGATCTATTCGAGAAACCTTACACCACGAAGGTTATATGGAAGTAGAAACTCCAACGCTACAAGATATGTATGGAGGCGCATTAGCCAAACCCTTTACTACTCACCACAACGCACTTGATCAAGACTTTTTTCTTCGAATTGCACCAGAGCTTTACCTGAAAAGGCTTATTATCGGCGGACTTGATAAAGTCTTCGAAATAGGCAAAGCATATCGAAACGAAGGCATTTCTGTTAACCATAACCCAGAGTTTACCTTAATGGAATTGTATGAAGCTTATGGCAACTATGAAACCATGATGGACATTTCAGAGAAGCTCATACGAGGAATTCGAGATTCTGTCCTTGAAAAGGATATTATTGAATATAGAGGAAAAACCATTGATCTTTCGGTTCCATTTCGCAAAATGAAATTAGCTGAAGCATTTGAAGAATTTGCTCAGGTTGATATAGTCAAATTGCAAGATGAGAAGTATGCAAAAGAGTATCTAAAGAAAGAAAAGATTCATGTTGATAAGAACCTTAGCTGGGCCACCATTGTCGATGAAGTTTTAAAAAAGAAAGTGGAACCTCAACTTTCCAACCCAACCTTTCTATATGAGTATCCTCTACCATTGTCTCCTTTAGCCAAAAAAACGTCCCCAGGATCAGACTGGGTAGAACGTTTTCAGCTGATCATGGGGTCTCTAGAGGTTGGGAATGCATTTACAGAATTGAATGATCCGGTGGATCAACAAGAACGATTTTTATCACAAAGTGAAGCAAAACAACAAGGAGACGAGGAGGCACATTCTTTTGATCGCTCCTACATCGAAGCTTTGAAATTTGGATTGCCACCGACCGGAGGGTTAGGGTTCGGTATTGATCGAATTGTAATGATATTAACGGGTAGTGAGTCTATTCGTGATGTACTCTTCTTTCCTCAACTGCGGAGAAGAGAACCATGAGCGTCTTGCTAGATGGTCATTCCTTATCTTTAGATACAATTATTGCAGTTGCTTGTAATAGAGAAAAAGTAGGGATTCATCCAGTCGCAATTGATAAAATACAAAAATCCCGAGACTTTGTTGGCAGAATTCTTGAAAGTAACGATGTTGTATATGGTATTAATACAGGATTTGGAAAGCTTTCTTCTACATCCATAAATGAATCTCAATTGAGTCATCTGCAGGTAAATCTTATCCGAAGTCATGCTGTGGGTGTAGGGAAACCATTACCAGAAGAACTTGTGCGAGCCACTATTCTAATCCGTATCAATTCCCTTCTGATTGGGCATTCAGGTATTCGGAAAGAATTGATTGATGGGCTCATTGATTTACTGAATCATGAAATTTACCCCTTTATTCCTTCCAAGGGATCTCTAGGGGCTAGTGGTGACTTGGCTCCATTGGCACATTTAGCTTTAGTTTTGATGGGAGAAGGAGAATGCTTCCAGAACGATGAAAAAATCCCTTCTCGTTTTGTACTACGAGATCATGGATTAAAGCCAATACTATTAGAGCCCAAAGAAGGATTGGCTTTAATAAATGGCACTTCTATGAGTACTGCCATGCTATCCCTTACCCTTATTGATATTTTGCATGTAGTGGATAGCGCATTCTGTTCCATGGTGTTATCTCTAGAAGCTTTTTGTGGATGCAAAGCAGCTTTTTCTTCACTGATACATCAACAAAAGCCCCATCAGGGGCAGCAACTTGCTGGGAAAATATTAGAAACCTCTATTGTTGACTCAGAGCTTTTAGATTCTTCCTCACGCGTGCAAGATCCTTACTCTTTCCGTTGTATGCCTCAGGTGATTGGACCTGTTCTTGATACAATTCGTTATTGTTTGCAAGTGAATCATGCAGAAATGAACTCCGCCACCGATAACCCTTTACTCTTTGTAGAAGAAGATGAAGTGATTTCAGGGGGCAATTTTCATGCTCAACCCATTGCTATAGCAGCTGATTACTTATCCATTGCTTTGCAGACTATGGGGGAGATATCTCAATATAGAGTGAATCAAATGCTAGATCCAAACTTAAGTTGCGGAATTCCTGCTTTTGGTGTAAAGGAGCCTGGATTGAACTCTGGCTTAATGATTGTTCAGTACACGGATGCTGCTCTTGTTTCGCAAAACAAAACATTAACCTACCCAGCCACTTCTACTTCTATTCCTGTCTCGGCTAATCAGGAAGATTTTGTCAGTATGGCCCCTACTGCATGCAGCAAGTTACATACAATTGTGTGGAATACATCTCGAATAATTGGCATTGAGCTATTAACAGCTTTTCAGTGTTTAGAGTTTCGAGATCGAAAGAAAATGGGCACAACTGCAAAGAAAATTTATGAGTTAGTAGCAAGTCATTTTAAACCCATTCTTGTAGATCGTTCTATACATAAAGAAATGGAAGCAATGGGCGACCACATTTTGAAAGGGATGTTTCAAGGCATTCTTCCTATTGAGATTATTCTGTAGTTATTCAAGCAGGGTACTTTTAATGTGCTGTGACTGGTATTGTTTTTTTGCGAACCGATGAGATTCATCCCGTATTTGTTGCAACAACCGAAGCACTTCCGATCTTTCTTTATCCAATCGAATAGGGTGAGAGCTATTTTCACTGAATACTAGCTCTTCTTTTTTTGCTAGCGATAGAACGGGGAGTTGAATAGCATTTTCCTGCAAGACATTTGAGACAGCATGTAATTGACCTATTCCTCCATCAATCAAAAACAGGTCTGGCAAAGTACCAAAATCTTCATCATCGTGTTGAATTCTTCTTTGGATTACTTCTCGGAGAGAACCAGTATCGTCTGGCAAAGCAGAGAGTCTTACTTTGAAGTACCGGTAATATTTTTTGGCGGGTTTTCCATTGATAAACACTACCATTGAACCAATTGTATTTGTTCCTTGCATATGGGAAATGTCATATCCTTCTATTCGATAAGGAATGGAGGGCAATTGGAAAGTTTTCTGTACAGTAAGAAGCAATGGATTTAATTGCTCAAAATAGTGAGGAAACTTTGTTTGAAAATGATTTTTTGCATTCTCTAAACAAAAATCAATGAGTTGTTTTTTTGCCCCTCTTTTTGGATTCTTTATTTCTAACGAAGAACCTGGAAACTTTGATTGAATTTGTTTTTTTATTTCCCTAAAGGTGGGGCATTCTACATTGACAAGAATTTCTTTCGGAGGGGAAAAGTAACTCAAATCCAAGTAGTATTGTAGTAAAAAACTCTGTAAAATACCTTCCTCATCTTCGTCGAATGTCTGGTGGTAATAGAAGTGATCTTCATATATTACCTTTCCTTCTCTTACTTTCATTACATCAATAACAGCTTTATCATGTAGGGAAAATATTGCCAACAGATCACCATTAAAATCTGGATTGGTGATTACCCTTTGTTTTTCCTGAATAGCATCAATAGACTGAATCTGATCTCGCAATAGAGCAGCATACTCATATTTTTGTTCTTTGGCTGCTAGTACCATGTTTTCCTTTAATTGGGATTGAATTGTGTGGACGTTGTTTTTTAGAAATTGAATAGCCAATTGTACTTGTTTTTTATACTCACCTTCAGCAACATCTCCTTTGCAGCAGCCAGGACACTGGTTCATGTAATAACGAAGACAAGGGTTCTGATCATTTTTTCTTATTGTTTTCTTGCAGTTTCGGAGATGGAACGTTTTTAAAATCAACCGGTGCAAATAGGATGCTTTTTTTGCGCTCGTAAAGGGCCCGAAATAGATTCCGTCATCCTTTCGAATTCTCATTGCTTTTAAAAATGACGGGAATCGGTGATTCGTGAACATTAAGTATTGGTACCCTTTTGCATCTTTCAACGCTCGATTGTATTCAGGCAAAAGACGTTTGATAAAATTACACTCTAAAACCAGGGCCTCATAGGCTGACTTTGTGGCAATGTATTCAATGGTAGATACATGTTGCATTAAATCTCGTATCCGATGATTTCTTTTTTGATGGTAAAAGTAAGAACTTACTCTTTTTTTCAAAGATGTTGCTTTCCCTACATATAACACTTCTTCATTTTGGTTGCGCATAATATATATGCCTGGGGAATCCGGGAAAGAATGAACTTGATCTAGCAGAAGATCCCATTTTGGGTTTTTTTTGTTGGATTGTTTATCGTTTTGCATTTCTTACGATGTATTGTAACATTTTTTCTGGTAAATTTTGTTACTATTACTAGTAGATCAATTGTATGGGGTGTTACATTGAGAAAAACAATCATTACGTTTTTTGCTGTACTTAGTATAGCTATGTCTGGGTTTGGAACTGCTTTTGCGACGGAAGATCAAAAAGGCTGTACAATAGATGTTTATTCTCATCTTGATGTAGAACTGTTTCACACCGTTGCATTCTTATCTTCTATTGAGCAATATTCCAATTGCCAGTTGTTAACTAGCGTTTTTCTGTACAAGGCCAAAGAGTTTTTTGCACCATGGAAAGACCATTTGGTTGTCAAACAATACAACGAACTGAAAAAGGAAGACCTTATTGACCTTGTGTACCCGATTCTTTTGCAAGACAAAACCTGGGAAGATGTTGATACAGACCTTTATGTCATGGAAGCAGATAGAGAAAAAATTGAGAACTTTTTAGAGACTATGCAAGATTTTTCACAAGAGTCCAACTTTGATCAATTTATGACCACAATGAAACATCCTTACTCACAAATTGTTTCTTCTTTTCGACTCACCGACCATATTCAAGAAGAAATTACTACTGCAGAAGTTTTTTTTGGTTACAGTTTTCGCAAAGTTCATGTCTTGCTTTGCCCAACACGATTGTATGAGATGAATACATTGGTTACTTTGGATCCCGATTCCCACGAAAAAGACTTGTTTATTCTTGCATCTCTTACTGATGTACACAATGGATATTTACAGTTTGGTACGAAGGATTCATTCAGTGATCTTTTGTCAGAAACAGTCCCTGTTTTTCTATTTCAGCAAGCGATTCAATATTATGGATTGAAAATGGATCAGTTTACAGAACAAACCAATCAGCTATTTGTTTCTCAGCTTTGCGAAGCTCTTAGAATTGCTGCTTTTGGTACCGTTTATACTGGAATGCCCGTCGAGGATTATCTTCATCTATGTGACCAAAAAGGAGACACTTTTGTTTCCCCCATTTGCTCTCTTATTGAACAAGAGTATACTACAGCCAGAGAAGAGTATGCTCATTTTATTTCGTATACTCCTCAATTCTATCAGTCAATCATGGCTCTTTATGATGGAGGTGATGTATGAGAATTGCTGTTTTAACCTCTGGTGGTGATGCTCCTGGAATGAATGCGGCGATCCGAGCTGTAACCCGAACAGCCATTTACAAGGGTATGGAAGTGATGGGTGTGAAAAAAGGGTATGCCGGCCTAATGGACGGGGAGTTTCAAAAAATGTGTTCCCGCGATGTTGGCAGTATTCTTTCACTGGGAGGAACCATACTGCTAACTGCTAGAGCTCCAGAATTTGAATCGGAAGAGGGAATTAACAGAGCCCTTGCATCGTTAGAAAAATATAAAATTGATGTTCTTGTCATTATTGGTGGAAATGGAACGCAAAAAGGCTCCTATGCTCTGCATCAAAGGGGTTTTCCTGTCGTTGGTATTGCATCAACAATTGACAATGATGTATATGGGACTCACAGTACAATCGGATTTGATACTGCGTTGAATAATGCGGTAGGAGCAATCGATAAAATTCGAGATACTGCCACGAGCCATCAACGAGTATTTGTTGTTGAATTAATGGGAAGAGACAGAGGGATCCTTGCTCTGAATTGTGGTATTGCCGTAGGAGCCGACTGTATTGTCATTCCTGAAAGAACGTTTAATATTAATCACATTTCTGAAAGAATTAAGGGTAATTTTGAATTGGGTAAGAAACATTTCATTGTTGTTCTTGCAGAGGGGTCAGCAAAGGCCGAGAAATTTGCGGATGCCTTGTACCTTATTTCAGGTATTCATGCGAGTATCAGTGTTTTAGGATATTTGCAAAGAGGTGGAAATCCTACCTTTCAAGATCGATTTTTAGCAACTAATTTTGGAGTTAATGCTGTTGAGCTTGTAGACCAAAAGAAGTTTGGTTATGTTGTGGGAATGCAAAACACTCATGTTGTCCATATCCCCATGGAAGATGTTGCTACGAATATCAAACCAATCGATGAAACGCTATTTGAATTACAAAGATATCTTTGTATTTAGCTTGCTTGTTCTTGCCGTATAGAAGTGCATAGACAATCAATCATTTAGGGATTCCATTTGGCAACAATGTAAGTTTCTCAAAATCCTCTAGAGAAATAGAAACAGAAGATTGGTGTAGAATTTTACCTGTCATATCTGATACAGGAAAAGGTTTCATAAACTGTACTTCCCGTTGCATTTTTTTCAAATCCAACATATTGTTTTGTTGGTCTTCGTAATATATATGGGTTTTATCTGAATCTGGAATAAAGTTCTTTTTCATTTTTTCTAGTGTTGGTTTCCATTGAGAAACCTTCCAAGGGTTCTCAATATATTCAAGGTAAGAGTGAACTGGGTTATTTCCATCAACAGATGATTCAGGAGAAGGATACAGTCCTTCTATACGAAGAGAAACTTTTTCTGGATAGCTACTAGAAAAACTTTTCATGCGGTAACGGTTCTGCGTAAACCATCCTTGGGCAGTAGAGTAACTGGAATCTAGTTCCGCTACAAGAAACAAATCACTGTTTTTTTGAAAACCCAACACAATCATTCCTGCACTTCCATCGTAGAGTCTTTTCTTTGCAATCCATTCGTAGGAGAGATCGGGATATTGACTGAACAAGTGGATATGATCTGTTTTTCCATTGAAGTAAACTTGTATGAAGTCAGCATCGTAAGAACTTTTAGGATGGTTTTCTAAAAGAATGTTTTCACCATTAAAGAACATTTTGTTTTCAAAACCTGGATAAAAACCTGGAACTGCATAGCAGTTTTTTGTACCATCAACTGCATGAAATGTTCCCACAAAACTATTGTGGGTGGCAAAGTGGACCGATGTTGTATCATGATCCGACGAAACATTGGGTATCACACTGCATATTGAATGGGGTGACTGCGTGTTTTTTTGGTTGGTTGGAATGTGAAGCAAAGAAGTTTGTTGCAGGGCAATATGGGAAGGTTCTGTTTCAGCAAAATCTATAATGATTCCATATTCACTGGTGCCCATGTTATAGGATCCAACCATAATGATGTGGTTAGAAATGATACACATATTTTGTATTGAAAGACCACTGCTTGAATACGTAAGTACATCTTGCGGGGAAGAATCTTGTATTCGATTTCTATTAATGGGTAAGAAGTGTAATTGGTTAACAGGGTCATTGCCAAAAGTAGTTGTCTCAAAAACAAGGTATAGTGAGTGTTCAGTTGGAAACCAGACAAGCATGTCACTCGTTAGATTTTGGTCCATTGGGGGATTGTAAGCGACCGATTCTAGAATAGCCCCGGTACTATCTGAAATGAATGTCACTAGTTGACGAGAACCATCCCCTCCAACAATGGCGGCATGAATTGTTTGATCTGGGTTGTCTCCGCGAGATGGTAAGGAGACGGTTTTTGTAAAGTGAAGCGCTTCATCGGTTTGTTCTAATGTAAACTGCACATAAGTATGAGTGGAAGTGCATGATAAAAAGCTAACACAAAAAAGAAAAGGTATGAAATAGACTATATATCGAAGGAAATGTTTTCTAATTCGGTTGGTTTTCTTCATGATAACTCCCTAGACAAAGGATTGTTGATTTCAGTTCCAAAAGGAAGTGATTCCAGCGTTTCTCCACGGAAATAAATGTGAAATGATCGGAAACCAGTATTCTCTGATAGTGTTAGAATAAGCTGTTCTAAAAAGTTTTCTTCTTGTTGAGCATTGAGAAATTCGCTCATCTCCATGTCAAGGTCAATCATGAGAGAATTCTCTTCGCCAGGAGTAACAGAAATAAGCTTTGTTCCAGAGGGGATATCGGATACTATTCCCATATCTCGTTCATCTGAGGATGGGCCTTTTAAGAGGTTTTGAAGGAGATCTTCAGGTGAGAGAGTTGTATCTTGTTTGTTGGATCGAAAAACTGGTAGCAAATAGTGGTTTTGTTCTTTTTTTAGCACATAATACAAAATGGATGCGTTCTCTATGTCGAAACCATGCCAACGTTGATAGGGTTCTAAAGAAGATGTATGACCTCCTATGGTATCAATGTTTTCTCCATCAATTTGAATGCGAACGTTTTGAATTTGAGGAAGTTCTGTGAGGGACAATGTGATAGTATTCACTAAACCCAGTTCAGCATTCGCTCCATAACGGAATCTTTGAAACTCGGGTGAAAGATCTAAAAAAAGGCTTCCGTCTTCGATTAAAATACTGTTTATAGATACTTCTTCTGGGAAAAAACTTGTGATATCTTCATTACCTTGATAACGAATCATGAGTTGGGTTACAATACTTGCCACTGTATCGTTGATTTCTGATGAAGCGGGGATTTCTACTTTCGTTAACAGAAACATGTTCGTGGGAAGATGGTAGTAGTACATTCGAACAAACTGTCCTTTAGGCAACTGACTTGACAACCGAATTAATGGTTCTGAGAGAGAAATATATTGTTTAAATGTGGGATCTTTTTTGCCTTGGATGGACAACTGTACTTTTTGAATAGAGTCCAATTCGGTTACAGTATTTACGATAGAATAAACCGCTGCTGCTTCTTGAGAAACTGAAGAGATGGATTTAGAGATCATATCTTCTTCTAGTACAAGACTACAGATTCCTTCTTTTAAGGAAACATTTGACACGGATCCATGCACTGGTATAAAGGATTGTAAATTACTGTCCTTGGGAGGCTTTGAGAGTTCTTCTAATAGGATTTTCACAATTTTCTCTGTTTGCCCCGATAGTGAAACTTTTCGATTTACAGGGACTAACTCGTCTTTTTCTGAGTCATAAAAATACAATTTTGCAGTAGAAACGGTAAGGTCATGACGATGCTGGTAAAAATAATAACCTGCCATGATCAGAAAGCAAAGGGTGATGACAACAAATAGTATGCCCTGCTGTTTTTTCTTATGCGCCAGCGAATGAATGATATATCCGTTTTTGTTTCTCATGACTCAAATTGATAGCCAAAATAGTGAGAAAGTAAAGAAAAATCTTTTTGATTGATGCTATATAAAGGATACTCCAAGGGAACTTTGCCCAAGGGATGATAGGGAATAGATACATTGTCTGGGTGTATAATGGATAGGGCAGTGTATGTGGATATTTGCAGGATTTCTTGTAAGTTTTCTTTCACAATCAAGGTAGGAACATCCTTTGGAGTGTGATAGGTGTCCCATACGTTTTTTCCACTTCTCCAAAAGAAAACGCAGGGAACATTGTTTTTGTGAAAAAAGTATTGATCGGATCCACTCCATAAACCCCCAGCGATGAACTCTATAGGAATGCCCAATTCATCAGATGCTTCCTGAATCCTATTACATAAATCCGGATAAAAGCTATCGTCAGTTCCTGCTATTAAGGCTGTATCACCAACGCCAACCATATCCAGATTAATGACGCCAGCAATTTTTTCAAGAGGAAACAATGGATTGTTTACATACCATTTGGAACCGATTAACCCTTCTTCTTCTCCGCTGAATGCAATAAAAACAATGTGCATGTCGGTTGTAAAGAGTTGTTCTTGTAACGTTTTGGCAATTTCTACCATAACTGATACTCCAGAAGCATTGTCATTGGCACCGAAATAATAGTCTTTGTTGATAGAGTCTTGTCCGAGATGGTCATAATGGGCAGTGATGAGAAAGGATTCCAGTGTAGGGATTTGCGAAGGGATGAAGCCAATTACATTGGAAGTAGTTCGCGTTTCTTTTTTCACAGTAATGCTTATCTCAATGGATTCATGGATTACAAATGAGACCGGCTTTCTATTGGATTCAATCGTGTCAACAATTGTCTTTGTTGAATAGGAATATGGTTCTAGGATGGTTTCTCCTGCATTAAGAGATAAAAAACCACTCAATATAGAGGGTATAGTACCGGGATCATATACTTCTTTTTTCTCCCAATTTACAACGGTTGATTCAGCATTTTGATTGATAATGAGAATTGCTTTCGCCCCTTTTTTCTTGGCTGTTCCAATTTTGTGTTGGATATTGGAATAATCATAGGGAAGTGCAGACAAAAATGAAGGCTTTCCGCTTAAAACGACTACCACCTTGTCTTGAACATCTATATCTCCATAGTCGTTATACTCTGTCGTTGCGATGCCAAAACCGGCAAAAACACCATCTGAAACATGCGAGCCAGAGTCACTTTTGAGATAGGGATAAAACTCGTTTCGATAGAGAAATTCTTTGGTTGGAGTACCATGAAAGATGCATGTTGTTGGGTTCTCAATTTGAACATATGGGACAGAAAAGGCTTGAAAGTAACTCCCTGGTTCATCCATTTGGCAAGGTTGCAAAGAAAGATCCTTCATGTATTGGCTAATCCACTCTGCAGAATTCTCACACTCGGTTGTTCCTGATTGTCTTCCTGCAAAATCCCTAGAACATAGGGCTTGAATTGTGGAAAGAGCATTATCGGCAGAAGTTTGTGAGCTAATATACTTGTAATAAGCCGATCTTTGTGCTTCTAGAGGAGGTTGAGAGGAGCCAGTAAGAGAGGATAAATGGAGGGGAGAAAAAAGCTGGAAAACAACAAGAATTGTTGATAATAATTTCATGATTCTACAATTGATCGATTTGGTCTTTTTTGAATTGTTCCATCTGATTTAATATGGCCTGATAGGACTCATGAATGTACTCTCGGCGTCTAACTTGTTCTTCATCTTGTTGTTTAATCAGATTTCGAAAAGCTTTATGTAAATCTTGGAGAAGCTTAATGCATTCTTTTTTGGTTTTTTCTTTTAGTTCCTGCGATTTTTTATGAGCGAGTTGGACAACTTCTTCTTTGTTTAGTAGTTCCCTTTGATGATTCTTTGTATCTTCAATGATACTGGCAGCTTCTTGTCTAGCTGATTCTAAAATCTCGGAACGTTCTAAAAGTATCGTTTGCCCTTTTTTGATTTCGTGAGGATAGTTTTTTCGGATGGTTGTTACAATTTCTTCTAAAATCTCCTTGTTAACAATGACTGTCCCCGTTAGGGGAACATTTTTTGCATTTTCTAGAATGGAAACAAGTTGGTCTAATGTGTCAATAATGCTCATATTATCTCCTTTTTTCTAGGTAATCAGCAACAATATTGGGGACAAATACACGGATATTTCCTTGAAAATGAATCATTTCTTTCACCATAGAGGAACTTAGGTTTGCATGCTGTATGTTGCTCATAAAAAAGAGTACTTCAAAGGCGGGATAAATCTGTTTGTTGGTGATGGCCATCTGAAATTCATTTTCAAAATCAGAAAGAACTCGTAAGCCACGTATGCAAACAGGAATGTCGTTGCATTTCATGAAATCAACCAATAGACCCTTACAAACTTCAACATGAATACGTGGATTTCCATGAAAATACTTTTGTAAGAGATTTACTCTCTCTTCAATTGAAAGAAAAGGGGTTTTTTTTCGGTTTTCTGCGACAAGGATGGTCAGGTTTTGAAAATATCGTAGGGATCGTTGTACAATATCAACGTGTCCAAAGGTTAGTGGGTCAAAACTACCTGGATATACAGCTTTTTTATTGCTGCACTCTTCGAATGATAGAGAGTTTGGTTCTTCCATAATGACGTTCCTCACAATCCAAATCTAATGCTTTTGACATAGTTTGTATTTCATTTCGTTTTGTATGTTCAAGGATAATTGTACAATAGGGATTCATTTTTTTCGATATTTTTTGCAAAAGAAACAAATACTGATCGGTAGAATAGTCGTAGGGGGGGTCTAAAAAAATAAAATGAAATGAGTCAATTTTGCGATGTGTAAGATGATATTCGGCTGTTTCGCGAAAAAGGAGGAATTGATTCTCAGTAAAGTTTGCTTGGGAAAGATTTTTTTGGATGCTTCGTAGACATGTAGGATTCTTTTCTACAAAACATACCTTTTTTGCTCCTTCGCTGATTGCATTAATCCCAATTGCCCCTGTTCCAGCAAACAAATCCAAAAAAAAACAGTCCGGAATCTCTTGTCGTAAGATATTAAAAAGAGCTTCTCGGACTTTGTTTGATGTAGGTCTTAAAGGAAGATGCGCGGGAGAAACAAGTGTTTTCCCGCGCCTGTTCCCAGAAATAATTTTCATTACTCGTTAATTAATTCCTCAACTGCTTCCCATAAGTGATCCATTAGGGCAAGGGTGAAACCAGTGTGTTCGTAACGGATTTTCCCATTTTTATCAATAAGGTAGGTTACAGGAATAGCTTGTATGCCATAAAAATTCTTTACCTTTGAGTCTAGATCCCAAGGAATTGGATAGGAGACATTAAGAAATTCTACATCTTTGAGGATTTGGGGTTCAAGAGCCTTGGTGGAATCAATTGTGATCACTAAACACTCCAAACCTTGATCCTTGTATTCTTGGTAAATTTCTTCAAGATAAGGCATTTCTTCTTTGCATGGTTCGCACCAAGTAGCCCAAAAGTCAACAAGAATTAATTTGACATCAGGATTGTCAATAAGAGCCTGTAATGCAACTTCTTCAACGATATCTAGGTCGGGATTAGGATTTGCTACGATAGGAAGTGTCCAGTCGCCAGCATCTCTAGCTTCTTCTGGAGAAATAATTCCTCCACCGCTACCACCGTCTTTGATAACTTGACCGCCGTTGTCAGAAGTATTATCATTACAGCCAGTCATAAAAGAACTAAGACCGATTACCATCAAAAACATTACTACAATCGAAACAAATTTTTTCATCAAATTACCCCCTATGGTAAAGTATTCTTCCATTCTACAAATTCCTATCATTTTGGCAATGTAAAAAATGACACTTATAGCCTATTTTGAATGCAAATTTCTCGCAGGGTATTTAGCCCAATAAAGAAATGCTTCATCATTAGTCCCATATAATACATACCCTTTTCTGTTGTGTAGTAGTGAGTTTTATTCTTGCCAATGATGGCACTCATTTGTAGTAGCAGTAACTCGGTAGAAACGGCTTTTTGATATCGTTTTTGCAGCTCTACGGGATCAAGTTTCATCCCAAAAAGTTGTGTAAGCATAAAATAACGAGCTGCCTCTTTTTTTGTAGCTTTTTTTTGCATGACGATGGATACTTGATTTTTTTGTACCTGCTTAATGTAGTTTGTTGGGTGAAATGTATTGACTAAAAATGTATCTTTTAAGAATCCTACTGAACCAGCACCAATGCCTATATATTCAGGGTGATTGATAATATATTCGTCAATTTTTTGATCTCCTTTTGAAAAACACCAGCATGTGGATGGTTGAAAATCTTTTTTCATTTCTTCTTGCAGAAGATGATAAAAAGAGGATTCGCGTTTAGAATCGATGACTTGAAATTGTCTTTCCATGGCACTTTTTTTATGGGGAGATGGCATTAAGGGATAAAAGGTGGCCTGGTTTACCCCACACTTTTTGACCATTTGTATATCATTTTGAAAATCTTCCAATGACTGACTCGGAAAATTAAAAATGAAATCAAGATTGATAGTGGGAAAATGATGAAGTGCTCTTTCTATGGAACGTAATGCTTCTAGAGAAGTATGAGAACGTCTTCCCATTGCTAGTAGCAATTCATCTTTGAAGCTTTGCACTCCAATGGATAAGCGTTGAATACCAATATGCTGAAGCTTTGTTACGGTATCTGCAGATAAATCACAGGGGTTTGCTTCTATGGAGATCTCTTTTATGGAAAACATGTTCTGAATATCTTTAATACAGGAGCTTAGCAAAGACAAGTTGACGGTAGGTGTTCCTCCCCCAAAATATACTTCCTGAAAGTCAAATCCTAGGTCTTTATAATATTGCAATTCTTTTTGCAGAGACTGAAAATATTGTATGGCCACTTCTTCTTTGTAGAGATACCGGTTAAAAGAACAGTATGGACACAGTTTTTTACAAAATGGAATGTGGATGTATAGGGATGGTTTTGAAGATTTGTCACACTGCAACAAAGTAGGATCAAAACCACGGGTTAATTGTAAAAATTTTCTTCCTTCTTTTGATACAATTTTTTCTATACTGTTTGCTAGGAGTCGATTCATTTTGCTTCCTTAAAAAAAAAGAATAAAAGTAGTGTAACAAAACTTCGTTTAAATTGTACTAAATACAGAAAGATGGTTAAACGTGATAGAAATTGACAGGGAACTATTACAACAAGCTAAAGATGGTGATAGAATGGCACAAGCTGAAGTATTTAAGTACTATAAGGATTATATTTTTCGATCTGCCTTTTTCATGCTACGAAATGAAGATGAAGCAGACGATATTGTAGAGAACGTTTTTATCAAGGTTTTTACTAATTTTTCTTCTTTTGACATGACTAGGTCATTTCATCCATGGTTATCAAGAATTGTTTTGAATGAGACTAGAACCTATATTAAAAAAAATCGACGAGCTTATACCAACCAAGATTTTGCCCTAGACAACATACCGTCCCGCTCTACAGAAAACCGAGAAAAGGCACAACAAATCCAAAGGTATATGAAAGAGCTCAATTCAAAGGATCGGGAGATTATATCAATGCGCTATTTTCAAGAGTTAACGATTGAAGAGATTGCTCGAGTTGTTAACATATCTGTTGCAAATGCTAAGGTGAGAATTCATAGGGCAACAAAAAAATTAAAGCAAATCATTGAAACGAAGGAAGCAAACTAATGGATCAAGACAAAAAAACAATCCAAACCTTTTTGAATTCTACAACTCCTTCCCATATTGTGGAAGATACCAAGTTTCTGTCTATTATGGAGAAAGTAGAATCCCATCAGAAATCTCATCGAATTGCAACCATGACTAGGCGTTTTGCTGTTCCTGTTACTCTTGCGCTTCTTATTTTTATTACTTCCTTCTTCCCTGTTTTTGGCAATGAAAAGGGTTCTCTTGTTGATGTGTATAATAGCTACAAATTAAATCGCAGTCTGGATGCCTTCAAAAACACAGCTATTGCAGCACCACATGATCAATCTATTGCCCCTCACTTGATTTCTTCTTTGTTGGAGGAGAAATATGGTATTGATCCTGTAGAATTTCTGGAAACTCGGTTCATCTACAATATTCCTCCGTTTGATGCTGCATTTTTGCTTTTAGTATCGAAAGAAGCAAATATACCTATACAAAATCTTGTCCAAATGAGAAAGAACAGACTTGATTGGGGGGTGATTTCACGCCACACCAATGTAACTCCTTACCAATGTATACAGTTTCTTCGGGATTTTCAATCAGCTTATCAGACTACCCCAAAGGAAGGCTTTATTCTTCAAGGACGAGTTCGTCAAATAATTTTAGAGAATTCCAGTTTTTTTATTGAACGATTTCCTTATCCAATATATGTACGAGGAGAAACTGCCTTGCTGGAAACAATCCAAATTGGAAGCCCTGTCGCTATCAAAATCATGTACAATTATACACAATACAGGTACGAGCTCCTCTTCATAGAAATTAAACCTTTACGCCCCAATGGACCCATCTCGTTTACTGGATATCTTATTGCGTTGAACCAAGATCATTTGGTGTTGGGAGCAAAAGATGGAAGAAGAGTAGTACTCAAGATACCTTCCCATTTTTCTCATGTATTAATCATGGATTCTGATGTTGAAATAGGGTGCCTTATTTCTATTCTGTCCTTTACAGATCGAAATGGGAACCGTCAAATGATTGATTACTCCGTTCTATCTTCTCCCGATGATGCCATACGTGGTAAGAACCAAGATTCTTCCCCGCAGAATAGTTCTCAAAGGCCATTGTTTAATAACCACCAGAACACAGCTGCCAATGAAAAAGAAAAACACCAAGAAAGAGAACAAAGTCCTGCGGAGCTGCAAGATGAAATCGAAAAGACCCAAGGAGTTCTTCGAAAGAAAATTCTTGAGTTGAAGGAGTCAACACAGAGACTCAAACCATAATGCAAAAAACATATTCTACTCAGATGATTGAGAGATATTTCGAGCTTCTTTCATTTTTGATTCCAGTATCTGAATATCCTCTTTGCACATGAGAGGGTTAGACGCTCTTTGTGATTGAATAACCAACGTATATATGGCTTCTAGTTGTTCCTTCAAATCCTTATATAGATGCGGGAATTTTGTATTCGCATTCACATACATATCTTGTTTCGCATCATAGGAATATACATCAATCCATTGAATGGCTCTCCCCGAGGCTTGCATTCGTTCTTTCCCGTCAAAATTCGATGCGGTATATCGGAGAATAATTTCTGGATAAGACTTTGGAGGAGTGGATAGAAACTCCATTTGGAAATGCAAATCCCATGAACCACTGATAGAAAACAAAGAATGGTCAATAGTGCCATCTAGTTCTGTCGGATGAAAATTAAAAATTTTGATAAGATCAGGTTTATGATTTCCCTTTGCTATTGTGTCTGGCGTAACTTGTTCATTCTGCTTTGTTGAAACTAATAAATAGGTGTGCTTAGGACCAAGTAGTTTCCCAAGAAAAACCAAATGATCAAACAAGTAATACTCATCATTTTCGTTTGTTTGACCTCCTAGAAACTCGTTATTATGGAGCACATGAAAGGTGTTAGCTTGATACAATGCTATGTGATTGTTTTCTGCAAACATATACTCGTTTTCATTCTCCAAAGGAATCCATGAGTACAATCTAAAAAATGGGAAGGAGTATGGTCGATCTACCGTCACAGATTCTTGGATAGTGAAAGGGTGAACCCCTTTTGTAATCATGTTAGTTTTTTCACCATCCCACGAATACAGTGTATGATTTTGGCTAAAATACAAGGAATTGGATGTGCTAGACCATGTGAAACCAAAAAGCCAGTCTTCGTAACTTTCGGAACCAACACTTTTCCATATAGTTTTAATTGAGGATCCCTCACTCCACCAGAAAAGAGTTTTTTGTGGAAGGACTGTTTGGACACTTTCTAATTCTTGAAAGTAAGGGGTATAAGGGTCGGTATTTGTTGTACCAAAGAGTCTGCCTAGTTTTTTGTCATATTGATTTATGTGAGAATAGTAAGGCCAGGGATTTTCGCGAGGTAATTTTTGGCCTGTAGCAGTATCTAACACAAAGGGATTTGTGTGCAAGGGAGAAATAACAATTTTGTCTCCTTCTTCTACAAAAAACAACTGATCTTTTCGGTCTTTTCTAGGTCTGTAGATTGTTAACTCAGAAAGATAATGAACTGAGCCTTTTTGGAGATCTAAAGAGCAAATATGAAAGGTTGTATTTGTTTTTTGAGAAGAGGGATGTACTTGGTCTTTTCGACGTAAAAAATACAAATGGTGTCGTTGGACGGAATAGTATGGGAAATCATCATTTTCTTCTGTCAATGCTTCCACATTGCCACTTTGGGGATGGAATACTCGAATTCCATAGCCATCTGGATCAGCAAAGAAGACCATAGAAGGACAAAAGTCCTCGGGGGAAAAAAAAGATTCTTTAGGATGAAAAAAGGAGCAACCCGTAATAAAAATGGAGCAACATAAAAGTAGAAAAACTCCTGTATAAAAAAAAGATCGATCAAAAAAAGAAGCCCAGTATTGAATTTTATTTTGCATAGTTGTATTATACTTAGATAAGAGAAAGGGTAAAAAAAAAATGACAAAGAAATGTATCGTTACCACCATTATTTTTGTTCTTTGTGTCTCTTTAGGCTTCCACTCTAGTGTTGCTCAAGATAACGGGGTGGTTCATGAGTATTCAGCTCTTGAATATTCACAATGGATTCCTTTTGAAAAGAATGTGGCAATGGAGATATTTACAGCCACATGGTGTGGTTGGTGTTACAAAGCATATGACCTATTTGATGCTTTGCAGGAAAAATATGGAGACAAAATAGTAACCAATATACGATATCACTGTCAAGACGAAATATCGATGAACACAATCAATGATCGCATCTACTACTACGGAGTTACAGGATTTCCTACCGTTATTGCCAATGGCACTACGAAGCAAACAGGTGTATCAGAGGATTGGTTTGAAAAGTTTTCTAAAGCTATTGACAATGAGCTTAGTGAACCATCCGATTTGGCAATTCATTCCAATATCACGGTTCGAAATCAAATGATTCATTTCGACGTCTTTTTGCATTCTCCTGATCGCCAAATTGAGGGGAACTTTATGGGTCTTACCATGGTAAGTGGACTGAACATTAAAGATTCTGTTCATGATTATGTAGCAGAGAGCATATTTCCTTCTTTTGATGGACTCCATATGATTCTTCAACCACAAAAAATATACCATTTACGTTTTTCTTTGCCCATCCAAGAAAACATCGAATCGAAGTACTACAGCACTTTGTGCATGTTTCAAAACGAAGCTACCAAAGAAGTGTATAATTCTCAATTTTGTTCACTATATTCCCATGTTATAACAAGCACAAACCCACTTCCTTTTGAAACCGAAGTAGCCCGAGATCACCAGTTTGAGTTACAGTTTCAAGATGGGGTTATTATTAAAACACTACAGTCAGATCAATTTTACTTTCTTGATAAGGATGGAAATGTAGTGGACGCTGAGTGGTCTTACAATGCAACCTTAAAAACTGTAACCATAACACCTGTATTGCTTTTGGAACCTACTATGAAATATGTGCTTGTTGTAAAAGGAGGACCGGAATCCTTCAAATCAGTGAACCAACAACATTTGTATCGAGATTTTTACATCCCATTTCAAACCTCAACTGAGCCTGATCTCGATATGTATTATTCAACAGATTTATTACTATTTGACAACGTTTCCGTTATTGATGAACCGTATTCGTATGTGTACGTTGAAGAAACACACGGTAATTCAGTTCGTGTAAGCATTACCCCGGATGCTCGGTGGATTCAATGTAGCCCAAATGAAATACAACATTCAGATTTCCAGATTCATGTGCAATTAAATCCTTTGTTTATGGTCAATGGAAAAAATACGGGCACAATTGAAATTCGTTCTTTAGCAGGTGTTCACACAATTAAAGTGGAAGCAAATCGTCTGAGTGACAAGTACCCTAGTATACGTTTAGATGCTTACCCACTAATAACAAACCTAGATGCAATACAAATATCAGGAAAGACTGATGGATACAAGGTTTATGGGAATGGAAAAGAGGTAAACGTAGAAAACAGTGGGGATTTTTCTTTTACTACATCTTTACGCGAAGGTTTAAACTATATACTAATTGAATCAAAAAACATGCGAGGGCATACTTCAACATATCCTGTTACGATCATTCGCCTGAAATCTTAAGAGGGGTCTTTGATGATGAATCTTGGGATTGTAGTTGAAAGATTGCAGAGTATTTCATAGGGGATTGTATCTGCCCAGTTAGCTACATCGTTAGCGGTAATTTCTAAAGAACCTTCTTTTCCAATAACAGTTATCTCATCACCGAGATGTACATCTTTGCAGTCACTAACATCAATTGTGAACTGATTCATGCAGACATTGCCGATAATGGGACATTTGGTGTGTTTACAAAGCACATAGCCTCGGTTAGAGAGTGACAAAGGAATGCCATCCGCATATCCAATTGGAACAATGGCAATTTTTGTTGGTCGCGTTGTCTGAAATGTACGATTATAGCTTATGTAAGAGTTTTTTGGTACTGTTCGAACGACACTGATATAGGATCTAGCAGATAGTACCGGATGCCAATTTGCTTGATTCTGCGGAAAGGGGCAAATGCCATATAGCACTAAGCCAGGACGTACGGCATTGTAGCGGTATTCAGGAAAACGCAACAATGCAGCACTGTTGCATGTATGAATCAAGGTCTCCTGATGAATAAAAGAACCTAGTTCTTCAAAAGAGGCTACAAAGATATCTGTTTGCCTTTGAGTGTAATCAGAAGAAAGATTGCTAGCATCAGAATAATGTGTGCAAATCCCTTCAATTCTTTTTTCTGCACCTTTTGAATGAATATAGTGCATTATTGGAGGGAGCTCTGAAGGAAGGAAACCAATTCTTCCCATTCCTGAATCAATTTTTAGGTGAAACGGTAGGGTGTTTAGGGTCTCTTCTTCTAAAAACGCTTCTAGCTCTTTCATAGAACCAATCACTGCAATGAGATTGAATCGATCTAACAATCTCATATGATGACGTAACAATGCTCCAAATATAAGGATTGGAGTTTGTATCCCTTGTTCTCGAAGACAAATTCCCTCCTCGATTGTAAAAACACCCAAATAGTCAATACCGAGTGAGGATAAAAAGGATGAGATGGGAATGATTCCATGACCATATGCATTGGATTTTACCATGCCAATAATCTTGGCTTTGTTTGATAGCTTTACTTTGATGGATTGGAAATTTTCTCTGAGGTGTTTTAAATGAACAATGATTCGATTCGAAGGCTCTTTGGATAGGGCTACTAATTCATGTTCGTCAATCATAGTAAAATTAATCATAGGGAAAAAGTTATTCTAAATCGTGTAATTGTCAAGAAGAATCGACATTTCATTTAAACACTTGACATTAGACGGTGTGAAAATATAGTTTCATCATGCTGTTTGTTAGGTTTAACATAGCGTTTCTTATTGTTATTTTGTTTGTGGGTATGGTTTTGCCATTTCCAACACGTCAATCTTCGTGTGTGACGTATGCTTCTACCAGTTTACAAATTGTGGAACCTTCACCAGGAGAAGTAATATCTGGTTTTATCCCAGTCGTTGTAAAAGCACACGGATCTACTTTATCCTTAGTTTTAAAGGTTATTGACAAAACGGGGCATGTGAAAGTCTATCCTTTTTCTTACTCAGATCGATTCTATCGCATGAATCTTAACACAAAGAGCCTTCCCAATGGAAGTCATTATTTATACGTCATTGAAGAAGGATCGAGGCATGTTTTAGATTCCCCCATTTCGTCGGTGGTGGTCGATAATACACAGCCCTCCTTACAAGCTGGAGTATCTTCAAAATTGGTTCGCAGTGGAACGATTCTCACAATATTTTTGGATACTTCTAGTGAGTTAGAAAGTGTCAATGCTCTTATTGGCGATCAAGTTCAGATTGCAATGCAGTATTCTTTTTCAGAGCAAAAATGGCTCACTCAATTTTTTGTTCCTTATACTATGACAGAAGGTACTCATGTTGTAAAAATTATTTGCACAGATATGAAAGGCAACATTGTTCAAAGTGAAGTGAACTTCATGATCTGCAACACAGAGCCCTTTTTTACATATCCCACAGCAGGATTATCGGTTTTATCCGATTCCATGGTTCTCAAGGGAACGTTTTATCCGGGCAATGATCTCTTTTTATATCGAAAAATGAAAACAGGTTTTCAGTTTATTGAAAAACTAAAAGCTGACCATAAAGGTTGTTGGATTTCGCAACCTGTTTCTTTGGAAAATGGATTCAATACGTTTTCTGTTCATGCTGAAGAAGCTTTAGCTCCAACTTGTGTCTTCCCATCTCAACAAGTTGTTGTTGAATTTTTCCAGAAAGGGTTGGTGGTATTGAATTATCACGACATCTGTGAAGATGGAAATGTTTTTTCCCGATCACCTTCTCAGTTTAAGGCTGATATGGAGTACCTTTTGGAAAATGGTTTTAATTTTGTTTCACCAACTTTGTATCTGAGTCATGTAGAGGGACGAGCTGATTTGCCTACAAAACCTGTTCTGATTACTTTTGATGATGGTTTAAAGGGAGTATATACGCATGCCTACCCAGTTTTACAAGAACTTGGCATTTCTGGCTTCTTTTTTCTCCTTGTGAGTCGAGTAGGCACAACTGAACATTATGTGTCGTGGGATGAATGTATTCAGATGCAGTCCAGTAGAGTGTTTAGCATAGAATCTCACACGCTTAATTCTCATTATTTTGTGGATGACAAAGCAGGCAGACACGCAGCCCTAATAAGCAGAATGCCTCTCCCAGACGGAACCGTTGAAACTACTGAACAATATACAAAAAGAGTATCAGAAGACCTTTTGATCTCCAAGCAAATCATTGAAGAGAAAACACAAAAAAAAGTTAATTTTCTAGCTATACCTTTTGGATATGGCAATAATGATTTGAACAAAATAGTTCGAAATCAAGGGTATAAAGGTACTTTCAATTCTGGAGGAGGGGTGAATACTCTTCCCCTGCAATCTGGGTGGAACATAAAACGAATCACGATTCGTAAAAATGATGATTTATCCGAGATACTTTTTTAGGAGGAATGAGTGAAATTATTAGAATACCAAGCAAAAGAAGTGTTTAGAAGTGCTGCTATACGAACGCCAAATGAAGCCATGGTAACGACGCCTCAAGATGCTGTAAAAATGGCTGATGAGTCTGTTGGATACCCTTGCGTCATAAAAGCTCAAGTACCGGTAGGCGGACGAGGAAAAGCAGGCGGTGTAAAGGTTGCAAAAAATGCAGAAGACGTTGTGCAAATTGCATCGCAAATATTGGGCATGAGCATTAAAGGATGTGTAGTTGAAAAAATATTGGTATCAGAAGCTGTTTCCATACAAAATGAATACTATCTAAGCGTTGTTTTGCATAGGGCTTCCCAAAAACCCATGATCATTATGTCTCCAGCTGGAGGAGTTGATATTGAAGAAATCAGTAAAAACCAGCCACACATGATCTTTAAAGAAGAATATGATTTTATTTTGGGGTTTAAAGATTATAGCTTGCGCAAAACCTACCAAAAAATGTTTCAAAACCAAGAAGATAGAGTCTCTTACAAGGAGTTTAAAGAATTTTTAAACAAATTGGTTAATGTGTATTTTGAAAAAGATGCAACCTTGGTAGAAATTAATCCGCTTATTGTTCATAAAAATGAATGTATGGCCTTGGATGCAAAGATTTTACTCGATGATAATGGATTGGAGTTTCATCCTGAGTTTGAAAAATATATCACCTCAAATGCAGAAGAAACTGAACAAGAAAAGATGGCACGAGAAGCAAACCTAACCTATATCTCGCTTGATGGCAATATTGCCTGTATGGTTAACGGTGCTGGTCTGGCTATGGCAACAATGGATACCATTAAACATTTTGGGGGAAGCCCTGCAAATTTTTTGGATATTGGTGGAAGCTCTCATCCAGAAAAAGTTGTGAATGCTCTGAAAATTATTGCATCGAACCAAAAAGTAAAAGCTATATTAATTAATATTTTTGGTGGGATTACGAGATGTGATGATATTGCACAAGGATTCAAAGAAGGGCTTGAAAGAGTATCATTCAATTTGCCCATTTCTTGCCGAATCATTGGCACAAACGATGAAAAGGCACGATCCATCTTACGTGAAATCAACATTCCCGTAACAACGGATATGGATGAAGCTGTGCAAAATGTTGTGAAACTTGCAAGGGAGGCTTAATCATGAGCATCTTACTGAACGAAAACTCAAAAGTGATCGTGCAGGGAATAACCGGTAGAGATGGTTCGTTCCATGCTGATCAAATGATTCAATATGGCACAAACGTTGTAGGAGGTGTAACTCCAGGAAAAGGAGGTCAGACCATTCTTGGAGTTCCCATTTTTAATTCGGTACAAGAGGCTGTAACAGAAAAAAAAGCAGATGTATCCCTTATTTTTGTACCTGCGCCGTTTGCCTCAGATGCTATCGTAGAAGCTGCAGACGCGGGTATTCGACTGATCGTTTGTATTACGGAGGGAGTTCCTGTAAATCAAATGTTAAAGGTCCAGGCATATCTTAGGTCAAAGCCTGATGTTAGGCTTATCGGACCCAATTGTCCTGGCCTGATATCTCCTGGAAAATCCAAGGTAGGCATATTACCAGGACATATTTTTAAGCAAGGAAATGTGGGTGTTGTTTCGAGAAGTGGTACTTTAACCTATGAAATTGTCTATAGCCTAACTTCTTCTGGTTTTGGTGAATCAACTTGCATCGGAATTGGGGGAGATCCCATTATTGGAACCGATTTTATTGACACTCTTTCCTTGTTTAACGATGACCCCCAAACAGAATCCATCGTCTTGATTGGAGAAATCGGAGGAGACGCAGAAGAGAAAGCGGCTGCCTATATCCGACATAATATCAAGAAGAAAGTGGTTGCTTTTATTGCTGGGGTTACTGCTCCTCCTGAAAAAAGGATGGGCCATGCAGGGGCCATTATATCCCAAGGAATGGGTACTGCTGAAGGAAAAGTGAAGGCCTTTCACGAAGCGGGAGTCAAGGTTGCATCAATTCCTTCTCAAGTTGCAGACTTGCTACGATGAAAGCTACAATAATTGGGGCAGAGAATAGTGGCAAACAGGGTCTTTTTGATATTTTAACCCGGGGGAAAACATCAAAAAGCAAAGGAAAACTTCTAGGATCTACTACCGTTCCAGACGAACGAGTTGACAAAATGGCAGCTGCATTTCAGCCAAAGAAAACGACCTATGCTCAATTGCATTTTATTTCTGTATCTCTGGAGCCTGTTTTCCCTTTTGAAGATCTTCGTTCCTCGGATGTATTTGTTTTTGTTATCAAGGCCTATTCTCAATATGAAGGAGATATTGTCAACGTTATCAAAGACTATGAAGATATCGATATGCTTTTTCGATTAAAAGATATTGAACTATTGGAAAGATACATTGATAGGCACAAAAAAGACCCCAAAGCAAAAAAAGAAGTAGAAGAATGTACACAGCTGATTCCTCTGATAGAAAACAATCAATTAGAAGAAGATACGTCAATGATCCATTCTGACGTAGTAAAAAATCTCGGACTGCATTCCGTTGTCCCTAGAATTGTTGTTTTTAATATTGATGAAAATAGTATTCATACAGCAGCATCCTTTGAAAAACAGTGGCAAGAATCGTATAACAATGTTCCTTATACCAACATTTGTATTTCACTTGAAGAAGAGCTTGCTATGTTAAATGAAGAGGATCAAAAAGAATTGTTTCAAGAATATTCTATTGAAAAACCTGGATTGCACACTCTACTTCATGCCGTATATGAGCACCTAGATTTACAGACTTTTTTTACTGTTGGTGAGGATGAAGTAAAAGCCTGGACTGTTAAAAAAAATATTACTGCCTTAGAAGCAGCTGGTAAGATTCATACTGACATAAAAAAAGGCTTTATTCGAGCTGAAATTGTTCACTATAAAGATTTCGAAAAAAACCATTTTTCAATGAAAGAATGTAAAGAGAATGGATGTTTTTTTCTAGAAGGCAAAGAGTATATCTTACAAGATGGTGACATTATGCATGTCCGATTTAATATTTAAGCCATGAGTAGCAAAGATTCTCCCTCAAAGCTGATTTGGAATATAGCAGAGTTAGTCGCTCCTCGTAGCGATGATGGAAAACCCTTACGAGGGGATAAGCAAAATGAGTTGTTACGAATTGCTCATGCATATGTTGCTATTCAAGATGGGAAAATAGTAGATTTTGGACCGATGTCATCCTGCCCGACAGAGTATAGTTCATTTCCCAAGATGGATGTTCACGGTTCATTGGTCATGCCAGGATTTGTGGATCCTCATACCCACCTTGTTTTTGCTGGCAATCGAGCAAAAGAATTTGTGGCTAGACTACAAGGAGAAGATTACCTTTCCATTCTAGCAGCAGGTGGAGGCATTTTAGAAACTGTTCGAGCTGTACGCGAAGCTAGTTTAGAAGAACTAATATCAAATACAGAAAGCCGTATGCGAGAGTGTTTACAATATGGGACAACGGCTTTTGAGATAAAAAGCGGTTACGGGTTAACATTGGAAGATGAAGTCAAAATGTTGCAAGCTGCGAAGGCTGCTTCAACAAATATTGGAACTTGCATTTCTAGAACACTCCTTGCTGCTCATGCTGTACCACCTGAGTATAAAGGAAATATGGATGGGTACCTACAGTACATGAATCAAATCATTACCCCTTTTGTTGGCAAGAATGACCTTGCAGAAAATATTGATGTTTTTTGTGAAGAAGGAGTTTTTTCAGCTATTCAAGCGAAAGAAATATTACAGTGCGGTATTCAATATGGATTGCGTCCAAAGCTCCATATTGACGAGTTTAAGTCTATTGGAGGATTACCATTGGCTTCCCAGCTGAAAGCAATATCAGCAGACCATATGATGGTGTCTAATCCAGTAGAGTTTCCCGCATTTTGTGATGCAGGAGGCGTGGCTGTTGTTTTACCTGGTACTAGTTTTGGATTGTCACATGGAAAAAAGGATTACAAGTATGCCAGGCGGTTGATTCATGCCAGTATTCCTGTTGCAATAGGTACTGATTTGAATCCAGGTACTTGTATGTGTAGCTCCATGCAAATGATGATAGAAATTGCTATTCTTCAAATGGGGCTTACTCTGCCTGAAGCAATCAATGCTGCAACCGTAAATGCTTCTTTCGCATGTGGATTGGAACACAAAACAGGTCTTATGGAAAAGGGGAAAAGAGCAGACTTACTGGTGCTTTCCGCCTCCTCCCTAGAAGAGATTCCATATCGATTTGGACTCAATAAGGTTACAAGAGTGTTACTTAATGGAATTGATTTTGTTTGATTGTTAGTGTATTATTTTCTTAAATTCGAAAATTTGTTACAAATTTATATGGGTTATGATTCAGTTTTGATGAATTGTAATTCAAGGGGGTTTTTTACGATGAAGCATCGACTGAATAAATTTCTTAGTATTATGTTGTCTTTCATTTTGCTTGGCAGTGTTTTTTCTGTTTTTCGACCTACAAAAACATATGCTTTAAAGAATTTCTTTATGATTGTACAACCTAGAAAGGTCGCCACAAGGGCAACCTATCGTTTTAATGTAACGATTGAAAAACGGCTTAAGGTACACGAAGCCATTACGCTAGTATGGCCTCCTGGAACCATTATCGATCCTCCCATTCCAGAAGAAGAAAAAAAGCGTAAAGAACGACTTACACAGATTATTGAATCTATGTCTATTGGTCTTTCTCCTTGTTCTGCTTGCCAGGGACTCCCGGTTATTGAAGAAACTCCAGAAGGGGGAATCTCCTTACGATTCAATACTCATATTGAATTGAACCCAGAGATTGTAGGATATAGTGATATTGTTGTTACGGTACCAGATACTTGTGGATTTGTAACTCCACCGACTCCTGCTAAATACCAATGGAAGTTTTCAACAGGCGCAGAACCTTCTTTTATTTCTTCGGAACCATTTGAAATTGTTGAAAGTGCTATTGGTGTCCCCGAAGGAATGCCTGTCGTTGAAGTACGACCTTCTTCTTTCCGAGCCAATGCTTCCTATACCATTGCATTCAATGTTGGGAAAGGCGGATGGTTGCGAGAAGGAGATGGACGAATTCGTGTCAAATTTCCTGAAGGCACTCAATTTGCCGACGAAGAGATTAAAGAAAAATTTCTACTTGTTAACGGGAAACCAATCACAAATTCTCCACTTGCAGTACGCAATCAGCTTACCTTCATTACTCCCATTGAAATCCCTGATAGTGGACATGTAGAAATTTTTATCGACGAAGGCGCCGGCATTATTAATCCACCAAAACCGGGCGAATATGTCCTAGAAGTTTCTACAATTCCAGCGGACAAAGATTGGGTCGCTTCTGAACCCTATTTAATTGAAAAAGGGGGAGCTCTACTTAAGGTAGTACCTGCCAAAGTAAACAAACCGGCTCGGTATTCCTTCTCCTTTATTTTGGAAGCAGGAAAAACAATTGATGTAGGAAGCAAAATCAGCGTTCAATTTCCAGAGGGAACTGTCCTCCCATCATCTCTCAATAAATCCAAAATTTTTATCAGCGGAGAACCAATCAGAGACATTTCTGTCAATGGCCTGGAAGTTGTCATTTCTTCTGCCGTTAAAATAGAATCAGAAAGTGCTGTCGATGTTCTTTTTGCAGCAGATGCTGGAATTGTTAATACGACAGAACCAGGAGAAATCAAGTTAGGATATAAGCTTGAAAGTGAACCTGACTATTTGATGACCACTCCTGTTGATTTAATCGAATCTCGACTGGATATTTTAGATGTTACTAATGAACCCAAAAATGCCTATTCTGTAACTTCTTGGACAATTCAAGGACTTACTGGGGACAATGGTGCTCTCCAAAAAGGTGATTTTATCGCCATTACATTCCCTGAGAATACCGAGATGCCAGAAGAGGTTGATCCCAACTCTGTTACAATAAACGAAATCCCTTCAGAAAAAGTTACGATTGAGGGAACCACTGCTAGTTTTTATATAGCACAAGAAGTAAAAGGTGGAACCGAATTTGTTCTACATACTACTCTTGCATCTGGTCTTCGCAATCCCACCGAGGAAAAAGTAGGCTATGTACTCAAAGTTACCTCCAACACCGAAGATTTTGTAGCTACTTCTCCAACTTTCTTTACAACTCCAAAGTTACCAGTTTCTACATACGAAATTAAAGGTGGAACAGAAGGTGAAAACGGATGGTATTTGGAACCCCCTGTTGTTTCTTTTTCCTGCGATGATCCAACAGCTGTCATAAAACTGTATTGGGACGATAAAGACAATCAGATTATTACGTACGACGGGGGAGCAAAACCCCTCGACATAGGCCAGTATGAATCTCGCATTACATATTGGGCAGAATCTATTACTGGTGTGGAACCTCCAAAATCTTTTATCGTTAAGGTGGACACTGTTTTACCAGAAGTTGTTGTCGAAAAACCAGTAGAAACTAAAACAATTACTACAGAACCAACGATTGAAGTGGTAGCTCGTACGACATTGATCAAAACAATACGTTTTGGTGTTGACTCTCTTGAACTCGATAGGATTGCCTTTATTAATAATGAAAGAGTACCGGTTGATCCTGAAACCGGATACTTCTCGTCTATAATTGACCTAGAACAAGGTGTGAATATTATCGACATCGTTGCAAAAGACGAAGCAGGTCATGAGAAAGCACTCCAATATGAGGTAGTGTACGATACCGAACCACCTGAAATTACTGTTACCTATCCTTTGGAAGGGGATGTTGTTACAAAGCGTAGATTCTCTGTAACAGGCCAAACAGATCCCACGGCGCAACTAACAATTAATGGTGAGTTTGTGTACCTAGAACAAAACGGGACTTTTGCATATGAAGTGACACCTAGAAAAATAGGAAAAATGACATTTGAGTTTGTTGCTACAGATCCCGTCGGTAATGTAACAGAAAAAACGATCCATATAACATTCGGTTACATTATTGAGTTAGTAATCGGTAAAAACACAGCTACCAAGAACGATGAAACCCAAGAGTTAACGATGGCACCCATTATTCAAAATGGGCGTACATTAGTCCCCTTTGGTTTTATTGGACGAGCACTTGGTGCTGATGTAGGATATACTCAACATCCAACAACAAATCTTGTTGAGACTGTATGGCTTGAACTTGATGGCGTGAAGGTGGAACTTACGATCGGTTCGAACATTGCCAAAGTGAATGGAGAAGATGTAACCATGGATGTTGCTTGCCAGATCATTAGCGGGAATACCATGGTCCCTGTCCGATTTGTTTCCGAAAGCCTTGGTGCTGATATTGGCTGGGATGGTGACACGGAAACAATTACAATAACCTATCCAAAATTATAAAAATCTAGTAGGAGGCGGTGTATGAGAAAGAATGTTAAAAAGCTTTTAACCTTGAGTTTTGCTTGCGTGTTCACTTTTCTGTTTGTATTCGGAAATTATCAAGCACCTTACAAGGTATATGCATCAAATGATAGCGACTTTACACCGTCTCCTTCACCTGTCATCGTGGAGCGTTTTACAGGTGGATGGTGTGGAGCTTGTCCATATGCTTCTGCCGGAATGCATCATGCAGAATTAGTTTTAAACCAAACGGAGAACGTATTTATTCCCCTATCCTTTCACAATCGCGATCCTCTTGCATCTGCCGATACTGAAAAAAGAGCCGATTATTACTCGATAAATGCGTATCCATCTGTTGTTGTTGGTGGAATTGATTTGATCGTGGGCGTTCCAAATGATGGGCAGTATTTAGACTTTGATCAGTATGTTGCTGCGATTCTTGAATGCGAGAATCAACAGAGAATTTTGGCCGATATTCAGTTAACAGGTGATTTTGATAAGCATTCTTTCCAGGTCAAAGTAAAAGCAAGAGAAGATTTCGGAAAACGCAACATTAATATCATTGCAGCCATCTACCAAGACTGGGTAAACGTTGCACAAAAAAACGGGGAGTATATGAACCGTTATGTTGTACGTAAAATGCCTTATGGTGTTACCGGAAAGCCTGTTCGTTTAAAAGCAGACCAAATTTACGAAGAAGATAGAAAATTTGTTCTTACCACTAGAGCTGCTGCGCAAAGTGGTATCGTTGTATTTTTGCAAGACCAGGATACAAAAGAAATTGTAGGATCTGCTTTGCACAAGTTTTCTGATGAAAGACCCGCTCTTTTCTACTGGAATGTTCCTCAAATGGGATTGCAACAAAAACACACATCCCTTGATATTATGACCTACAAAGTTAGCAATACCCGACGCTTAAAAAAACTAATTGTTCAACTTCACCGTGCAGATGATTACTATACAATTGAATCTGCTAGATTACCTGATAGTATCACTGCAAGTGCTTCCGTCGATTTTAATTCAAGAAAAGGCGAGATTACGGTTCTGTTTGATACTCCTTTTACTGGATCTGGAGACTTATTTGAACTATTGGTAAACTTCAAAAAAGATACGGGTGATGGAGGGGTGCTTTTTAAAATCACTCAGTTTTCTGCTTCAGATGACCAAGGAGAACTTGTTCCCTTTGAGTTAATTGACCTATCCTTTTTTAGTGGTATTCAAGTAGTGCCCAATTTGTATGATTTGGATAAAAACGGACACGTCGATGATAGCGATGTAATTCTCTTGGGTAAATCTTTTGGAACTATGCGCGGAGATAAGGGTTTCATGAAAGAGGCAGATTATAATGATGATAGGAGAATTGACCTTCTTGACATCAACCAATTAATGTTGCATGAGGATTGGCGGATACGAAAATCATTTCCTTAATCAAAAAAAAGAACGATTGCAACAGCATATTCTTTTTCATGGGAAATGCTAATTTGTAGTTGATTTGAAATCAAATCATTGCGATTTGAAGAAAAATATGGCCTGCCCTCGGGAGTGTGGAACACTTCAACATCCCCAAGGGCAGGTTTTTTAATGTAGTCACTAACTGCCTTGATATAGGATTCTTTAGCAGCAAACATTCCTGCTAGAGATTCCGATGGATTATTTTTTGTATGTGCATAGTCCCATTCTTGTTTTGTTCCTATATGACGAATCCACCAGTTTGAGTGGTATTGGAGACACATTTTTTGAATACGATCAATCTTTACAATATCAATGCCAGTCGAAATCATTTTTTCTCCATAGAAGCTTTTTGCTTTTTTGCACATTATATTATATAATGATTGTTTGTTAAATTAAATTTTAATTTTTTTCTTGGTACGGGGATTCTATGGTAATTTGTAGCCTTGTGATTTATTTCATATGGTAATAAGGAGTTTATTGTGTCACATCAATCATTTACGTTGAGAGATTTGAACAAAATAAAACAAGACTTTCAAGCACCTGATCTTCTTGATATGCAAAGGAAATCCTTTGAATGGTTACTTGAAAAAGGAATTCAAGAGTTGCTTGATGAGTTTGAAGAAACCGATACGAGCTATGAAAGCGGAAAAGTATTGGTTCGATTTCTAGGATATGAAGTTACAAAACCTAAAGCAACCCCTGGAGAATGCAAAGTAAAAGGAAAAACATACAATGGAGAATTAAATCTCTCTATTCGATTAACCAATACAGAGCTTGGGGAAGAAATTCATCTTCAAGATAAAAGCAAACGAATTGCTGTAGGAGAATTCCCCTATATGACGCCTACTGGTTCTTTTATCATAAACGGCGTTGAGAGAGTTGTTGTTGGGCAGTTAACACGCTCCCCCGGAGTCTATTTTGAACAAAATATTTCTCCTAAAACTGGAGATCCATTATACAAAGCCACCATCATACCCGACCGGGGTTCATGGATTGAATTTGAAACCAATGAGAATGGGGTCGTCTTTGTTTATCTTGACAAGAGAAGCAAGAAACTTCCAGCTACAGTTGTTCTCCGTGCTATGGGGCTTACAGACGACGAACTAAAAGATGCTTTGAAAGATGACACCGTTGTTGAACTCAGGGTGAATTCCAAAGAGTACTTTGATGCTGTTGGAAAAAAGTTATATGATGATATATATGACTTAACCACCGGCGAAGATCTCTACAAAAAAGGAACGGTTCTTACCCTCTCTATTCTAGAAGAGATATCCCAAACAAACATTAGCCGAATCCACATTTATGATCGAGCTTTATCTCGGTTTGCTATTGCTACATTAGAAGAAGATAGCTCTAACGATGAAGAATCTGCCAAAAAATTGATCTTTTTAAAATTAAGACCAGGAGAACGATACACAAAAGAAAATGCAGATATACAATTCAAACAAGTTTTGACGGATCCTCGACGCAATGATTTAGGTGAAGTGGGTCGATATAAAATTAACAAAAAGCTTGGGTTGAATGTGCAAGACAGAACTATTACAAAAGATGATTTACGTAAGTTAATACAGTATTTCGCAAAAATTGAACACAATACGGGGCAAACAGACAATCGAGATCATTTGGGAAACAAACGTTTACGATTGGTTGGAGAACTCCTCAAAAATAACATGAGAATTGGCTTGCATAGAGTCATGAAAAACACCTATGAAAAGATTTCTGTAACGCCTTGGGAAGAAATTCACAAACACACATCCAGCATTATAAACCCAAGACCACTAGAAGCAGCAATAAAGGAGTTTTTTAGCATGGGACAATTGTCTCAATTTATGGATGAAACCAACCCTATAGCTTCTTTAACTCACAAAAGAAGAATTTCTGCGCTGGGACCGGGTGGTCTCCACAGAGAAAGAGCAGGGGCTGAAGTTCGAGACGTTCACTATTCTCATTATGGAAGAATATGTCCCATTGAAACACCGGAAGGTGAAAACGTAGGCCTTATCAATTCTCTCTCTGTGTATTCCAAAGTAGACGACCGAGGCTTTATTGTTGCTACCTATAAGGTTGTTGAAAACTCTAAAGTAACCGATAAAGTTGTTTCATATACAGCTGACGATGAAGACGATAAATATATTGCTCAATTCGATACTCCTGTGGATGCTGATGGTAATATTATTGTTGATACTGTCTTGTGTCGCCATTATGAAGAGTATATCATAGTACCGAAAGAGAAAGTAAACTTGATTGATATTTCTCCCTTGCAGGTTTTTTCTGTTTCAGCTGGTTTAATTGCCTTTTTGGAACACGATGATGCAAACCGTGCATTAATGGGCTGCAATATGCAGCACCAAGCGGTTCCTCTTATTCACCCAGCCATACCCTATTCAGGTACAGGTTTGGAAGAAAAAGCAGCCATTGACTCCGGAGCTTCAGAGTTATCCCCTCACGATGGAATGGTATCCTATGTAGATTCTCGACAAATTGCTATCACCTCACCAGACAATGGTTTTGAACAAGTGCTTATAGGAAAATTCAATGTCTCTCTGATTGACAAAGTGATTGCAGAGAATATTCCAAACATTGCTGAGGTTGGTCAACAAATTGATGGGAACCTACTTCACAAACTGTTTTATAATGGATACTCCACAGTAGCCTACACCGATTCGGATGTATTTGAAACCATCGACTTAGCTGAACTGGTCCTGTATGAAAAAAATGAAATGCTGATTGGTCGTAAGCTGGTGAGTGACGTTTACACCAAAACAAACAAAATACTTATTAATTCCGGAAGAGAAATTACAAAAGGCTTAATGGACCGTTTGATTGGAGCCAAAATATCTACTGTTGAGGTAGAAGGATGGGCAGGTGGAGTTGAACGAGTGCCTGTATTCGAAGTGAAGTATGTTCACAAAGACAATATTCCTATTGACAGGATTCTTGTTCATTCTGACCCCTACTGCGAAGCTTTGGAATATGGAAAACAAATATCTCCTTCCACATTTACAAAATTGAAAGAACACAATGTTCGCAAAATTACTTTGATTTCTACAGGAGAATTAAAATATGCGCAGTCTTTTGATTTAAATCCTAAATTGCGGAAGTCGGTTTTACTTGCCAAAGATGTTTATGTTGGTGGAGAAATCCTTGTGAAAAAAGACAGTCAAGTAGACACCAGCTTAATTATTACTTTGGTGAAAAACAATGTAGAGGTTGTTGACATTTACAAATCAACTACCATCTCTTTCACGAAGTTCCGAAGAACAAATCAAGATACTGTTGTAAACAAATATCCCTTGGTTTCACAAGGGGATATCGTAACGAAAAAGACCCCGATTATTAATGGAGAGGGATGCGATCGAGGAAGATTGGCACTAGGGCAAAATCTATTAACAGCCTATTTGCCTTGGAGAGGGTACAATTACCAAGACGCTATTGTCCTTAGCCAAAGACTTGTCGAAGAAGATACTCTGACGTCTCTTCATATTAAAGAACATAAAGTTCAGGTACGTGATACGAAAGTAGGACCCCAAGAGATAACGAGAGATATTCCCAATGTTCCCGAAGAACAGCTCCGCAATTTGGACGATGAGGGGATTATTCGCGTTGGTACAGAAGTAGGTCCCAATGACATATTGGTAGGAAAAATAACCCCCAAAGCTGAAAGTGAATTTACTCCTGAAATGAAATTGTGGAGAGCTATGTTTGACAAAAAAGGTCAAGATGTAAAAGATTCATCTTTACGGGTACCCCCAGGGGACAGAGGTACGGTCATTGATGTGCAAATTCTATCCAGAGAAGATGAAGAAAATTTACCTATAGGGGTTAACAAAATTGTAAAAGTATATATTGGTGAAAAGAGAAAAATTCAGATTGGCGACAAGCTGTCTGGTAGACACGGAAACAAAGGCGTCATCTCGAAAATTCTTCCTGTGGAAGATATGCCCTTCTTGGAAGATGGCACCCCCGTGGATATTGTATTAAATCCCTTGGGTGTACCTTCTAGAATGAATGTCGGCCAAATACTGGAATGTTTGCTTGGTATTATTGCTCACAACTCTCATTCATATTGTGTGACTACTCCATTTGCCGGAATGAATCCAGAGGAACTTTTGAAGTATTTAGAAGAAGATGGTACTTCCAAACATGGCAAAAGAGTTTTGTTTGATGGATATACAGGAGAACAATTCGAAAGATCTGTGACAGTTGGATATTCCTATATCATGAAATTAAATCATATGGTAGAAGATAAAATTCACGCTCGGTCAATTGGTCCCTATGCTTTAATTACTCAACAGCCATTAGGCGGAAAAGCTCAATTTGGAGGACAGCGTTTCGGCGAAATGGAAGTGTGGGCATTAGAAGCGTATGGAGCTGCCTATACATTGAATGAAATGCTAACAATTAAATCCGACGATACGGAAGGTCGCGTTAAGGCCTACGAAGCCATATGCAACCGCGATTTGATCCAACCAAGCAGCAATCCAGAGTCCTTTAATGTTATTATCAATGAGTTAAAAGGGTTGGGCATTAAAATGGAAGTTGTTGAAGATACGACTTACGATGAAGATCAATTGGAATTAACCCTTCAGGATTCTATCATTACTCCAGAAACAACAGAAAGGTTAGATTCCGATTTTCAGAGATTTATGAATGAAGATCTTGGATATGACGATGAAATGGGGAACATAACGGATTCCTCAGAAGATGATAGCGACGATAATTCAATTCTTAATACCAAGGAGGATCATGAATGAAGCTTTATGAAGCAAAAAACATCCGCAATGTAGTACTAGCAGGTCATGGAGGTGTAGGTAAAACATCCATTGTTGAAGCTCTTGCTTACAAAACCAAAGTGACTGACCGACTAGGAAAAATACAGGATGGTAATACTGTTTCAGATTTTGAACCAGAAGAGACAAAGCGACAAATATCTGTTAGTTTGTCTTTGATTCCTATTGAATATAACGGTTTAAAAATAAATCTTCTTGATTCTCCAGGATATTTTGACTTTGTTGGTGAAGTAAAATCCGCCATGATTGCAGCTGACGGAGCACTTATTGTAGTGGATGTTGCATCAGGTCCACAAGCCGGCACAGAAAAAACTTTTTATTATGCTCAAGGGCATAACTTACCCACTGCTTTTGTTGTCAACAAAATAGACCGTGAAAATGTTAAGATTGTTGATACCATTCAGGCGATTCAGCAACAATACTCGGAGAAGTGTTTTCCACTTTATTTTCCATATATCAAGGGAGAAGAACTCCAAGGCATGGTGGACGTAGTATACAAAAAATACAAAACTAAAGATGGAAAAGAAGCGGATATTCCAGAAGAAATTGTACCTACTATTGAAGGTTATTATGATGCTCTACTCGAAGCTGTTATTGAAGTAGATGATGCTATAGTTGAAAAGTATTTAGGTGGAGAGGAAATCTCTCACAATGAGTTTTTAGATTGTTTAAAAAAATCCATCCACCAGCGCTCTGTCTTTCCTATTCTGTTTACCGTAGCTACCGATAGCTATGGAACAGAGGAAATGCTGGATTTTATCTCCACGTATATGCCCAGCCCAGAGGATAAGGGAAGCATTGTAGCCACAAAAGATGACAAAACTGAAACAGACTTGCCAGTAGATAAAAATGCACCTCTTGCTGCATTGGTTTTTAAAACGATGACGGATCCTTATGTTGGCAGAATATCTTTAGTTAAAGTCTTTTCTGGAAACCTTGATTCCAATTCTAAGATTTACAACACAGCAGAAGAAAAAAGTGATAAAATTGGGCAAATTGCCACCTTTATCGGAAAAAAAGAAGTACCCATCGATCATATACCAGCAGGTGATATTGGCGCTATCACAAAACTAACTTTAACAAAAACAGGACATACTCTTTCTCAGGCTGATCATGTAATCACTATTCCCTGGATTGAACTACCCATTCCAAATGCTCGTATGTCTATTAAAGCAGAAAAAAAATCTGACGAAGATAAACTAGGCGCTGTTCTTCCTAAAATGCAAGAAGACGATGTCAGCATTCTGATTGAACGAGATCATGATACCGGTGAAACTATTATACGAGGAATGGGAGATAATCATTTACAAGTTACGATGGAAAAAGCAAAGAGAAAATTTGGAGTCTCCTTCCTTCTAGAGCAACCCAAAATAGCTTACAAAGAAACTATTCGAAAATCCATAAAAGTGGAGGGAAAACATAAAAAACAATCAGGTGGTCATGGTCAGTTTGGACATTGTTGGTTAGAAGTTCAACCAGCTAAACGTGGAGAATATTTCGAGTTTGAGAACAAAATTTTTGGAGGAGCCATCCCAAAAACATATGTACCAGCTGTCGAAAAGGGTGTTCTTGAGGCTATGCAACACGGGCTTCTAGCTGGATATCCTGTAGTGGATTTAAAAGTAACTGTTTATGACGGATCATATCACCCCGTAGACTCTTCTGAACAAGCCTTTAAAATGGCAGGATCTATAGCATTAAAAAAGGCTCTTGAACAGGGGGAGTCAATATTGTTAGAACCAATCATGAGTTTGAAAGTACATGTCCCCGAAGAATCTATGGGATCTGTCATCGATGATTTGAATACAAGACGTGGACGCATTATGAGCATGAAAGTTGGCCAACAAAAAGGATGGCAAATCATTGAAGCACAAGCTCCCCTTGGTGAATTATCGAACTATATTACCACCATAAAATCAGTATCCGGTGCCAGAGGATTTTATGCAATGGAGTTTTCTCACTATGAAGAAGCACCACCAAAAACGGTTCAAAAAGTTATAGAAGAAGCCAAAGAAGAAGAAGCTTCTTAGGAATGTATACAAGTATATGCAAAGGGGGTTCTCGTTTTGAATAACAAGCAAACACGAGATAACTTACAAAAAAAACAGTCAGTTACGGATTATGAAGCTATATCGATCCACTTAGCTAGTGCAGATGAAATCTTAAGTTGGAGCTTTGGAGAAGTTAGAAAGTCCGAAACCATTAGTTATCGGAACTTTAAGCCAGAACCAGATGGATTGTTTTGCGAAAAAATATTTGGACCCTTCAAAGACTACGAGTGCCGATGTGGAAAATACAAAGGAAAACGATATGAAGGAGTTATTTGTGATCGATGTGGAGTGCAAGTTACACGTTCTACTGTTCGAAGAGAACGCATGGGCCACATATCCTTAGCAGCTCCTATTATTCATATTTGGTATTTAAAGACTGTTCCTTTTGTATCTTTGCTTTTGAATATGACATCCAAAGCACTTCAGGAAGTTGTCTATTTTGTGAAATATATTGTTGTGGATCCAGGCGATACCGATTTTAAAAAATGTCAGGTCATTCGCGATGAAGAGTACCATAAAGCCATTGACGAAGGACATAAATTTAAAGCTGGTAAAGGTGCTGAATCTGTTAAGATTCTCTTGGATGAAATTGACTTGGAATCCCTAAAAAAAGAATTGCAAAATCAAATGGATACAACCTCACAACAGAAGAAAACTAAGTTAGTTAAACGACTGAATGCTGTTGGAGCTTTTTTATCCACGGATCGAAAACCGAGTGATATGATTATGTCTGTTGTTCCCATTATTCCACCTGACCTGCGACCCCTTCTTCAATTGGATGGTGGACGTTTTGCTACATCCGACTTAAATACGTTGTATCAACGAGTTATTAATCGTAACAGTAGATTGTCAAAGCTTTTAGACGTTAGTGCTCCGGACATCATGATTCAAAACGAAAAGCGAATGTTACAAGAAGCAGTAGATGCTTTAATGGATAATAGCAAGCGTAGTAGACCTGTATTGGGAACAGGAAATCGACCATTACGCTCCCTTTCGGACATCTTAAAGGGTAAAGAAGGACGATTCCGTCAAAATTTATTGGGTAAACGAGTTGATTTTTCCGGTCGTTCTGTCATTGTTGTCAATCCAGAGCTGAGACTAAATGAATGTGGCCTTCCCAAAGAGATGGTTTTGGAGCTTTTTAAACCATTTGTCATGGAGCGATTGACGAAAAAAGGTTTAGCTCAAAGTTTACGATCAGCTAAGTTAAAAATTGAAAAATTTGATCCTGTCGTTTGGGGTGTTTTAGGTGAGGTTATTAAAGGGCATCCTGTCTTATTAAACCGAGCCCCTACTCTTCACAGATTGGGCGTTGAAGGCTTTAGAGTGACCATTTGTGAAGGTAAAGCCATTCAAATTCCCCCCTTAGTATGTCCTCCTTTTAATGCCGACTTTGACGGTGACCAGATGGCAGTGCATGTACCACTATCCATCCCCGCTATTGTTGAAACTGAAACTCTCATGATGTCAAGCAGAAACTTAATGTCTCCTGCTAGCGGGTTACCAAATATGGCTCCGATTCATGACGTTGTATTGGGATCTTATTATTTGACACTAGATTTAGAAGATTCACGCTACAAGAAGCATGATAAAGATTATGTATTTCACTCTCTAGAAGAAGTGCAAATTGCTCTTGATTATAAAAAAGTCGATATTCATGACCGGGTTCGAGTTTATGTTGATGGAGAAACACTACAAACTACGGTTGGGAGAGTTGTGTTTAACATTCATTTACGCAAACTTCTTCTTGTCCTTGGGCATGATCCGTCTGAACTGGCTTTTATCAATGAAGCGTTAACGTCCAAAAAGCTGAAAATGATTATTACAAGTTTTTATCATCAATTTGGAGAAGAAGTTACGGTTGAGTTTCTAGAAAAAATAAAACAACTAGGATTCATTTATTCTACCATTACAGGCATTACTGTAGGAATAGATGACATGGTAGAGTCACCTAATCTACAAGACCGGATCCATGAAGCAGAAACAAAAGAAATCCAACTGAAAAAAGCCTATGAAAATGGTTTAATATCAGATCAAGAAAGACATAAAAAAATTATTGACAATTGGAACCAATGTACATCTGACATTCGAAATGGTGCTTTTAAGAATTTCTTCCGAACCAACCCTATTCATATGATGGCTTCCTCTGGAGCCCGAGGAAACCCATCACAGGTATCACAAATGGTTGGTATTCGTGGGTTGATGCAGGATCCTACAGGGAAGACCATCGAATACCCAATTAAGAACAACCTTCGTTCAGGATTAACAGTAATTGAGTATTTCATTTCTACCCACGGTGCTCGAAAAGGGCAAGCTGATACTGCCTTAAAAACCTCCGATTCTGGATATTTAACCCGTAGACTTGTAGACGTAGCTCATTCGGTAATTATTCGTGAGAATGATTGCGAACATACGACAAAAATTGCTAAAGTTGCTGCTGGAAAGACCATTCGCAATATTACTCCTCAAATTGTTGGACTTTATGCTGATCAAGATATTATCAAACCAAAGACGGAAAAAGTATTTTTGAAAAAAGGCGAATATATTGACTTTGAATCAGCCAAAGAAATTGAAGCTATGGGTATTGAGGAAGTAAAAGTTCTGCAAAAAGTAGAAGGTGTTCAAGTTGAATCCATTATCAGTGATGACAACGTTATAGAACCCTTACGAGAGAGAATTATTGGTCGATATGCAGCCCAAGATGTAAAAAAAGGGAAGCAAATCCTTGTAAAACGTAATGAACTCATTACAGAAGAGATTGCCAACCAGATTGATAAAGCACACATTCTTTCGGTTCGTTTACGATCACCCTTAACCTGCCTCGCAGAAAATGGTGTATGCGCAAAATGTTATGGATTGGATTTATCTACTGGACATGATGTTCTTGCAGGTGAAGCGGTAGGCGTTATTGCAGCACAATCAATTGGAGAACCAGGTACTCAGCTAACATTGCGTACCTTCCACCAAGGAGGAGCAGCGGGAGATGATATCACGCAAGGTTTGCCACGTGTAGAAGAAATATTTGAAGCCCGTAAACCTCGCGGAGAAGCAGTGATTACAGAAGAATCTGGAACAATACGTATCAAGCATGAGCAAAAGCATTTGACCATATCCATAGAAAATGATTCTCCCAATTCTCCCAAAACATATGATATTCGTTATGAAAGCGGTATCCTAGTCAAAGACGGAGATAAAGTTGAGATTGGGGATCAATTAACGCGCGGATCCTTAAATCCACATATTTTGTTAAAAACTAGAGGTAGAATGCCTACTGAACAATACTTGATTCAAGAAATCCAGAAAGTATATAAGAGCCAAGGTGTTGATATTAATGATAAGCACGTTGAGATTATTGTTAAACAGTTGATGAGAAGAGTTATTGTTAAAGACCCTGGGGAAAGCGATTTTTTACCTGGCGATCGTGTTGATCGAAACCAAGTAGAAGAAACGAACCGTTGGTTAAAGAGCCAAGGAAAGAAAGAAATGACTTCTGAATTGCAGCTCTTGCGGTTGACCAAAGCTGCCTCCATTAGTGAAAGCTTTTTATCTGCTGCATCTTTCCAAGAGACTCCCAAAATTCTTGCAGAAGCAGCTATTCGTGAAAAACGGGATTACCTGGATGGAATGAAAGAAGCTGTCATTGTCGGGCACCCCATTCCTGCTGGAACAGGTCTTCGATATTACCGAAGAAAGCTTGCCATTCACAATGAAGATTTATTTGTACCACGACAATCTGAGATTAATATTGCAAAAGAGACCGATAAAGAATTGAAAGAGATAAATGATTCGAAGCGTATGGATGAAGCTTTCGATGGTTTAGATGACATATCGGAAGATATGGATTTGATTGTGGAACCAACTGACGAGGAATAAAAGGACAAAATACCAAAGAATATAGAATTGCATTATTGACTTAACGTCAGTATTTGATAGAATCGTACTTTGGTTTGAAACTTTGTTCGATATGATGTATTGCTATGATTTTATTTATATGTTTAGAGGTGAGTTATGCCAACAATTAATCAGCTGGTAAGAAAACCCAGAAAAATTGTTAAGAAGAAATCGAAAACAAGAGCTCTTGAGGGTTGTCCTCAGAGACGTGGTGTTTGTACGATTGTTCGTACAATGACACCCAAAAAGCCAAATTCTGCTTTGCGAAAAGTCGCGAAAGTTAGATTAACCAATGGATATGAAGTAATTGCGTATATCCCTGGTATTGGACACAATTTGCAAGAACACTCTGTGGTTCTTATTCGTGGAGGTCGTGTAAAAGACTTACCCGGCGTTCGTTACCATATTGTTCGTGGTGTATTGGATACCGAAGGAACTGCAGATCGAAAACGAAGTCGTTCCAAATACGGTACTCGTAGACCTAAAGGTTAGAAAGAGAGAAATATATGCCAAGAGCCAAACTACCACCAAGAAAACCCCCTGCACCAGATGCTAAGTATAACAGTGTTCTTCTTAGCAGATATGTAGGAAAACTAATGTTACACGGAAAAAAAGAAAGAGCATTAAACATTCTTTACAAAGCACTTGATGATGCTTCTTCTTCTTTAAAAATGAAACCTGTTGAAGTCCTAGAGGCAGCTACAGAAACAGTCCGTCCTTTAGTAGAAGTTACACCAAAAAGAATTGGTGGAGCTACGTATCAAATACCTACCGAGGTCGACCACGACAAGGGCATTACGCTAGCGATACGATGGATTGTTATGACAAGCCGAAAAAAGAAGGGCGCCCCTATGGTTCGTAAGCTATCCTCAGAATTTATTGATGCTATTCGAAAAACCGGCGGTGCTTATAAAAAACGAGAAGATATGCATCGTATGGCCGAAGCGAATAAGGCCTTTTCACATTTTAAGTAAATACGTGATTATATGAGTACAAACCCAACAAAAACCGATCCTATCAATATAGAAGCGTTACGAAACATCGGCATTGTAGCCCATATTGATGCTGGTAAAACAACCACTACAGAGAGAATTCTGTATTATACAGGTAAGATTCACCGCATTGGCAATGTTGATGATGGCAACACCACTACCGATTGGATGGTTCAAGAAAAAGAACGTGGTATTACTATCACTTCTGCCGTTATTTCATGTAGCTGGAAAGATCATACAATAAACCTAATTGATACCCCGGGTCACGTCGATTTTACAGTTGAAGTAGAACGCTCATTACGGGTATTGGATGGTGCTGTTGTCATTTTTTGTAGTGTCGGAGGCGTTCAACCTCAATCTGAAACTGTATGGTACCAAGCAGACAAGTACCGAGTACCTCGCATCATTTATATCAACAAAATGGATCGCGTTGGGTCAGATTATCATAAAGTGATTCAAGACATCAAAGAAAAACTGGGAGCTAATCCCATTTTGGTACAACTACCAATTGGTGCTGAGGAATCCTTTCAAGGATCCATTGATCTTATTAGTATGAAGGCATACATCTACAATGATACTACCTCTGGCGAATATACAATCGAAGATATTCCTGAAGACTTAAAAGAGGAAGCTCAACTGTATCGCAATTCTTTGGTTGAGTCCGTAGCAGAAATTGATGATACACTAATGGAAAAATATCTAGATGGCCAGGAACTTAGCGAAGAAGAAATGATAAAAGCTATTTCCAAAGGATGTATTGAAAATATATTTTTCCCTGTATTTTGTGGGACATCGTATAGAAATAAATGCATACAACCTTTGTTAGATGGTATTGTTCGTTATTTACCATCACCTTTAAACATTGATCCTGTAAAAGGAAAAAATCCAAAAACGGAGCAGGAAGAAGTTCGTTATCCAAAAGATGAAGAACCTTTATCTGCTTTAGTTTTTAAACTTGCTACTGATCCTTATATTGGATCTTTGGCATTTACACGTGTGTATTCTGGTGTCTTAAAAGCCGGTTCTTACGTTTTCAATTCAAACAAAAACCGTAAAGAACGAGTATCACGTATTGTTCGATTGCATTCGAACCAAAGAGAAGATGTCGACCAGATTAAAGCTGGCGATATTGCAGGAATTGTAGGTTTTAAGCAGAGTTATACGGGGGATACGATTTGCGATGAAGATCACCCAATCTCTCTTGAAGAGATTAAATTCCCAGAACCCGTTGTGTCTGTGCTTGTGGAACCTCAAACGAAACAAGATCAAGATAAGCTTGTGAAGGGTCTTGGTAAGTTTCAATTGGAGGACCCCACTTTCAAGTATTCTCTTGATGAAGAAACAGAATCTACCGTTATTTCAGGTATGGGAGAGTTGCACCTGGAGGTTATTGTAGATCGTTTGTTCAGAGAATTCGGTGTGAAAGTGAATACAGGTAGTCCCCGAGTTGCCTACAAAGAAACCATTGAACATGAAGCTAGGGGTGAGGCTAAACATGTAAAACAAACTGGAGGACATGGGCAATATGCTCATGTTGTATGTGAAGTTTTCCCAATTACAACAGGAGAACGTTTCATTTTTGAGGACCATATTAGGCAAGGTGTTATTCCAAAAGACTACATTCCTGCTATTCAAACTGGAATAAAATATGCTTTAGAAAATGGTCCTGTTGCTGGCTACGAAGTTGTCAATGTGGGAGTACGAATCGTAGATGGTTCATATCATCCCGTGGATTCTTCTGAAATGGCATTTCGTACTGCTGGATCAAAAGCCTTTTACGATGCTTTAAAAAAGGCTTCCGCAAAGCTTTTAGAACCTATCATGAAAGTTAATATTGTGGTTCCTGAAAGCTATTTAGGCGACTCTATCTCTTTGATTAGCTCGCGAAGAGGTAAAGTTGGAAAGATTGAATCAGTAGGTCAAACACAAATTGTCTCTGCAGAGGTTCCTCTTAAGAGTATGTTTGGATTTGTTACAGATCTGCGATCAATTACACAAGGTCGAGGCAGTTATACAATGGAATTCTTCAAATATGAAGTCGTTCCAGAATCTCAATTAGCCGTAATCACAGGAGGAACAAATGGCTAAAGAAAAATTTGAACGAACAAAACCGCATGTCAATGTAGGTACCATCGGTCATATTGACCATGGAAAAACCACCTTGA
>CAYRWA010000054.1:0-37418 GCA_964427915.1 uncultured Caldisericota bacterium
TGGTGGAGCAGGGGGGGATCGAACCCCCGACCTCGTACTTGCGAAGCACGTGTTCTCCCAATTGAACTACTGCCCCAAACTAAGAGTATTTTAGCAGGAAAAGATCCTTTTTCAAAAAAGGAGTTGTGGTAAAATACAAAATATAAATTCTTACTTACCCAGATTAATTCAAGTAGGATTAGAAAACACAAAAACTCCTTCAGAAAAACATTCCTGACCTTTTTTTTTAAAAACGTTTACCATATAATAAAATACACAGAAATGTAAGCATGTCTTGACAGGCATCTAGAAAAAGATTTAACTCTATGAGTTGCGGAGGTAACTATGATTCAAGCTGTAACTATGATTGAAAGATCCATAAAAGATCGAAGACTAAATGATGTAGAATTTATAAATTGGTGGTTGTATTTTTTTATAGTTAATCCAATAACGCTTGGGATTTATGGGATTATATTGTTTTTTAAAAGAACAGATAGAGTTGACCGCTTTATTAATAGAAAAGCACGTTATTATGAAAGTTTAATCGACTTTACCGAGAAATATTGCAAAGAAAAACAATCATATGACAAACTCCACCATCGTTTTAATGATTTAAAATCTCTGTATAAAGAATCCTTTTCTGAGAAAATTAAGCCAGTCAATAGTGGGCTATCATTTTTGTTGATCATCATCACATTAGGAATTTGGAGTCTCATCTGGCTGTATAAAATGAATAAAGTATGGTTTGACTTGGAACTTTTCGAGCAAGATTTTGACGACACACTGTCTCAGATATGGATTGAAGCTGGACTAACAAAATACCCCATAAATATAAAAATTGATCCCTCAAAAAACAGAAGTTATGCTCTCTACTTGATATTGAGCTTACTTACTTTTGGCATCTGGTTCTTGGTTTGGGATTATAAAATTCACACAGACCCAGAAAATATTTTTCCTGAGTTTCATTCTGTAGAAGATTCAATCCTTCAAACAATAAGGAACGCTCAATAACTTTTTTCATGTTATAGATTGTCAGCTCTATGGTGCCTGTCAAATCTTATCAAGTATATTTCTTTCTTATTTTGGATACACCAAGATTTCATAATTTCACAAAAAACTGATCAAAGAGTAATGACCATTAATCTTTTTTTTTTTTTACATTGACCCTAAGAATCTTTGTCTTTACATGCATTACTTAAATCCCTAGATCTCTTGAGCAAAGTTGTACTTGTAGGGCAGCTCTATGTGAAATATACTGCCTTTCCCATATTCAGAAGTAGCCCATAGATCTCCGCGATGCAGCTGAATAATCTTCTTTGACAATGCTAGATTCATACCGGAAGAATAAGGGCTTGTAAAATTTTCTGAACTGTTTTTTAAAGAGGTTGAGTGAAACAAATCGTTTATTTCGTAGGGGTGAATTCCAATGCCCGTATCAATGACTTGAATACAGATTTTTTCTTTCTTTTTCATTCGATCCACCTGAAGCTTGACGAATCCTTTATTTGTATACTTCATAGCATTCCCAATAAGAGTGAACAAGACTTTTTGGAAATACTTCTTGTCTATCTGTACAACCATAGGAGAAGGAGGGATATCAGTATGGATCAAAATCCCTTTTTCCAAGGCCAGGGAAGAAAAGAAATCCGCCGTTTCTTGCAATAGTTCTGCAATATCATGATGTTGAAGAGTAAGACAGAAAGAAGAATCATGCACTTTTTGGAAATCTAGAATGTTGTAAACGAACATCGAAAGACGTTTAATATTCCGGATACTGATAGAGAGGAGTTCTTTTTGTTTGTCACTCACCATTTCTACCGACGAATCTTTCAACAGGGTCAAACTACTCTGAATGGCCGTTAATGGAGTTCGCATCTCATGAGAAACAGCATTGATAAATGTATTTTTTAAAGATTCAATTTCAATCTGTTTCGTGATATCACGAAGAATCGCCCCATACATTCGTGCTTTTGGAAGCTGGATAGGAAAGAGAGAAATCTCATACACATTGCTTTGATAAGGACCATTCTCCACTTTCATTTTTAGTAAAACTTGGCTGTTATTTTCTTCAAGGTCTCCTCCTACCATTAAATGGTTAAAATAACACAAAGGACCTTGTTTTGATGAATACTTTTCAATATTCTAGTAACAGGTAAGCACAAGAGACAGAATGAACGAAGGCTTTATAGGCCGTTGAGCCTCTTACAAAGTCTTTCATCTGTCTTATAGTTCCAATCAGTTGATTGAGCCTTGAGCTCCCGTGAAGTAGGAGATTGAATACACAAGACAGGTTCTGGCTCTGTGCTTACAACTACCATTGTAATGGTTTTAACAGAGAGGTAAAGAGATGAACCAAAAAGTAGATGATTGTGTTTTAGACAAAGAAAAAGTAGCAGCAAACACACGTGATTCAGCGTATTTTGTAGGCGTTGATATTTCCATGAAGTCGTTTCATGTCGCCTTGATTCAAGAAAAGAAAAAAGTTCTATGGGACGAATCCTTTTCAATGAATCAAAAGGGATTTAAAGCCTTCTATCAGAAGCTGCAATCCTATTCCAATTGTATTGTAGGAATGGAATCAACGTCTACCTATCATCTCAATTTGCTTCTGTATTTACTGGAGAAAGAAGTCTTCGTGGTGCTATTGAATCCGATGCTAGTCAAGCGATACATTTCTTCCCAAACCTTGCGAAACTGCAAAACCGATAAAGCCGATGCATCCGTGATTGCTTCGTTTGTGAAAGACACGCAAGGATCCCTACCTCGCTATACAGAAACCCAGACACATCATTTGTTTCGATTGGCACGGTGCAAAGAAGACATGACCCACCAGATTACAGCTCTGAAAACCAAATTGAAACAGCTTCTTCGATTGACGTTTCCGGAACTGGTAGACTCGTATGAGATCTATACTACTACCATGTTGCAACTTGTAACCTTCTATCCTTCCGCTCAGGCTTTCTGCACAGCAGGCGAAAAAAAGATTGACAAACGTTTGCTTGCGTTATCGAAGGGAAAAGGAAAACCAGTATCGTATACTGGTCATTCAATCTGTCATCTCGCCCATCACTCGATTGGGTGTACAGATCCTTCCGTCGAGTTTGTGATCCAGCAAACCATCCAAACCCTTCAATTCTATGAAACCAAGAAAAAGGAAGTAAAAGCAAAACTGGAGAAAGAAGTCAAGAAGTTTGCCGTAGAAGACGTAAAAATTCTATCGTCTATTCCAGGCATTGGAAAAGACAGTGCTGTCCATTTTATGGCAGAAATAGGAAACATGGATCGGTTTCGCAATTACAAAGCACTCACGGCGTATATTGGAACAGATCCAGGCATTGAGCAATCGGGTCAAAGTCTTCACCGAAAAAAGATTAGTAAGCGTGGAAATGCATCCTTACGTCGATTGGGTTATATTATTGCACAAAAAGTGATTCAGTACTGTCCACGATTTCAAGAGTATTATCAGAAAAAGCGAAACGAAGGAATGGCGTACAAAAAAGCTTTGATTGCAGTTTGGAACAAGTTGTTACGAACGATTTTTAGCATGTTACAACGTCGTACGTATTTTTTATTAAGTGATAGTTGACTTTGTATTTCTGGATCCACTGTTTGTATGCGTCAATTTTTTTGGAGGTTTGTTTAGGCAAAGGTTGCATTTTTCCCAACATTTCCCAAAAATACAGATTCTTGCTGTCCCCTGAAACGTTTTGTAATAAATCTTTTTGAACTTGATTGCATAAAACAACTCGATGGGTCGCATCCATAATCACAATCCCATCCGTAGACTGGTTGATAGTCTCTCGCAAGATCTCTTCGTTGGATTTTAGCTTATTGACTTCAATAATTCGTGATAATGTACTTCCTATTAAAAAAATAATGTTGGTAAGTGTCTTTTGTATTTCTTCAGGAAACTGATCGTAGGATTTTGATGCAATATTGAGAGAACCGATCTTTAACCCCATATACTCAATAGGAAGAATGGCAATTGCCTTGATGCTTTCCTTATAGTAACGTTCTTTGCTAATAATCAATCGGTCGGAGGCATGACCAAAAAATGGACTTTTCATGGCATTAAGTTTCTCACCCTCCGGAGAAGAAAAAGCAAGAATTTGAACCTGAGAAATGAATGCTGAAGAAAACCCTAAACTAGATTTCAATTCAAATCTCTGCTTTTCAAAATCATACAAATACATTCCACAAGCATCTACAAAAGGAAGAGCTATGATGCATTTAACAATTTCGTCACAAACTTGTTTTTCATCGTTGAGGGATGAAAGATAAGTGCCAAGATGATTTTGAATTTTTAATGCTTTTGTGTTCATGATGGCTTGGGTAGTATCCTGAAAAACAGCCACCACAATCCGATCACTAGGAGCATATAAATGGACACTGAAATAGCGTTCGGTTGTTTTTTCGTGAAAATGATACGATTGAGGAGATTGCGTTTGCTGCACTTGGTACAACTTTTCAAAGCTTGGTGTTACTGAATACTCCTTGAGATCATTTTGAAATCTGCCTACATAAGAAGAATGTTGAATGTTAAAAATGGTTTGAAAAGAATGGTTTAACTCAATACATGTGAAATCAGTAGGCTTATTGTTCTCGTCAAAGACCAACTGAAAAATAGCAATGCTATTGAATGCATTTTTAAAAATCTCGTAAAAGCCTTCTTTGTAGGACTTTTCAACTTCCAAGTAGTGTCTCCATTCAAGCTCTTGCTTTCATAACTAATGATTGTATTATACGACATTTCCTTAAAACACACACCTGTTCATGCAATAAAAATACATACATCATTCCTCCATCCATGCAATAAAAACTACATAATCCACCTTTTTTGGATTGCTCTGGTGCTTGTTAAAAAAAGTCCTGCAGCAAAAAGGATCAAAACCACAATACTATAAGGCAATGGTATGTTATGAAATCCTCGAATAGAGTATTGGAGCATATCCACTCCATAGGTTAGGGGCAGCATATAGGATACAGGCTGAATCCATACTGGAAGCTGTTGGATGGGAAAAAACAAACCACACAAGAACATCATGGGAAATCGAAAAAAATTGGAAAAGGTTTGTGCCTCAAATACTTCACTCACAGATACTGCAATGAACAACCCTAAAAACGTTGAAGTGATGGCGATTAATGCAATGGCAATAAACAAAATACCCCACTGAACGTCGCCTAGGGGAATTAAAAAAGAAGCCATAATGAGAGGTATACAGGCATTTACAATACCAAAAAATATAGCCCCAGAGGTTTTCGCAAGCATTAACAAGTTGAGACTAATGGGGGCTAGCAATAATCTTTCAAATGATCGGCTTTTTCTTTCAAAGGTAATGGTTACTGCTAACATAGATGTAGTCCCAAACAAAATAGAAAGCGCCATTACGCCCGGAAGAATGTCTCGAATATTGACAGCAGTGGTAGATTTCATAAAGAACATGAGTGTCCAAGAAATAGGAAATATAATGCCCCAACTGATGTTAGGGGGTTTTAAATAGTAATTCTTCATATCCTTCATCAATATGTTCCAAAATGCCATGGACTTTTTCATTTCTTTTTCCCTTCTTTTTCTTTTTTCAATTTGTCAATCTCAAGACCTGTAATGGAAACAAATACTTCTTCTAAGGAAGGTCGAATAATTTTTGCCTCCAAAACATTCACATTCCGTTCTTGAAAAAAACTCATAAAGGGTATCAGGTGGATGGTTTGGTCGGAACCAATACGCACTTTCTTGTCACAGGCTTGTTTTATGCGAATGGTAGGAAAACTGCTGAGAAGATCGTTTTGAAAAGGTTGGGAAATTTGATCCAGAGTAAATTCCATGATTCTTTCATTTTGTGTATTTTTCATTAAATCATCTTTTCGGCTTACCTGAATCACTTTTCCGTTTACAATGAAACCTATTCTATCACACAGTCTTTCTGCATCTTCAATGTAGTGGGTTGTTAAAAAAATGGTCGTTCCTATGTTGTTTAAATCTCGAATCCAGGTACGTATATGTCGCGCACTCTCAACATCAATTCCTGTAGTAGGTTCGTCCAGAAAAAGAATGGTGGGCTTATGAATAACACCTGCTGCAATCGTTAATTTTCTTTTCATTCCTTTGGAATAAGCTTTAAATTTACGCTTCCCAGTTTTTTCCAACCCAAATTGCTTAAGCAATTCTTTTGCTCGTTTTTCACGAACATCTTTAGCAATACCATACAAAGATGCACAAAAAGTTAAATTCTCAACTCCGCTCATATCATCGTAAAGATTACTTTCGTCAGGGACGATGCCAATAGAACCTTGTACTTTTTTTATATCTTTTTTCCCATCGTATCCAGCAACAACAATATCTCCGGATGAAGGCCGGGCTAGCCCTGTCAACATGTTGATAGTGGTTGTTTTCCCTGCACCATTGGGTCCTAAAAAGCCAAATATTTCTCCTGTCTCAACCGTAAAGCTGATACTGTCAACGGCAGTAAAAGTCCCAAACTGTTTACTAAGATTTTTCACTTCAATACAATTCATAGTGCTCCTTAAAAATTCTGTGGAATCTGGAATGCAAATCTATGGGAAAGTCAATTGCTCCAGTAGTTTTTTTAATTCTACAACTTCTTCGTCACTCAATGTGACACCTTTGCTCATTTTATCATGTTCTGGTGACCAATCCCGAATATCATACTTGGGTGGTCGTCCACCCCACGATACTTTGTTCAGTTCTTTCTTCCACCCCTTGGCATTGGTGGAAAGAGTTCCAACTGTTTCCTCAATGGTAAATGTAAAATCTGCCATACAATACCTCCTGCAAGTAATCAATAAGTAACCATATCGGTATTCATTATAAAAGAAAAAGTTGTTTCGCGTATTTTTCAGCTCTAAAAGAGTCGAAAAAAATTTTTCTTTTTACACAAATACTCTTACAATATATCCTGTCTAAACATGATTGATTCTCTCATTGAATGCACCTGAAACAAGAAAGGGGATGCGATGGAAGAACCATTTGTCGAATATGAAGAAAAGCAAATAATGAACCAATGGTGGCTTTGGACCCTTGTCACGCTCACAACTTTTTTTTCTTGGTACACAGCCTATGCTCAGCTTATTAAGGGGGTACCTGTTGGAACAAACCCTGCCTCGGATATAGGTGTTGTTATTCTTTGGATCGCTATGGGCATTTTGTTTCCATTGTTCATGATTACAAGTGATTTACACATAAAGGTTGTTGAACAAGGCATTCTTCTAACCTCTACAAACCGAATAATTGTGCGGAGGTTCATTCCTTTCAGTCACATTCAAGAAGCAAAGGTCAAGAGAATACAGCCTCTTTTTGAATATGGAGGCTGGGGTAATCGAGGTTTGGGGAAGCGTAAAGCCTATGTAATGCATGGAAATACTGGTGTCATGCTTACTCTCAAAAATGGTGGTACCATTTTTATTGGCTCAGATAATCCAGACGAACTTTTATCTGTTATTCAAACTCACATATCATAAGGTTACAGCATTCACTCTCCATTTTTTAGCCTAATTTCTCCCTCTAGTTAGGCAACATATTTTCAAATTCTAGATTTTATCCTCTATATCTTGCATTTGGTTCCTTGACAATCCAAAATGTGTTGCCTATAATATAGGCATGAAAAAGAAAATTGATTGTTCTCCAGACACAAAAGAATATGCATCCTTTTTGCGAGTAAAAAAGATTAAAGGGAATCTGTATTTGTATGAAGTGACACCTTCTTACAATCCGGTAACCAAAAAACGAAGTCAAACATCCAAATACATTCGCAAGGTATATCCTCATGAAGACCTTCATAACATTACGCGAGATCCCCCACCCACTCCTATAGAGCTTCCCAAGCTTAAAGAGGTCAAAGCCTTTGGAGATGCCTATGTGTTTCATAGCTTGGTAGAAGAAATTGGTCTTGAGAAGATTTTATTGAAATGCTTCTCCCAGGAGGATACTCATTTTCTACTACTACTAACGGCCTATCGGTTACTGTGTGGAGACTCTCTTTGCCATGTATCTTCATGGATGGAAACATCCGATTTGCTTTCTTTTTACCCCTATGAACAATCACTGTCTTCCTCCTCGATCTCCAAAACATTGCAGCGCATTGGGTGTTCCATCGACGAACAAAGTTCTCATTTCTTCTTGCATTGGAGCCAAACAATCAACCGAGAAGGAGAATCACTACTCTTTGATTTGACGTCTTTTTCTTCTCAGGCACGCCGCATGGAAGAATTGGAAATGGGATACTCCAAAGATCATTCCCCACACCCACAACTGAATATGGGGCTTCTGGTCAATCAAGAGCAGTATTTACCCATGGTTTACAAAGTGTACCCTGGATCGTTAAAGGATGTATCCTTGCTATCACATATGGTCCAAGAAGCAAAGCTTTTGGGTATTTCTTCCCTCCGCTTCATTCTAGACCGAGGATTCTATAGCACCTACAACCTGCATCATATGATCCAACATGATTTTTCTTTTTTACTTCCACTGCCGCGAACTGCTTCCAAGCTCACCAAAAAAATCATGAAACAGCACCGAAAAGAACTCGATAGTCCATTACGCGCGGTTCTTGTAAAAGGAAAACCAGTCTATGCAGTCGGAGGATGGATTGACATGCCCCAGCTTCTTCCTCTCCTTGAAACCCCAGAAGTAGAATCTTCTTCCGGATCCATGTACTATGGATTGTTTTTGGATCCACAAAGGCAAGCACAAGAAAGCAGTAAGTTTGTCACGGAGCTTCTTCTCACAGAGAAAATGTTGCAAACTATCGATCTTTCCCTGTACACAAACAAACCAGACATCTTGAAAGAGATCGCTTCCAAATGGGCTCCTTATTTTACCATCGAAGAAGATCCATTGGACCATACTCTTCACATCCGTAAGAATACCAAGGCAATACAAGACAGAATGCAATCCATGGGAACCTTTATTCTGCTGAGCTCGACCGAGCTTGATTTGGTGTCCATGCTGACGCAATATCGACAGCGAGATGCTGTTGAAAAAGTCTTTGATGCAGGCAAGAATGAATGCTTTGGAAATCCTCTTCGCGTGCATACAACAGAAACCATGAAAAGTACACTATTTATTCTTTTTCTAACCCTGATCATTCGAACCTATCTGGGAGGGAAAATGAAAACCAGCAGAATAGACTCTAGCTACTCTATTCGAGGTTTGTTTCTGGAACTTCACAAACTAAAGAAAGCGATTTGGCAAGGGAAAACATGTCTATTAAATGAAATCACCAAAGCACAACGAATTATATTCCAGAAATTACAGATTGTGTTGCCTAACTCGTAGAAGAGTTTAGGTTTTTAGAAATATGGTACAATAGTACAAGGTAATTCTATTTGGAGTAATTTCGTTAATCGATAAAGATATGGAGTTGATTATGATTACGCAAAGCGATTTATCAGTTAAGGTGTTTCTTTTTGAAGAACTTTCTTGCGAATCTTCAAAAAGAATGGCTAAAACTGAATTGAACCGCATTCACAAACTTCTTTCCTCGTGGACACAAACAGACCTTACAAGTGGGGAGCATGAAACAATTGAGTCTTTAATACATTGGCACAACACTTTTCTATCTACTAGCAACCCCTATTTTACAAAAGAAGGTCGATATTTCGGAAATGAAAGCTTCTTTTCTCAGTTCTTGTTCTTGGTGGAAAATGCATCTTTTCGAGAAACATACTATACGTTTACTTTAAAAAGTTATCCTTTCCCAGATCATTTTTTCAAAGCAGATACTCCATCCCCTCCTCTTGTTTTCCCATGGTCCATTGTCGAAATGGTCTCTAATAAAGATTTCATCGCCACTCCTCCTGCGCCTATTTCAGGATCAGCCCACACATTCGAAACAGCTGATGATTTGATTCATCATATTGAATTGCTAAAGGGTTCCACTGCTTGTTAATGATAACTACTATGAATTATTCTTCTTGTTGGAAAGTTGCCCAATGTATACTCTAGCATTTATTGCATACCTGCACATTTTTGCTTTACGATTCTTGGGAGGGCAATTTCCTGTCGTTTTAGAGACGATGAAGCAATATTCATTGTTGCAAAATGGTCTCATGTTTGTGACTCTTTTTTTCTTTACCGAAAGTATCGTCACAGCTCTTTCCTACTGCCTTCTTCTTCAAAAACCCCATGCTCTTCGAAAGAAGCTTCAATACATTGCTTCAAAACTTCATATTAGGGCAAATGATTCTCCATCTGAAGCCCACGGTGCAATAGATCAGGTTCAAGAATCCTTCGACAAAGCAATCAAAACAGCACTAGAAGAAATCACTACTTCTTCCAAAATATTTTCTCGTTTTCGTTTAAAAACAGCATCTTCTTGGATTAATTCTTTAAACATTGTTGTGCTTTTTATTCTTCTGATCAACGTTCAGTTTATTCTACCTTTCGCTACCATTTTGTTCATTTTTTACATGTCCATTGTATTTTGTGGGATTTTTCTGATTGCTCATCGATTAACCATTCAATGGGTTGTTGATCCAAAAAAAAGTTCCCGTATTAGTATTTACCACCCTATATCCGAGCAGTATTCCACCCTTTATGCTACCATCGCTTCTCAAATTCAAGAATACATAAAGAATCAATACACTCCCATTGAAACAATACTAGAGAAAGATCAGTACAAGCAGCCTGCCTTTTTTAGAATGCAAGGAGTCCGATGGATTGATCTCCAAAAAGGTTTTATTGTCAAAGATCCTGCCTTTAAAAAGGTATGCGATCACATTCAACACCAAAACGTAATGATACAGTCTGAAAAATCTAGCGGAAAGACAACGTTTGGCTATACAGTTGGATATGAGCTTGCAAAAAAGGGTCATTTGGTTCTCTACATTTCTTTTAAAACAACACAAATCACTCCTCAACAACTAGTAGAAATTGCATCCTTCCTAGATCAAGGAGACAGTTATTTGATTCTTGATGATGTCCACCTTGCAGATGCAGACGAATTCTTCACTGAAGAATTTTATTCTTCTCTCAAACACCGCATTCTTTTCTTACGTCGAAAACCTTCCCTATCGGCTCTAAAAAACTGTATTCAGCTTACATTTCAACCAAACCTACCCAGTCGTATTATTGAACGATTCCTTGTTATATTACGAAGAAAAGCCTCTGACAGTACTACCATTCAAGAGATACTATCGCAGCGAACTGCTCTTGAAAAGGTCCGCAATCTTTACGAATTATGTTTTGCATTGCAGGCACTTCAAGAAAACACTCCCATTGATAGCATCCTAATGGAAACGATTCGAGATTCCCATGCTGAAAATATTCTGTTACCTATTGCTTTTCTTGAACAATATGAAATCCCTATTCGTAAAGACTTTTTGCAGAATTACTTATCAATTCCCTCTTCAGCCATAGAGAGCAGCTTGCATTCTTCTCCCCTGTTGCACACATTCTCGAAAGACAACCATGATTACGTGGGACTCTCCCATCCTTCTCTAGCAGATCAAATTGTATCACTATACCAGCATCACCCTACTTTTGGGAAAGATATACAACATTCGATCATGAATCTGTTTTCATTAGTAGATACACAGAAAATATTCCACATGGATGTATTTTTATATTATTACTTATTAATTTTGCCCGAAGAAGGCATGATGGTACTGTCAAGAATTGATCCCGACGTTTGCAATCGTTTATGCAAATATGACAATTTCAAAGCCATATTAATCGACATCTTAAGTCGGGCTACGTTTGTCAATACCTCTATTTCGTATAACGTAGAGCACTCTCAACTGCATGACATTTTTTCTTCCTTCTCTCTATCGACCATAGAATCCCTTATGGATGCAATGCAGAAAAATTGCCAACTTCGCTGTTTACTGTTTGTTTTATACCACTATGAAAAATGCCATGAATTGCCCGTATCCATATTCCGTCAGCAGATTCAAGAAGCAATTAACTTAACGGACATTGCGGACTTGCTTCTATTTCTTCAGAAAATTCAATATCCCCATCTTAATGAAATTCCTCCAAGTTTGTTTGCACGTAGAATTCAGGAATCTACCAATATGTCAGAAACAGGCTTGTTGCTCACTACACTAAAAGAAACCTTCTCTCCTGAACTCTTTAAAGTTATCATCAAGTTACTGCCTGCTTCCATTTTCATTCACCAAATTCAAAGCACAGACGATCTACCTTTTATTAGCAAGCTTATGAAAGACTTACAAAGCATAAACTACCCCTATATTGGTGAAATTGAACCTGCAATGCTAGTAGAGAAAATTAAAGACAACGACAATGTAGAAACCATCACTTGGTTTCTTTCCACTTTGCAAATGACAGTAACTCCCTCCTTTTTTATGGCAGTTATTCAGCTCATCCCTCCTTCTCTCATTGGAGAGAAAATTGAACAATGCGATCAATTACGAAGTATTGGCTTGCTACTCTCTTACCTCGAAGAGATCCAATATCTTTATATCACAAAACTATCGCCGGTATTGTTTGAAACCAAGATTCGAATGGGAACCAATCTTCGTGATATTGGAATGCTTTTATGTACCTTGCAAGAAGTATGTACAAAAAGTTTTTTTAGTACAATATATCGATCTCTCTCTGTCAATGTTTTTATTGAGAAGATAAAGTGTCATAATAATCTCCAGGATATCGGCATTCTATTGATTGCTTTGCATAAAACTCAGTACCCTAATCTCCACAAGATATCTTCTTCCATTTTTCTAGAAAAAATGGAAGAAAACCCCTCTCTTTCACAGATTGAAACATTGTTAACTATTCTCCGGCAAATCCTTCCGATAGTTACTTTTGAGTCTCTTGTGTCTTCTATAAAAATATCTACCATTCAAGAAAAAATGATAGCAAGTGAAGATCTTCCCGAAATCTGTTCTTTTTTAAATGCATTGTACAAGAACAAATATCGGAATATGCATCAAATTTCCGCTTCTATTTTCGTAGACAAAATTCAGAAAACAGATGATATTGAGGAAATTCAAAGCTTACTTAAAACACTTACGCGGATTCAGTTTACCCATACTGTTGAAATTCTAGAGCTACTGGATCTTGATATGTTCCGCGATAAATTGATTTTCTCAAAAGACAAAGAAAAAATTGTATCTCTTCTTTGTCAGCTTCGACTAATTGATTACCCATACATTGATGCGCTGGAAGATAGTATAAGGAGTCAGAATGAAAACGAATGAGAACGCAATATCGCAAACGATTGAAACCATTGTTTTCGCTGGAGGATGCTTTTGGTGTATGGAGGCCGTTTTTTCCCTTCTTGATGGAGTTGTTTCCATAGAACCAGGGTATACTGGTGGATCAATGGAAGACCCTTCCTACGAAGATGTTTGTACTGGGAGAACAGGTCATGCGGAGGCTGTGCGTGTTGTATATGATTCGTCGGTGATTCGTTTTGAAGAATTGTTATCCATTTTCTTTTCTGCTCACAACCCCACAACTCTCAATTCACAAGGACCTGACATAGGCACCCAGTATCGTTCCGCTCTATTCTATACAACAGAAGCACAAAAAAATACAACGCTCTCTTATATCCAACACCTTACTGATTCAAAGGCATTTGAAAAACCGGTTGTTACTGAAATTGCAAAACTCCACTCCTTTTATCCTGCTGAACAACATCACCATCAGTATTTTCAAAAGAATCCTCACCAAATGTATTGCCAAATCTCTATACAACCAAAAGTAGAGAAAATTAAGAAAACCCACACTTCCCTCTTGCAAAAAAGAGTTGGCTGATTGGACCACCACTATAAAACTGCTGTTTATGGAACTCGTATTGATAAAGAGCTTATTCTTTCTATTGACTCCACCTCTCTTGATCATTTTTTCCGTGTTTTTTTTTCCATTCCTTGGTACCGGACAAAACCCCAATATCAGCTCTACTTATTAGAGTATCTTGAACTACACCCCAAAAGAAACCCCTTTTTTCGAGAACATTGTTCCTATGTTCAATATTGGGTTGCTTATCAAAACCAGCAGCCCATAGGACGAATTGCTGCATGGATTGATGATAAGTACGATACGATTCTTCCTGGCAATGCCTCTCAAAAAACTGGTTGGATTGGTTTGTTTGAATGTATCTCTGACAAAACTGTCGCTCATGAACTACTAGAAACTGCCTGCGAGAGTTTACGGAGAAAAGGAGTTGCTACAATTCTTGGACCTGGTCGATTCAATGCTAGCTCTCAAATTGGTCTTCAAATACAAGGTTTTGATTCTCCTCCTTCCTTTATGGAACCATTTCACCCTCCCTATTACGAGCCTTACTTTTCTGCGTATGGCCAAAAGGTAAACGATTGGTTTTCCTTTGGAGTCGAAGAAAACAGTTTTCAAGCATACCTGGAAAGAATTCATAAAAATGAATCTCGCTACGGATCCTTGGAAGATCAGTTGCAAAGAAAAGGAATCCAGGTCTACTCTCCCACAAAAAAGAATCTTGCCTACGAAGTAGATCGAATTGTCTCCCTATACAATGATTTGTGGACAAGTCCTGAGCATCCTCAATTCTCCCCTCTTTGCTTCGGAGAGAAAAAAGCGTTACAGCAAGCCATTACTTTGTTTTGGGAACCATCTCTAATCCACATTGCCCAAACAAAAGACCGTGTTATTGTTGGCATCGGGATTACGGTGCCTGACATCAACGAAGCCTTCCTTGATTTTTCATATCGCTTTCCCCTGTATCCTTCCAAAGGTTCTTTGTTAATACAAGACCTGAGAGGTTTTTTCCAGATGTTTTTGAAAATTCATCGTCGCCGTTTTACGCGTGCACGCGTCTTGATACTAGGATCCAATATCCCTTTCAGTGGGCTCGAATCTGCTCTGTATAAGAACTTGTATCAGGCAGTCAAAGAAAGAGGAATTCAAAAGATATCCGCTTCCCAAATTGCTGACACAAACTTACCCATGATGAATCCTTTGCGTAAAATGGGTTCGATTGAGAAAGTTTGGCGAGTGTACCAATTGCAGTAAATCTACCATTTTTTTGTATACTATGCGTATGCGAAAAATACGAATTGGTATCCTTGCTGATGGTGGCGACGCTGGAGGTGGGAGAAGACATATTTTAACATTGTGTGAGAAACTGCCTTCTGATTGTGTGTCAGTTTCCTTTTTTTCTCTGGGTGAAGGAGCTTTATCTCATTCTGTAGAAAAGCTTTCTACCATTCAAAAAACCACGTATCAGCTTCGATCCAAAATGGATCCCGCCCTTCCCTCGATCATCCGTAAATGGGTGCAGGATCAAAACATTGATATCCTTCATACGCACGGTTTAAAAGCTAACATGTATGGAAGAATTGCCCTGCGAAAAACTTCTATCCCTATCGTAACAACCTATCATAGCAATCCATTGTATGATTATTCCTCCAGATTTTTGGGTATTGTTTTCAGTCTCATTGATCAATGGACTCTTCCTTTGTCATTTCTTTACATTGCCGTATCGTACGAGGTTGCCACGCAGCTCATTCGCAGAGGCGTTTCCAGAGAGCGCATTCACATTGTAAAGAATGGTGTTCCTACGGAGAGTGCAATGGAAGCTCCTGTTTCCCCTTCTCGTAAACAAGAGTACCGAAGTAGGCTACACATCCCTTCCCATGCAAAGGTCATAGGAAGCCTAGGAAGGCTAGTACCTGTCAAAGGATACGATGAAACTATTCGCATATTTGCTGCTGTAAAAAAATCGTTTGAAAAAATGTGTTCCGATCCTTTGTACTTGCTTTTAATAGGGGGAGGAGAACAAGAACAGAGCTTAAAAAGGTTGTGCAAACAACTGGAAATAGAAAACCATGTGCGGTTTGTAGGTTTTCAACAACATCCTCAACCTTACATCCTAGCTACCGATGTAATGTTCTTTACGCCTCGATCTGAGGCCCTAGGGATTGCAATTCTTGAAAGTATGAATGCTGGCGTCCCGGTAGTAGCCAAAAAGGTTGGAGGAATTCGTGAACTAATCATAAACGACTACAACGGCTCCATTTATGAATCGCACCAACTTTTATCAAAAGCCCTGATTGATGTAATGCAATCCAAAGAAAAGCAAAATGCTTTCATCAAAAATGGTCATAAAATGATTCAGCAGTACTTCTCCAACAACACAATGATAGAAAAAACAGAAGCTATATACAGAATGATCCTGAAAGATTCTATCCCCATTTATTCCATATCTGTCAATGGAAAGCCAAAAGGACAGATCTTATCTGAGCTCACAAGCTCAATGCAAGAATCTTCTGAATGTACCCATATAGTCACTTTGAATATCGAAATGCTTGCAGAAGCATCAAGAGAAAAAGACGTATTCGAAGCTATTAGAAATGCTGACATTGTTCTTCCAGATGGAATGAGTATCGTATCCTTGGCAAAAATACAACAATCCTGTTTTCTGAATAGAATTCCTGGTATAGAGTTTTCGACAGATCTATTGCAAATTGCTCATCAAAATCATTGGAAAGTCTATTTTTTAGGTGGTAAAAAAAGCATTCTTTCCTCGCTAAAACAGTTTGTTACAACAAACTATCCTCACATAACCATTGCCGGTATCCAGGATGGCTACTTTGCACCAGAAAAAGAATCCCCCATTGTTCAAGACATTCAAAAAGCACAACCTGATATTTTATTTGTTGCTTTGGGTATGGGGAAACAAGAACTATTTATTGCCAGATGGAAGCATCAGCTTTCTTGTAAGATAGCTATTGGAGTAGGTGGATCTTTTGACGTCTGGTCTGGTCAATCAAAACGATCTCCTGCCTGGTGGATTGATCATAAATTGGAGTGGCTGTATCGAGCCCTTCAAGAACCAAAACAGCGGTTTTTACGTATAGCAAACACTCTTCCTTTCTACCTTACACAGCGTCACATAAAGCACGCACAGAAAAGAATCGTGTTGTCAGGATATTATGGATTTGGAAATATTGGTGATGAAGCAATTCTCCGAACGCTTATGAGAGATTTATCTTTGCTGAAAAAGAAAGGGTATCCTTTGGATATTTCTGTTTTATCTGCCAATCCTTACTCCACTTCCACTCTTACCGATGCTTTTGCCATTGAACGGTTTTCTTTGGTTTCCGTTGTGGAAGAGATCCTTCGATGTGATGCCCTTATTAGTGGGGGTGGTGGGCTTATCCAAGATATTACCAGTTTCAAAAGTCCTTTGTACTATCTTGGTATCATACAAATTGCTCGTTTGTTTCGAAAACCTGTTTTTATCTATGCCAATGGCATTGGTCCCCTGCACAATGGTATCAATCGGTTTTTATGCAAAGTAGTGCTCAATCAATGCACAGCAATAACTTTGCGAGATGAAGCTTCTCAGAAACTCGTAAGTCAAATTGGTGTCCGCCCTTCGCTTGTAACTGTCACAGTGGACCCAATTTTTTCGTTGAATCCGGAAAAAACTCACAATATAGATTCGTATCCCCATCATGAAAACTTTGTTGCAATTTGTTTTGGTCCCAATCAATATACCAATTCGAGACTGGATGATATTGCTACTTTTCTTGATCATGTCGGCGAAACCACCAAACTCCCCCTAGTGTTTACTCCTTTTTACCCAGATTATGACAAAAAGTTTTCTACCTGGTTGCAACAAAAAATGAAATATCCCACTCACTTAATTGACACCTTTAACACCCCTGAAGATATGCTGTCTTTGTTACGAAGATGCCAGTTTGGTATTGGCATGCGACTTCATTTCATGATCCTGCTATCCCTTCTTAAAAAACCCATCCTGCCCTTTATATACGATCCTAAAGTAAGAACATTTGCCCAGATCTTACATCTCGATCCCATTTTAACGAACAAGGATGATACGGTCATAATGATCAACGCTTTTCAACGATTCTATCAACCTTCTTCCTACGAGATTCCGTATAAGGAAGAAGTTGTGATTTTACAAAAAAAGAACCAAGACAATTTCATGGCACTGGAGAATTTTATTAAAACCGTATGAAGCCTCTTCTAAAAGACCTTTTTTCACATATTTCTTTAGAAATCGAGCATTTCTTCTTTCCTCCCACTTGTAGTATCTGCAATCGACCAAATACAGACTTTTTGTGCAAAGACTGCCTTGCTGCGTTACAGAAATCTCTTTATCCCCATGGCAATTTCACGAGTCGTTTTGGAGATCTTGTTTTTTGTTCCTCTCGCTATACTAAGGAAGCATCAATGCTAATTACCTCTCTTAAGTATCGTCGAAACTATCCTGCTGCACAATGGATTGCAAAAATGATGTATCCTTTGTTTGAAACCCAAATTCCCTACTCACACATTCACGACAGTGTTCTTATTCCTGTTCCATTGAGTATACAAAAGAAGTATTCAAGAGGATACAACCAGTGTGAGCTAATTGTTGACACTCTATCATGCATGACAGGCTTGCCCAAGGACTACAACAGTCTGCAAAGACGTGCTTTATTGGCAGATCGAGATCAGATTGGGCGTACAAGAAAACAACGCGAAGAGAATCTTTCTTGTCTGTTTAACTGGATAGGAAGTAAAACGTATGCAACTGTTTTGTTAATTGATGACATTTGTACAACAGGCAAAACCCTATTTGAATGTAAACGGGTTATTCAACAGCATCTTCCTGGCTGCAAGGTGCATCCAATTGTGTTTGCTCACCCAGAAGCGTAGGATGTAAAGGAAATATCTCTTTAACAAGGGGATACTCACATTCAACAGCGGTAAATTGTTGTTGAGAATCTCTCCATAGAATTCCACTATGGCTAGAAAAAATCATTTGTATGTCGGGATGCTCCTGAAGAAAGGTATGAACATAGTTAGCATATTGTTTAGCTTTCGAATGATCCCAGTTGAAAAGAGAATAAAACGGCCTGATTCTTCCATTTTGGAACAACAAGCTATCACCGGTAAAAAACATTGTTCTATTGACGATATAATTCATGTGACCACGAGTGTGGCCAGGTACTAAGTAGGAAGCAATAGGAACCGGTTCAATAGCTGTCACTTGCATGTGTTCAATGGTAGTAAGGTTGTAGCGCGACACGATTCGTTTCCAATGATAGTATGGTAGGGAAGAAAAGCGTTTTGACAAAAGTTCTTTGGAAGAAACGTAGATGGTAGCTTTTGTAAACAGATTCAAACCTCCGCAATGATCATGGTCTAGGTGGGTTAGAAATACATGACTGATTTGAGAAGGAGAAATGTTATAACGATGCAACTCTTCCTCTACAATATGTGGGTTTTTCCCTGTATCGATTGCAATGTAGTTTTGATTGATTCGATACAAAAACAAGTTTACATAGCAATCTTTCAGCGCTAGACAATCATTGGTAATCCATCCAGAGGAAACGGGATAAAAATAGGATGCTGAAAAGGACTTGGGAATAGGTAGAATAGCAGGAACGCAATTCTTGTAATAAATAAAGCGTAACTGATGAAGAGAAATCAACTCTTTTTCTAGGCTTCGGAGCATAAAAAGAGCAACGATGTATAAAAGGAAAAAATAGCCAACGCTCAGAAATGAACTCGTGCATAGTATATAAACACCCGAAGACGTAAACAGTATGCCTGAAAAAATAGGATGTCTAGTAATTCCATAACAGCCTTTAACAGGTAAAATGGAAGATTGTTGTTTCAATTTTTTACCATATTCCCCGCTAACCCATAAGAACAAGCCTATTAGTAAAAAAACACCGCCCCCCCCTAGTAGAATAATCATTATCCATCCTGCTGTGGCAAAAAGGGGATAGGTCACAATGTGAAAAAAAAGTAGCAGCCACCCTAGTACAAAAGCGAAGAGCATGAAAAACAACACTACTCGCTTTTTAATATTCTTTTTAAGAGCAGTAGGGAATTTTTTCATGACGAAAAACTCACTCTACAAAGGTGACGATTTTCTCTGTCACTGCTTTATTCTTCTTCCTGCGTCTGTGTAACTTCTTCTTTTTCTGCCATATCTTTTGCATCTATTGCTTTTTGTATTTTCTTGTGGTAAGGTTTGCAGACCCAGAACTCATGCATAATCCAACCTGTAATAATCCCACCAACAAACAAAATAAACATCATTAATACACGAGACATTTCAAAAGACCAAGCTAAAAAATGAATATTTACAACTGTAACATTTTGGACAATAAATATTACGATAACAGCAGACAGTGTTACTCCGATGATCAGTTTTACAGTGGCCATTGTACTTCTCCTTTTAGAACAATTGTAAGGTTATGGTAATAGTGTATCAGTTTTCACAACTATTTCTGTAGAAATACCATCATTTTGGATTACTGTGAGCAAAATCCTTATGAATCGTATCAGTATCATAGCCTTCTTTTGTCAAAAACTCAAGCTTGTGATGAATCAAGTTTTCAATCGAAGCACTGCTTCGATTGTATATCTTTTGGAGCAGGTATTGTGTTTTGAGTAAATCTTTGTAGGTTAAATCTTTTGTATAGTCGTGATATTTATAGGATAATGAACCATCCTCGCAAGGAACTACACAATACCAAAGGTCGTTGTACCATCGATAATTGTCCGTGCTGTCTTTTCGAATCCATTGAGTTTCTGTATCTTCTAGCGCTGATAAAACATGTTCTGCTGTTGTTAAGTAGGCTTCATTATGAGTAGCGAGATACAATTCCAGTAGATAATTAATTTCTGCTAAAATATGATTTAAAGAAGCATGAGTTGGTGTGTTTGTATATTCTTTGTGATAGTAATCATAAAAAAAGAAACCATTTGGGGTACTGATTTTTTGATCTTCTTGTGCTAAATCTACCAGATAATCGCCAATTTTTTTCCCTGTGTACAGTGCTTCTGGAATTTGATAATCATTGTGAGCTTTCAATAAAAAGAAGCCTGCATCTGTACAATACCGTGTATCAATATAATTCTTGGGAAACTTGTATAGATTCCACAAATAAACACTGGCATGGCCAGATGGCCAGTTGCCGTATTTACTAGCAGCCTTAGCCACTGTGTACACTGTGTTGGCAAACATATCGTAAAAAAATCTCTGATTGGGATATTTTTGATGCAGATTCATAAAGCGTCTGCCTTCCCAGCCAGCGTAGGTATAGTAGTAATCGTAGCGTTGGTTGGAGGCTCCTATATACTGATCCTCACTTGCAATATGAAAAATACCGTCTTTGGTAATTTTTTTACGCAATGTAAAGTCTGCTGATCTCATATTTTCGCAGGTTTCTTCGTTGGTCAAGTCCAACAAAGAGCTTTTGCTAACAAAAAACCAACTTTCTGCTGTTTGATAGGAATCTAGCGCAAGAGCAGATGTAATCGATAGTGCTTTTTTAGGAGTCCAATTGACAACAGGTTGCGAGTTCATTTTTGCAAGAGTTGTTAAGTCGCTAAGTTCTGTGGGGGCTTTCTGGTAGACACTTGGTGCCCCTGCAAGGATACTCTCCAGATAAAACTCCTCCTTTTTCATTTCGATGTAATACAAACTTGGGGGCAGGATATTCATGCCTGATGAAAGCGCATAGGAAATGAATTCTGAATCCGGCACTGTACTCTCATGAGGACGTTCATCTGTAAGGTATTTCAGAGACCAGGCTGTAGCACTTTCGGAAAAGTCAGTGTCTGTTTGTATTGTAAATTGAATAGGCTGAGAAATGGTGTCCATACTAAACAAGCGAACTAACACAAACAGGTCTCCATTTCGAAACGTACGTACAATGGTATTCGCACTCACTGGAACTGATTCATTGGGAACATGCAATTCCATTTGAACACGCGTTTCTTCAATAACACCCTTTTCACCATTGGGTAAAATTGAATCCTGCACTAGGGATATTTGCGAATATTTATAGTCGGGAGGGAAAGAAATAGCAAGAGAGGGGGAAGCATTCGATTCACCATCAATTACTATTTGGCTTTGATTTTTGTCGAAATAGATACCTTTGGGAGCTGGCTTTGTATAAGGATAAAAAAGGGCGATCACAAAAAAAGACACAATACAAAAAACAATGACATTAGGAATCCACTTTTTGAACATTAGGAGTTCTCCTTGTACGCTACTAACATGGAGCGTATTTGGTTCTGATAGCATTCTGGAGCTTGCTGAACAATTCTTTCAACCCACTCTTTCTGGTTTTGATTCAAGGCTTTTTTTCGTTTTTTCGGTTTTGATACTCTCACATTTCCTATCACAAATCGAATTTCCTTCACCAAGTCTTGCTTCAATTCACTATTGATTTTCTCAATCATCTCTTCTTTCATATGGGTTAATTCTGTAACATAAATGGAGTTTTTGCAAGCAATTGTAAGAAGTCCTCTTTTATAACCAAGAATTTTGGTCGAGCGAGCGAGCATTTTCCCAACTGCTAGCGGGTAAATGGTATGGATAAAAGAGCTCTCAATAACATTTTGCCGATCAAATTTTCGACGTGAAAAAAAAGAGTGAAGAGAATGATTAATTTTCTCCATACACACATCCATCTTGAATCTCTAGAATCTTACCGCAGTCTTTTATCAAATCTGGCTGCAAGGATGTTAAAAACAATTGTGCTTTGGGCCGTATGAATTCGAGCAACACTTGAAAATTGTCCTTATCAAGCTCGGATTGAAAATCATCCAACAAAACAACGGGAACATTTTTTGTTTCTTGCTCCAAAAAGTGAAACTCACAAAGTTTCAAGACAAACGCTGCTATTTTTTGCTCTCCTTCCGATCCGTAAATACGCAACGACTTCGTTTGTCGTTTCATACTGATTCTATCCAAATGGGCGCCAATAAGAGAAGTACCCCGAGAAATCTCTTGTTGCTGGAGATGCCTAGGATTCACATCCAAATTGGAAGGAGAATAGACAATACGAATTTCTTGTAGCATAGGAAATTGCAATTGATTGCACACAGAAAGAAAAACGTTTTGCATTTTCTCGATCGTTTTTTGTCTTTCTTTTTGAATGATTGTTGACAGATGAAGAAGAGTGTGGGTTAAAGTATCATATAGTCTTCGATCTTGGCTTTCCCGAAGACCTTTTTTTAATACATAATTCCGGGATTTGTAAGACATTGCATATCGGTTTAATATAGCAAGATAAGAAGGGCTCTCTTTAGCATGAATCCGGTCAATAAATTTCCGACGAAACTCGGGGCCTCCCCTTACTAACTCTGGCGTACTAGGTGTCATCAAAACAACATAGCAAGTACTAAACAAATCAACAATTCTTTGGTTTTCCATACCGTTCAAGGTAATTCTTTTTTTACCGTTTTTCTCCCAAGCAATAGATACGGTTTTGTTTGCGCCTTGGGTAAAAATGTTCACCTCTGTCCGTAAAAAAGTTGCTCCATACTTGAGCAAGTGAACATCTTTGCGAGTACGAAACCCATTGCCCTGCAAAGAAAAATAAAGTGCTTCCAATGCATTGGTTTTGCCAGAACCATTTTTTCCAACAATAACATTCACATTTCTTGAAAAAGAAGATTCCATATGGTCAAAGCATCGAAAGTTTGTTGCCTGCAGATGGTCAACAAACATCACTTCATCCGTATTGTCACCAAAACATACAGATAATGATCTGAATCAGGTTCTTTGATAACTAAAGGATGAATAGAGCCTTGTAGGTTGTACTCAACAAGACTTGTTTCGACCCCTTCAACGCCTTCTATCATATAACGAGCATCGAAAAGAACTTCGCATGCTTCTCCGCTTCGGTCCAGGTACTCTACGGGTACCTCTTCCTCTCCGGATCCTACTTCTGGATCATTTGCTATTAACATAACGGAATTGTCCTTCAACTTCATACTAATCCTGCCCGTATTCTTACGGACAACTAAGTAAAGTCGTTGAAGGGCATGAAGGAGTTTTTCACGATTTACAATGAAGCGATACGCTGATTCTTTAGGAATCACTTTGGTGTAATCGGGGAAACTAGAATCCACGAGTCGAGATACCAGTGTTTGTTTTTCAAACGAAAACATGATTTCACGTTCTGCTACAACCATAGTCATTTTGTCTGTAGTAGCTTTCATAGCAATCCTTGACAAAATTTTGAAAACTTTAGGAAGTGCTAATACTCGAATTGTATCATAATCTTTTTCTTCTATTGTTTTGGCCACAACTAATCGCTGTGCATCAGAGGCAATCATACGCAGTTCATTACCATCGGATTGCAACGGAATGCAATGCAAATTCAAATTTCCTTCCATTCTCTGAGAGACAGCGGGAGATACTTTGTTGTACAGAGAGATTAAGCGGCTGATAGAAACTTCATAGGAAGTCCCTGAAACCTCCGGCAAACTGGGAAATTCTTCTGGATTTATACAGTGAATTGAGAAGTGATTTGTTAGGCCGTATATCGTAAGGTGCAAATCTTGAAACTCTAGCTTGATAAACTCTTCTTCCATGTTTTTAACAATATCAGCTAGTAATTTAGCAGGGATTGCAACGGTCAGATCCCCATCTGCTTCGCATTCAAGATGGCTTGTAAAACCAATTTCTAAATCGGAGGCTGTTATAGTGATCGTTTGATTTTTAACAGAAAAATGAAAACAGTTTAATACTGGAACCAGCGAGCTAGAAGGGATTACAGTAATCATCTCTTGTAAAATGGTGCTTAGGTCATTTTTTTTACATTGTACTATCATTGTTTACCTCTTTTACGTAAAGTAGAAATATAGCAAGATTGTTTGTGTTGCACCATCCCATTCGATAGTAGCTCCTAAAGGTTCTGTAACAAAACGGAGCGGTACCAGCGTGCGATTGTTCAATATGAATGGGGCAGCATTAATCTCTGCTGTTTTACCATTTACTAAAATTTCTCTTTTACCTATCCATAATACTACTTCGTTTTGTTTATACAAAACTTGAATGCGTTTTTCTTGTGGATCCCATTGAACAGTTCCACCTACAATTTCACTGATAAAGCGAAGTGGAACAAATGTTCGTTGCGATTGTAAAAGGGGAGGGGCTTCTAAATCCCAGGGCCAAAGAAGATCATTTACATACACTTGTTGATTTTGTATTTGCAGGCGTATTGTATAAGATTCTGCAATGCAGTTTACTTCGATTTCTTCTTCTTGTATGGTTTTGTCTGTGGCAATTGCTTTAAACATCAGCTTACTGATTCCCGCTGGAACTCCAACGGATGTTACAAACTCTCCACTAGGGGCCAGAGGGATAGGTTGATCTTGCACAAACAAGGTTGCTTTTGGATCTGCGCGGCCTTGTATTTCAAAAACTGGATGAAAAACTGTACTAGTAGTATCTTTGTATATCTGCAGTGCCGAGGGACGAGGAACAATTGATAACTCGTTAGAAAAATCACTATAAATACCGTCTTGGGTGACTGCTTTCAATGTATAGTAATACTCTATATCGTTTTTAACGGTGTCATCGACATAGACAACCTCTTGCCCATGCAAGGTATCTATAAGAATCATTTCATCACCTGAAACAGTAGATCGAAATACTTCCATAGACCAAATACCTGGATACTTCTTCCAGTATAAAGTTGCCCTTGTATCAGATCCTGTTATTCTCTGAAGAGAGGGAGGCTGCAGAATCGAAGGATCTCCTTTGGAAGTTTTCATGGATACAGGAATCTGTATTTTTGTATGGTCTTTTTCTATACCAGAAAATAGCACGAGTAATTCTGCTTTGTACTCTCCTGGTGGAACCAATGTACCATCTGCCTTTACAGTAAGAATGACAGAGTCTTGAGGAAGAATGCTCCCCGAAGTGGGTTGGTAATCTAACCACACAGGCGTAAGGCTCTGAGAGGGTATACCGGTTACCATATTTGAATTCGTACTTTCGTTGCCATACGTATCAAATGCTCGTACGATATAACGATAGGTAACACCATTTTCTAGAGGTTCATCCACATAGTAGTTAACAATTCCAGTTGTATCGATAAAGGAAAACTCTCTTTCAAATTCTTTTTTGCGATAAATATGAAACCCTGCTAAATCAGGTTTGGGCTGCTCTATATCCCAACTTAAAATAAATTTTTGCGGACCTGGATACCCTTTTAATCTTGCTGGGGAAAAGGGTGGGATAACATTTTCGCCAACTCTACAAAATGCAAACATATTGCCACTGTTATCTTCCACATACAAAAAACCCTGTGCCATGACGAGGGGAGAGTTAATAGGAAAAGACATTTGATGAATCCAAATATCCGCTCCATTGTTTCGATCAAAACAATAGATGTTTCCATCGTTTCCGCCAAAATATACAGTATTCCAGGCTACAATAGGGGGTATCAAAATGGTAGTTCCTATATTTTTTTCCCATTTTATATGGCCTGTGGGTTGATGCAAGGCAACAACTCTCCCCGCCCCTGTAGAAAAAAAGACATATTGTTCGTCTACGGCCATAGAAGATGTAATATAATCGTCTAGGGAGTGCTTCCACTGCTCTTTCCCATCAAGGGAAAAACAAACTACTGTACTTTGAGAATTGTCTTCGTCGGTGGTGCAATAGTAGATATTTTGGTCATCCATTACAGGGGATCCTGGTATTGGGTGATTGGTTGTCATAGAATATACTTCAATGCCTGTTTGACAGCGCCCAACCCATAGGTTTGTTTGATTTAAAACAGCCGTGAGAATGCCTTCGTTCGTGGCGATAAAATCACATTTTCCTTGTCGATACCATACTTCGCGCCCTGTAATAAGGTCCAAACAAATCAAATTCGATTGCGTGCCAATGAATAGTAATCCCTCCCAAGCAGCTATGCCATATAGACTAGGGACAAAGTAAGGCTTTGTCCATATAACCTGTTTAGCAATTCGGTCAAACAAAACGAGGTTTTTGTTGGTTGCCACAAGTAGGTACCTTGTATAAAGATGGACCGAATAAATAGCTTCTCCTATGTGATAGGAATCTTCTTTGACACCCGTTCTACTGTGTATATGGTGAATTCTTCCATCTTCTGATGGCAAATAGAGGTTGTTCCCTGATAAAACGGGAGGCATCACTGCTTTGTTGTAAGTGGATCGCCATTTTTGCTCAAAGGGAGGTGAGGTAGATTCAATCTTATTGTAACCGGTTCTTGCATAATCATATTGTGGTGTTACCCACGGGGAACCAACTTCTTCGGAAGGGACCTCATCGGTTTTTAAACAATGTTCATTTGAGTTTGGAGTTGATGATGACTGCTTTACTACAGCAAATTGAATGGGTTGGGCAGTGTGGTTAGATAGTACAACAGCTTTTGTATCTCGATCTGTAGAGGTCATCGAAAAAGAAACAGAGGCTGGTTCTATTGTTACATCCGCAATCCCCTGTACAGAGTGAATAAGAAAAATAGACCCTATGACAGAAAAACTCAATAGTACAATCAAACAATTCCGAAGTGTTTTCATTTCGATGATTTTTTTTCAGCCTCCAACCATTTAATTTTCGTTTCAATCGTTAAGACCACCCCAAACAAAATCAGGATAATCCCCGCACAAATAACTAACAATCTTTGTTCTCCCGCTAGATGATACGAAGAACATACCCCTAATAATATCACAATTATTGCTAACAATACATATGACAAAGCTGTTAGTAGTTGTTCACTTTTTTTCATATCGTTACTCCTCTAAATGCCATTTTTCGATCCAAGAATCGAACCATGATATGTGTCTCTTGATGTTTCCATCTCTCGTATCATGAAGATAGATAATGAATCCGAGAAAGATGACAGAACCAATGAAGAAAATGAGTGCAATCAAAAACTGCAAAAAGTGAGCTGTTTGAAACCCAAAACGAAACAGCAACTGTGCTTTCGAAAAGATCACGTTGCCTGCTACTACTGCCGGTATCAATGCCACCCAAAACAACCAGTGGCTATTTTTTATGAACCAACGTGCCTTTTCTTCTTTCATTACTCTCTACTTTCTTTTGCCACCATCCAAAAACTAGAATAAACACAATATAAGCTCCAAAAATCCAAGGGATGTCTCCGCGCAAAATTTCAGACTCGGAATATATGGCTGATCTCCAGGATAGAATAACAAACAATGCATACCCAAGAACTAAAAGGGAATTCCAAAGAGGTCGTTTGGAAGGTCTTTTGAAATGATTTCTTTCTATATATGGCATAAGAAGGACAAACACTAAAAAGATGATATTGAAGAGGATTCCCCATAAAAAGTCCAAGATTTTTAAGAAATAGTACACAAAAAGAAAATACCAATCAGGCAATATATGTTCAGGAGGTGATGATGGATCAGCAGGGGCCAAAGAATGAGCTGGTTCAACAATCTGCCATACAATCACAATCGCAAAAAGGAGAATCACCCCCAATGCGGGTAGATTGACTCGTTTCTTTCGGAAAAAGTAGAAGTAGGACTCGGCCAATACAACAATACCAACGGGCAACACATAATGAAGGGCATAGAAGCGGGTAAGGGTATTAGTACAGATTACAACCGATCCTCGGGCAATAAATTGAATAAAGGAGCCTAGGTGCAAGTTTCCTAAAAGAGGTAACTCGTCGACAAAAGAAGGCATCGTGGTTCCAATTGTTGTAGCCCAGTACGCTCTCTGATCCATTGGTAATATATATCCGCTAAAGCCAAAAACAGTGGTAATGACAACAAAAAGCACTGCCCAAAACCATGTAAACTCATGAGGCTGTTTGTGTTCTGCGGCAAAGAAAAGTCGGAACAAACGAAGCATTGCTAAAATAATGATAGCATCTGCTAAATATCTATGAAAGCCCCGTAGCCATGGGCCAATGGTGACGCCCCATAGCTGCAGCTGCATAATGGATTCAACACTCCGATATGCCATTTCAAAAGAGGGAATATAATAAATGGCCAATATGGATCCTAAAAGTATTTGAATCAATAATCCCGAGTACAGCATTCCCCCAATCCAATAGGCTGGATTCTTTGGGTGTTTAGGTTGTAATGTTTCATCAAAAAGATCAATATTTCGAAATCTATTTTTGATCCAGTACGTAATTTTTTGCCATGTGTTCTCTCGTGCAGGCATATATTCCTCCTAGTATTCTTTTTCCAGAGTTTTTAACTCGTTCCAGGAAAAAATGGGTCCATCTTGGCAAACATACTTGCTTCCACAATTGCAATGCCCACATTTACCAATTCCACATTTCATGTGATTTTCAAGTGAGACATATACAGAATCATCCGGAAACTGTATTTTTGATAAATTGTCAAGAATGGATTGGAACATTACCGGGGGGCCAACAATTAATATGACGGTATTGTTTTTTTCAGAAGATAGGTGGTGGAACAAAACTTCGCTACAATCACAATACGTCTTGTCAACAAGATTGCAAACAAACCCTACATTACCATCCCAACCCTTTTCGGGTTTATCAATAGTAATTTTGCAGGTTGTTTTTTTCATCAATCGCCATTGTTTCATTTCTTCGCGATAAATGATTTCCTGTGAATTCCTTGCTCCAAACAAAATCTCAAGCTCGCCGTACTGATCTTGATGCCGAAAATAATCTTCAATGACACTTCTTAATGGAACAAGCCCAATGCCTCCAGCAACAAGAACTAAGTTTTTCCCCTGAAACCGTTCCATGGGAAAACCGTTTCCATAAGGTCCTCTTAAGCCGAGATAATCACCTTTTTGCAACGTGTGAATTTTGGTAGTAACAACCCCCGTTTTTGCAATGCAAAAAAGGAGAGTATTGTTTGTTGGATCGAAATCAGATACGGAAATTGGAACTTCTCCTACGCCAGGAAGAGATATTTGATAAAACTGTCCTGGAACAAATGTTTTGGGAACATTTCCTTTGGGTAGATCTACACGAAAGTGTTTAACAGTAGAAGTCTGTTGCCCAACTTCGCAAATTTGTGCAAAGAATGGAACATAGGGATTATTTGTAAATGAAGGGGTTTTTTTATTCTTCTCCATGAGAAACAACCTCCTTAATGTCTTTAATAATGGATACCATGTCAATATTTACAGGACAAGATCGAGTGCATCGTCCACATCCTGTACAGGAAAAAAGCCCAAGCTGTTCAACTGAATAGTGATACTTATGCATCACTCTCTGTCGTAACCGGTCTTCTCTGGTTCCTCTGGGGTTATGTCCTGAAGCATGCAAGGTGAAGGCATAATTCTGACATGTATCCCACGTTCTGTAGCGACAACCATCTTGACAGGTTTCTAGTTGATCAGCTGTATCAAAACAAGTACAGGTTGGGCAGTTAAATGTGCAAGCACCACACGCTATGCACGTGTCACTATACTTCTTCCAAATAGAAGAAGAGTAGGCAGAGTCAATGCGTCCTTTGATTGATAAAAGATCCACTTTCTCGCGAATCATGGCCTCTGTTTGGCGTCGAATAGTAGGAATAATGTCATCATCAGCATCGGGTGATTCTTCAAGCAAGGAGTCAACGGTCTCGACCAAGTCTTTTCCTTTGGCAGTAAGAACCTCAAGAATGTAAAACTGGTCGGTTTTGGCCATCATAATATCAGCACCTTTCGAATCGACAGGCGAATTACCAAGAGATGTACAAAAACAGGTATTTAAGGGGGTCTGACATGCCCATCCAATGAGAGTCGTATGTTTCCACCTTTCCAATACATAGACGTCTTCATGAGTTGTGGAGTAAAACTCTTTTGCATAGGATAGGGCACGCAAATCACAAGGTCGTATTCCAATGATGATTTGTGGCTTTTGGTGCAACGTTTCTTTTATCGTTGCTTTTCCTTCTTTTTGTATATGGTATTGATACATCGTTTCCATTTGGGGAAAAAGATATTCTTTGGGAGATCGAAGAGGATTGCTCCCTTCTAATGCTATTTGTGAAATCTTCTCTACAGGCATGAACTCTCGTTCATCTGTAGTGGTTTTAACAGGAGCAATCAAGGTAGCTTGCTTTTGGATTTCCTGTAGAAAGGCATGTAAATTGTTGATTTTAAGTCTCTTTCTCATGATTCCTCCTTATACCAAATCTTCGCCAAGATTGTAGGAAAGAAGCTTTTGTCTTTCATCGTTCGTTTTCCCAGCCTTATAACCAAATTCTTCTTCCATACATCGGTTAAAATATTCATAGAATATATGCAGAGGGATATCTTTCGGACAAGCTCTTTCGCATTCACCACAACCGGTACAATTTGGCGCTACGTGGTGAAATCGAATCATGTGATACAGAATATTATTCTCTGTAGTTACATAATTGTCTAGTAGCTTTACGGTTTCTTTTGGTTTATCGAATACACATTGATCGGAACAAAAACAAGCTGGACAAATATTTCGACACGCATTGCAACGAATACATCTACTCAGCTCTTGACGGATCATCTGTTGTAGCTGTACCGGGGGCAACGTATCCTGTGGTAATTTTTTATTTGTGTGGTATAGGTGGTTCACCCGTTTGCGGTATTCTTTTTCTTTTCCCACAAAATAATATCCAAAGTAATATGGTAGTTCACAATTGCTTGTGTCTGTACATTTATCCAACCAAACTTCTCTTTTTTCAAACTTGTGTTCTTTGCCTGCAATATCTGTGCAAATAATCTGATAATCAGTTTCTTTAAAGTCAACAATGGACTGATCTATTTGTTTTTCGATTTTTTTGCGATGTACCACGCCATCGCAAGCAACTACAATTAAATTAACAAGATCTTCTGAAATCTGTTGATCTGCAAATGTTTGCATAACAGATTTTGCATCACAAGGTTTGCAAACAATATGAATGGTCCCTTGAAAAGTGTTGGGTAGTATTTCTTGTCGATTCTGTTCGTTAAGATATGTAGCTAAAGATATGTCACAGAAGGAATCGAATACAGTTTCTTGAATCTCTTCCTTTTGGTAGATAAAAGCAGGTATACGATGTCCAGGTAAAGAAGCTTTTTTCCAAGCAATGAGCAAATCACCCGGTTTCCACATTTCCTGTAGAAGCTGATGAATATTTTGTTCAATTTGCTTTTTCATGGTTCCCCCCTTTATGATTGAGTTCAGTTTGATGTTCAACAAAACGATCAATTTCTATCATTGTTTTGCGAAAATCTGAGGGTTTGTGCCAAATAGCTTGAAAACGGTCTTCTTCTATTCCAAAAGCTTTCAATGTATGCTTGGTTAAAAGAAATCGTCTTTCGGAAAAAACAGATCCTTCTCGATAATGACAATCTCCTGGTTCACAACCAAGAACTATCACTCCTTTTGCACCTTCATGGATCAACTTGAGGGCTAAACTTGTATTAAATCGCCCTGCGCAGGTAATGGGAACCACCTGTATAAAAGGGTACTTTTTTTGAATCTCACGAAGCAGTCTTTTTCTTTGTTCAGCTAAACAGGGAAAAAGGTATATTAATTCTTTGTTAGCCATATTGCCCGAACCTCCTCTTGAATGGATTTTTTTGGGTCGTTGTAGAGACGAATTGCAATCGACCTACAGGTTCCCTCACATATACCGCATCCTTGACATTTTGCTTCCTCTACAAATGCAACAATACGTTGTCCTTTCGTGATTGGCTTAATAGCCTTCTTAGGACATACATCCACACAATACAAACATCCTGTGCATCGTATTGGATCCACTTTTGCAAAAAGCTGTTTTCGCTTTAAGAACATAGGGATAAACCCAAGCAATAAACACACAGCTAAGAAAACAAGTGGAATTGAAATTTGTTGCAGAAAAGAGGGAACTGTTCCCTCATATGGAACGGGGGTTTCGGGTAAATAGGGCAGAGGAAAAATGGCTGTTAAAAGAATCATAAATCCTGTAAGGATAAGAAACAGTGATAACGGTGGGGTAATTTTCGGTCTGGCAATTCGTTTAAAATGTACTATGAGACCTAGTAGGATCAAGATGGGAAGCAATAGGTGAAGACCAAAATTAACCGACAACAAATCTTGATATTGCCTACGGCCGTATTCAAAGAAGTCGGCCCATTTCATTAACATCGCTTCAAAACGAGGGGTATAAGAAGAAAAGAACCCCGTATAGATAAGTATAACCACCAAGAAGACGAGCACCAAACCGCTAACCCAACCTAGATTTCGTGGTTTCGCAATTTTATTGGTCATCCACATTCGTAGCAAATGTAGTAAAGAAAACAAAAGCATGCCCATGGCAGCATATCGATGAAAAGTTCGCAAGTAAACTCCAAAGGGAAGTTGGTTTGTGATATAAACCAAGGAACCATATGCACCCGGGATAGGGGTGTTATATGCTCCGCCAATAGCAGGAACAAAATTCATGAACAAAAAAGTTCCCGAAAGGATTTGAAATACTAAAAATATAAAAGTAATCCCACCAAGGTAGTAAAAAGGATTGTTTAAATACGATACCGTTTTTGCTTGGATGTCTCTCATTGTGCACCTTCTTCAATGCTTTCTAGATAGATATCGTCTCCGTCGATCATAACGGTATACACTGGCAAACCTCTTGGTGGAGGTCCTTCTGTAACCTCACCGGTGGTTGGGTCAAATGCACCATTGTGGCAATTGCACCATATTCTTTTCTCAGGTACTTGTTCTTCGTCCCATCGGACAATACATCCAAGATGAGGACACACAGCGCTGTAAGCATGAAACTCTCCATCAATATTCGTAATGATTCCATAAATATCCTGCCGAACATATTGAGGACCTGCATAGGGAAGATCTAACTTGACGCTAAAAGAATGTCCCGTTCCTTCTGGAACATCTTTAACAGAAGCAATTACGATGGGTTCAAACTCGGCTGTAAATTGATATCCAAAAAATTTGAAGGGTTCTGCATCATGATAAAATAGTTGTAGCAATGGCGAAGAGAACACAAACCCCGTCAACAACATACAAACAATCGTTGCTATAAGTACTTTACTGCTTTTTGTCATACAAACCTCCAACAAAAAGTACGCCCCATAAAAAAAAAATGAATGATCCTACACGTATTCATTATATAAATTTTTTTTGGGAAATAATGACGAATCGGTAAAGAATTGTTTCAATTCGAAAATGAAGACTACGATTCCATTGAAAAAAAAGATACGCGACCAACCCGAATTCTTCCTGTAGCTACCTTTACAATCACTACACTGCTACGCAAATCAGGAAACGAAGTTAAAATAATATGACCTCCTGCCGAAGGAGTCCCTGTATATTTAAATGTAACTGTACGAGGAAGGAGGGGGGACCCGCTATAACCAAATTCAACAGAACCGCTGCAGATATTTCCATATTCATCAACATAGGCAGGAGTTGCTATTCCGAAATAGTAAGGATAGCCAATATTGGTAGGGAAGGTTCGCTTGATATATTTGCCAGGGCACTCTAAACCATTTTCTTCCGTTTCAAAAACATAGTAATTTTGTGTTGGATAAAACACTGCTTTTAAGTTTTGATGCGTAGAAATTGATTTCATGCGAAGCATCTGGAGATCTTCTGCTAGCGTGCTAATACAGATATCGAGCTGCCGTTGTTGCAAAACATCTCTTGATAAAGAAACGAATGATCCGCTTAGAATCACAATCAAAGCCAGCCAAAAAAAGAGTTCAAAAAAGATATGGGCCGATTTCCTCTTCATGTTACAAAAACATGCCTAAAATGAAGCCAAAAGATATGAAGGGAATCAATGGAATTTTTTGGAGTCGGGTTGACCTTACAAAATGAAATTTTTGTAGAGACATAACGACAATTGCATAGATGCTCCCTAGTAGAAAGGTCATACAATAAGAGGCCCATATAGTGGCCACAGAAAACAAAGGCGAAAGCAAACCAAAGAAAATGATGTCGCCTTCTCCCAATCCCTGTTTTTTGGAAAGTATATACGGAAGAAACATGAGCAAAAAGCCTATGAATCCTCTACATAAAGAAATACATAGCACGCGCATCCAAGATGCGCCAACAAAAGAGTCCAAAAGTACAAATGAAGGCAATCGGATACTTTCCATTGTTTTCAGCCAGTCTTGGATAACGCTATAACCAGTTATGTTCGATACAGCATTCTGTATTATAGATAGCCATGGAGGAAAACTTGCAGAAAATCTCCAAGAAGCAGGTATCAATACAAGGATGAAAACAAGGAGAAATAAACCCCAAAACCAACTAACAGAAATACTTTGCTTGCGTATATCTTCAACTGAAAAAATCAGTAGCGTGCAAAACAATACAGCATTAGCCACGGTAGTACACTTTCGCAATCTCGCGTTTCAGAATTTTTCCATTGGTTTCTTCTTCTGTCGAAATGGTATATTTCATAGTTAATGTTGTTGGATAGATGTATTGATGAGACAACACATAACATTTATGATAGGAATTAACATACAAAGGTACTTTCAACAGTGGATGGGAAGTAATACCTTGTTGGTCAGGTTTTAACAAAAACACTGACATCTGGCAGATAATTTTCGTTGATGTTTCATTGATAAATGTATACACCAACACCATATCTTCTACATGCAAAGGACTACTCTTTATATACACCTTTGGCTGTTGAGATAACTGCAATTTTAATCCTTCTCGCCCTCCATTTTTGTACAAATCTAGTACAATCATTTCCCCTACTTCTTTTGCTTGATCCATTTTTATTTGATCCAACTGAGCTTGCATAGCAAGTTGATTTCGGATGGTCTGCTGCATGAAATAAATAGATAGGAGCAAAAGCAGAGAAATGATAAACACAACTGCAGGCAGAGCAAACCCTTTTCGTTTTCTACAAGAACACTGGTGAAAAAATAAAATAGTATTGGTTCTCATGGTGTTAGCTTATAAAAAAGCATCCTGCAATACGTTCTGCCTAGAATGTCTTCGATACAAATTTGAATTTGCAAGGAATCAGCATCAGGGTATCTTGTGATCATAAACTTTTTGATTACTTTTTGCGTTAGATTTTGAAAGGTTCCGTATCCAATATCGCGACCAACTTCATTGCCTTTTGTATAATAACGAATGAGTTTTTGATCCACCGTTTTAAAAGACAAAATTTGTTCACTAATACCTTCTTTTGGGCGAATAGAAGTTGGTTCATACAGGAACTGCGTCCACTGCGTTTCGATATCTTCTAGTAAAAACAAAACATCGTAGTATACAGAATTTTGTTTGCTATTGTTGTAAAATGACTGTGAATACATCTGTATCCAGTTCCCGATAGGGAATAGAATCATTGTGCACAGTACAACACTTACTACAGTTTCTACTGTACTAAATGTGTTGAGAATAGTTTTCTCCCTTTTTTGCAGTAGTTTCATAATTTTTCTCTTATGGAGTCGCATGTTTTTTCACAAAAAGTGAAGTTGCAACATACCTACTGGATGCAAACGTGACAAAAACAATCACATGGTAAAAAACGTATTCTTGTTGGTAGATCGTATCTGATGATTTTGAAATAAGGACTTGATAAGGATTTTCAAGGAGCTCAGGGGGTAGAGAGATTGAAAAATAAGAAGAAGCACTGGCTAATGGAACGGGAATGGTAACAAATGGATCGTTTGTGATTGCCTGGTAATCGAAGGGAGTGGGGAAAAAGGTTTCTTCTTGAATCCAGTCTTGGTTTGCGTTGTGGAGCTGGCAAGCAATAAAATGACTTGTTTCAGACAGTTTACGCTGAAGGTGTGCATGTGTTTTGTGAGAATGTACAAAGACCATCCAATTTTGAAATCCCCATAAAAAAAGGAGTATACATATAACAGAAACCAGGGTTTCCAAATAGGTAAACCCTGGTTTTCTTGAATTTCTTATTCGTGGGAATCTAGCATTTTTTTGCATGATTCTGTTTGGATCAATTATCCTTCAGAAAGAACAATTTCACAGTTGGAGTCATATATATCATCAAACTCCTCGGTGTAGGAAATAGTTATCGTATCGGTGGCAAAAGTTGCTGATATATCAGTAATTTCTGCTGTTTTATTGGGTCCAATAGACCAAATTATATAGTTTTGATGGTCATCAAAAATTTGATACTGATATTCATTATCGGACGCAGCTTGATTAAAAATATCGACAGGAATGCGTACGCCTAAATAATCAATACCACCGGGAAGCCCGGCTATTGTATAACTTGCACTTGTGTTAATGGCGTCATCGGTTGCATCAATGCCCAGTAAATCGTCTAAAGATGCTGGATATTGTCCCCAATCGGTATAAAAACACTTAATAGCAGTGGATATAGTGGAAAGATCCATTTTAGCTCGGGCTGATTTGCTTCGATTAATATACCCTGCAACTTGCGGTACTGCGACTCCTGCAATAATTACAATAATGCCAATTGTTATCAACAATTCAACTAACGTAAAGGCACGCTTTCGTTCTCTAATTTTCTTCATAATTCCTCCTAATTTGTTTGATTCCTTTGTACAAAAAGCATGAGAATACTTTTTGAAATAAGAAATTCAGAAGGGAAAAAGATTGTAGAAGGAAAGTTTTGTTTGTATGCCGTACTAAAGAAGCGCTGATAACGGCTATTTGATGAATCATAACTGAAGTAGCTGAAGTAACTGAAAAAAAGCATAAAAAAAGGCTGGCGGCTTCCTACTCTCCCAGTCAGTTTCCCAACAAGTACCATCGGCCTCGATGAGCTTAACTTCCGTGTTCGGAATGGGAACGGGTGTACCCTC
>CAYRWA010000055.1:0-2748 GCA_964427915.1 uncultured Caldisericota bacterium
CATTCCACTTCTATATATAACTGGAACTGACGATCCATTGAATCCAATGGAGGGAGGGGAATTGTGGATTGGTGATCAACAATACGGAACCAAGCCCCCTATTCAAGATATGATTCTAAAATGGGTGGAACGTTTGCAAATACCTTCTTCCTATAAAATTCTGTACGAAGATGATGACATTATATTGCAACAATTCAAATCTCGCACGGATCGGCGAAAAATACGCATGATTTTTATCAAAGGATTGGGTCATCATTGGCCCACGTCATCTAGTCCTTTTTTACCTGAATGGCTGGTAGGCTCTATGAAGAACATTAACAAAGTGGATGCTATTCAAGAAATATGGAAATTCTTTCGACAACACCCAAAAATGGAGTTTCCCATACCAGAACCCTAAAGATCTGTAATAACAAAAACAGATAGGCAATCATGAAAAACTAGACAAATCAAAGGTTGTACTTGTTATTTGTCTAATTTAGCTTAGAATAAGTATATGATAGCCAGAGATTTATCCAATGAGTTGATTTTTCTTTCGGAACAATATCCCATTGTTACTGTTATTGGGCCAAGACAATCTGGGAAAACTACTTTAGCAAAATCAGTCTTCCCTATGCACTCGTACCAGAATCTTGAATCACCCGAGATTAGAAGCTTAGCTGAAACCGATCCAAGAGCTTTTTTCTCATCCTTTCAACTCCCTGTCATTATTGATGAAGTACAAAGGGTTCCTTCGATTCTCTCCTATATTCAAGCTCAATCCGATGAAATTGATAAAAATGGTCAATTTATTTTAACAGGTAGCTATCAACTCTCCCTTCAAGAATCTATTTCACAATCTTTGGCAGGGCGTACTGCTCTGGCAACACTGTATCCACTCTCAATACATGAGTTGCAAAACCAAGGAGATGCATATTCCAGAGACGAAACTATCTTTCAAGGTTTTTATCCTCGCATATACAAGGAACAAATGGAACCACATCGATTCTATAGAAATTACTACCAAACTTATATCGAACGAGATTTGCGACAAATGATTCAAATACGAAGCTTATCCTTGTTTGATAAATTTGTACGTATACTGGCTGGGAGGATTGGTAACATATTAAATACTTCTTCCATTGCCCAAGATGTCGGTGTTTCTAGCTCCACAATTCAAGAATGGATTTCCATACTAGAAGCTTCTTTTGTCATATATCGACTTCCACCTTACTACAATAACTTTGGCAAACGCTTGATCAAGTCACCAAAAATCTATTTTACGGATATTGGGTTGGCTTGTTATTTGTTGGGAATAACACAAATCCATCAAGTATCTCGGGATCCCCTTATAGGCAATATGTTTGAAAACATGGTTGTCATGGATATTCGTAAAACTCTGATGAACCAAGGACTAGAGTCAAACTTATTTTTTTACCGAGACCACAACAATCATGAAGTGGATCTACTCATTAAGTATGGAGATTTGTTACTACCAGTCGAAATTAAATCTGCAATGTCATACCACGAGTCTCTTCATAAAAACATACCGTACTTTCAAAAGATATCGGGCATTAAGAATGGCTTATTACTCTATGCTGGCAATGTAGAGTTTCAAAAAGAAAATATTTCGGTAGCTAATTATCAACATTTCAGCAAGGTGTTTTCAGCTTTCATGCAAGCAAACACCCTATAACTCCTTGTACCAAAGCAGCATCTTTTCATCACTGGATTTTGCCGTCCCACCATAGGCAAAACAATCTACACCACCAAGAAAACATCCCATCCTGTTATAGAATTTGCATGCATCAACATTATTGTTTTGTGTTTCAATTTTTAACCACTTAGCACCTTGATTCTTGGCCCATTGCATAGCATAGTGAAACAATGATTTTCCAATGCCCATGGCTCGGTATTCTTCATTGACACGAATATCCCACAAAACTGCTAGATCTTTTCTCGAACACAACATCTGAATTTCTGGAGAATTATGAATAATGATTGCCCCTGCAACGGGCTTCTCTTCAATGTACGTAAGGACAATATGCCATTTCTTCGTATCAAATTCTTTTTCCCAATCCAATGGAGAATTTTGGGGAAGTTGATCATAGTTTTTACGAACCGAGTGTTCTACGGAATACTCTTGAAAAGGGATTCCTTGGAGCCCATTCTTCGAAGGATCAATCTTCAATATTCTCTGAACCCAAAAGGCAATCGATATTGTAGAATAGATCTTTACATCGTGAACTTGCACAAATCGTAGGTAATGGTTATCTTTAGTTTCTCTATTTTCTTTATTCATGCTTTACTACCTGGTTGAAACCGTATACAATTTTTTGCATTTAAAACTCTGGATCTGTGAGAAAGTATTGATAGTTACTAGGAGTAATGAGTTTAATAGGGACGTGTGGATACGCAATAGAAAATGTTTTTGGAATTTTCATTCTTGCATTTTGATTCCATTTAAATTCATAAGCACGAATGCATTTCTCTCCCTCTTCAATATAATCTATTTCTTGCCTTTGAGCAGTACGCCAAAAAAACTGCTTCCGATGCAAACGATGATACGCCAAGAGTTTTTTTCTTTCTGTAATGAGGTAATTTTCCCACAATCCTCCAATATCTTGACGATTTTCTATTTTCCACAATGAATTGATGATTGTGTTGCGGATACCATTGTCATAGAAGTAAATCTTCTTCCCTTTTTTAATTTCATTTCGTGCATTTTTGCTGAAGGATGGAATCTTAAAAACAACGAATGATTGTTCCAAC
>CAYRWA010000056.1:0-3081 GCA_964427915.1 uncultured Caldisericota bacterium
CTTCCGAAGAAGTTTTTTAGATAGAGCAAAACTTTTTTTCAAACACAATACTATTATTTAAATACTGCAAAAAAAGTTTGTCAAGAAAAAAGAGAAAAACATACAAACTTTTTTTGCTTCTTGTATCAAAATACTTTTGCAAGAAATTCCAGTCATCAACCTTCATAATAACTTCTCTATAGCATACTTGTATACTTGTTTGGAACTATCCATTGGATAGAAAGGATTTGTGTTAGTCGCTGTAGTATTTATTAGGTAAACTAAGAAGACCATTAACAGGATGCATACTAAATATTTAAGAAAATCATTCACGGAAACTCCTTAGTAGTATTATTCACAGCCGGTAGGTTTATGGGATGTTACCGACCAAAATCTGGGAGAAAAAAATCTTTTTCAGGTTTTCTTCTCCCAGTGATCCATCTGCTGTGTTTTAGGTTCGTTCATTGCTTCCTATAACAACCACAGAAATGTGTCGTATCTATACAGCATTGCTCCTAGTCAGCTATTTGGCGCTAGCTCTGTCTATCTCTAGGTAACAATCCAACCAAACTATCAAAAACGTAGCAACCGAGTAAGAATAGAAACATAGATAGGATAGCTATAGATAAAATACCCAACAATAATGATCATTGCCAACGTTGAAAAATGTATGTAAAGCCCGTGCTGTATTTTGTTATTGGAGTTTTGTAGATCTGCTTTGGTATGTTTCATTACATCCATAAAAATGGATAGATCCTTCCCTTTTTCTAAGGTAATTTCTATACCCCCATCAAAATACTTGTACACTCTTATGCTATTGTTAATATCGTCTAAAAGAATCTCTTTGTTAAAGTAATTTGTGAAATTCACATTCATTTTTTCTAGAGAACATTTTATGGCCTTGATTGCAGTGTCTTTGTTCACACCACACATCATGTACACATATCTCAATTTGAAATACAAAATGACAGAACCACCTACAGGAAGCAAAAGTGAAAAAACACTAATAAGATTTGGTGAGGGATTTTTTAAGATATCGCTCAACATTCCAAGAAAAAATAATAGAACTATAGGATAAACAGATGCGATATTGCGGAATGCTATCTTTTTCTTATAGAGCGTTTGATAAACAATAGAGAAGGAATACGAAAAAAGGTAAATCAATAAACTTATCTGAAAAATGATTTGAGCAATATACATAGCATCATGAAAATCGTTAATCATATTTCTTTACTCCTTATGTTGTAGATGGAGCACACAATCGTTGACCAGGTTTGACCTGTATTATATCTCTGTCAATATGGTGAGAACAAGAAGAAAGACAGTTTCTGGCAGCTTGAGCTCTAGATGTTCGATCTTGGACACTTTTAATCCATGGAAAAGCCTCTTTCAGTTTGTTTTGTGCCTTTTTCGATTGTGTCCAAGTGGGTTCACCTTTGCCAGTATAGGGCTTTAACAATTGCCACCCAAATTGCGCACCTCCAACAATTTTCTTTATCAAAACAGGAATTCCACCAAATACTAAGCCAACCAACCCTAAGTTCACCGTGAATAATGTGTCAAGATCTTGTTTGTTAATAAATTGTTGATAGTAGTTCCAGGTAGCTATTGCTTCAAGTTCATCCTCCCAATGACCCCAAGTGCCATCTCCTTTATTTTTATAACATGCTTCCATACAATCGCAAAACTCGTCATATGCAGTTTTTGCTTCTCCACATATCTCATCTGCACAATCATCATCTCCACTACTGGAAGCATCTACACCACTTTCTCCAATAGTAGTGTTTACTCTGGTCATGTTCGCAAGGAGTTCTTTGAGGTCCCATTGCCCTTGTTCCGGGATGTGAAACTCAATGGGTCCATTGATGGGTTGGTCGTAAGAAGGATGGATAGTTGCTTGTGCAGAAAACGGAATCTCCATATTGTAAGGATTGTAAATCCCAATGGTTGCATCAGAATTCTTATCCACTGCTCTGGCCCATACTTCTCCACTGCTTTGTGCTACCAATGAAATCATATTTCCGCAGGGATCATACGCAGCAAAAGCTTCCCCCTGGAAACAATTGGTTTGGCAGGCAGTAGCTAGTGTTTTTCCAAAATTAGAATACTTATACTTCCATTCGTGATCGTATGGATAGCTTTGGCTTCCTACATGACCGCTACCGGTCATCGATCCTACCAACCCTAGTGTGGTTGAACCGGTTCCTGTATACGAAAAAGAACCCAACTTATTGCTATTCATTTTGTCCATCGCACTGTTTCCTGTTCATCAATGTCAATAATTCTCCTACAGATGTAATCAAGTATACACTACCAACAATCCAGTGAGAAAAGCTTCTCTCAATATAGTATCCACGGTCTGATGAAAGTCAATTCTCTACGAAGTCAGAAGGAGAGACCCCAACAATAGTCCCCTTTCCTCTGACTTTGCTTAGGGGAAGGGGGACTCGTTCTGTTTGGATTCTAATCCAAACAAGATAACACTTCTTTGCTTCTACCTATTTGCTGGGATAGGTGATCGTAATCTTTTGTGTAGAAGCTTCCCACAACACATCAGCTTCCAAAGATTCACTGACAAACCGCAAGGGAATCATGGTTCGTCCCTCCTGAATAAAAGGGGGTACATCCAATAGTACGCGAACACCATCCACACTAGCTGCATCTTGATTGATGATCATATAGATCGTGTGGTCTTTGGTAGTCACTTTGATGCGCCGAAGATCGGCTTCGTATTCAATGGTAGCATGCGAACGAAAAAGATAGTCTGTGAGGAATCGTATACCGATGCATGTTCGTCCATCTTGAATAACAGGAATATACCCTTCTTCTAACGCAACTGGTTTGCCATCTACGTTCGCTTGATTGGATCCAATGGTGAGTTCTACAGTTGAACCTATGGTAGAAACAGATATGGGAATGGAATGATTGAGAAACGACCATTTCTGAGGAAAGGTAACATGGATTTCTCCAACATGAGTTTGCCAAGGGGAAAGTTGTTCTGCAAGGATGTGATAGTAAATCTGCTTGTCTTGCAAGGAACCATATTGATGTCGTATCACCAACCAAGGGACTGTAGAGGTTACTTCATATGAAACTGTAGAG
>CAYRWA010000057.1:0-6677 GCA_964427915.1 uncultured Caldisericota bacterium
AATCAATACCGCACCAGATGACTCCAAAGAATTCTTTAGCAATGTATCGGCTATTCGAGGATAATATCTTTTCATCATACCACATCCTTTCGACAGATACAGTATATACCATTTTAAACTATGGCGCATTTTTATTTTCAACTTTGGCGATTGATACCCCAAGCCAAAGGAACAAAACTATTGACAATGCATTTTGCTTCTATAGAGCTGTGAAACCTAAAATATGGATTATGGCAGATTCTTGAGGATATATTTTGTACTTTTTCCTTTTCCTTCTACATTTATATAGCCAGAATGTACAAGTTTTTTTAGAAGTCGACCAGCCATCGTCTGAGAAATGCCTAACGCACTTTGAATTTCCATGCGTGTTAAATGCTTTTGTTTCCTGAGTTGATCCAAAATAAACTTTTCTTGATCTGTTAGCATCTTCTTATCGTCGAAGAAATTTCGATTTGGTAACGTAATTTTAAATGCATTATCGGATACTTCAATTTTAGGCTTGACAGTACAACCCTCATAGCTGTTAAATATCTTTGACATCCCAGTTCCATAAGCTTCAATCAACGTTAGACGATAAAAAACATTGGCCAATCTTTCATTGCGGGATAGCGAAATCCCAAGCATAATATCTTTCAAGGAAATTCCATTTACCAGTCCCCCAACGCTTGTGAACTCCATTCGATCGTCGAAGAGACTGATCAGAATACTAGCACTATAGGAATAATCTCTGTGAACGACAGAATTTAGAAGAACTTCATGAAGCGCTTCTTCTGGATAATCCCTACGATCAATCCGAACAAGGCCCGAGAATTCTGCTTTTATCCTGTTGTGTTGAGAAATGTATTCATAAGCATCCTTTATTTGATGTAAAAGAGAACCATTAAACTCCCTTCTATCAATAAAAGTTGATTTAGATGTCCCATCAAATACAGCCATTTTAATAGAATGGACACACTGATCAGAAAGTAGTAAACCAAGATTTGTATAAAGACCATCAGAGTTTACTATTTTTAATGCTGTATATTGATTTGTACCAAAGGGAACTCCTCTATTTCGAAATTCTTGTGCTGCCTCGGTAAAAGTCAAATTCTGATCCAGGGACCTCTCTGAAAGATGCATAATAACCTCCGCATAATTCTAACACTATTCTAACACAATCTAACCATTCTTGTCAAATAGGTTGGTTAGAATGGCACAAAAATCTCTTTCATAAGCGGTTTGAAATTAGTTTTGGAGAACACGATGCCCGATAATGAAGGAAAAATACTACTGTACTAAACTGATGATGGTAAAGTGACTGTTGACGTGAGATTTGAGTATGAAACATTTTGACCCGCACAAAATGAACTCTCCAAGTTTTTCGGCTCATCTCTTGCTAAAAACACTTTTGAAGAGAGTGAGCTTGATGAAGTAGCAACTATTAGGAAATTCCGAATAATTCAAAAAGAAGGCAAGCGCGAGGTAAGTCGCAAAACTCGTCTGTACATTCTAAAGATCCAATGATTGAGGCCACCATAGGTGAAAAAACTTTTGAGAAAAAAAATAAATTTTACTGTGCTAATTGAAAAAGATGAAGACGACATATATATTGCTTCTGTACCCTCATTAAAGGGTTGTTTTACTCAAGCAAAAACGATCGAGGAGTTACTTCCAAGAATTATAGAAGCCATTCAACTATACCTAGATACGGATGGTGGAGATTTTGTTCCCAATGAATTTGTAGGCATTCAGAAGCTGCAAATTGAGATATAAGAAGAGTACCCGTCATTTTGTTGATGAGTGATTTCCAAGAGGTTCCCCAAATCCACCTTTATAGAATGGTAGTGGATTTCAGATCTTTTTCACAAACACAACATTCGTGCTTCATTTCTTCATGTGAAATGTAATCTTTTATGCTGGTATCTTCGTTTCTTTTTTGAGCTTTTAGCAGTAATTCATGCTCTTCTACTATTTCAAGAAAACGATTGTAGGTTTCAGGGGAGAGTAAAATACAAGCTGGTTTATTGTTTTTTACTACAATTTTTATCTCTTCTTTTTTGAGTTCTTCGAATATTTTTCCTGCTTCTCCCTTGTTGAAACGAGAAATAGGTATCATCATTTCTACAAGCTTTTTAACATTTTCTAGATCAGAAACCATTGCAATCTCCTTGTTAGTAAAAATATTGTTACCAATACTGTAAACATTATAGACAAATATGTCAATAAATATGACAACTTATACATTGTTGTTATAGAATCATTTTGTCATGTATTCCAGAAATAATGCGTTAACACCCTAAACCAAGGGGAATCTGTTAACCCATAGTGTTTTCTTGTATAGGGATGTGAAATTGTAGTTTTTCATGGTATAATCTCTAGCAAGTTATTTACAGAAGGGTGAAATATGAGAATATTCAACTATCGCGTGATTCTTAAAAAAGAGCAAGATAGCGGATACACCGCTATAGTTCCTGCTCTTCCAGGGTGTATTACATATGGAAAAAACCTTGAACAAGCCATGACTATGGTAAAAGAGGCGATTGAGTTATACTTAGAAAGTCTTACATCCCATGATGAACCTATCCCCAATGAAGAAAGCACTCTGGAGTACATGGTCAGCATCCAAGCTCATGTCTAGTACTCCTTCACTTACCGCAAAAGATCTGGTCAAGATTCTTTTAAAAAAAGGGTTTCATTTGGATAGAAGTAAAGGTAGTCATCAGATATACCTTCATCCTGTTACAAAGCAACGAATCATTGTACCTATGCACTGTAAAGATATTCCTTATGGGACCTTGCACGAAATTTTAAAGCAAGCTGGCATAAGTAAGGATGAATTATAAAAAGGTCAATATGTTAGTTGTGCCCCAACTCCAAACAGCCTATGCGACCACCAAAAAGTGATAAACATTGTGAATACAATTAACCTGACACCAAAAGCATGTAAAGATTGCATCGAAGATTATATTTCCTTACGCCAACCTACATTTAACCCAAACGGTGTTTCAATAGCTGAAAAATGATTAACTTTCATGCATACTTAATGTAGAATAGTATGCAAGAAAGTGAGGCAAATGATTACTACGAATGCAGAAAGAATACTTCAGATGGCTTCTGATAACCACGGCATTATAACTGCTGAAAAGATTACCAAAGCAGGGATATTACGTTCTCACATAAAAATTCTTGTTGATAAAGAACTTTTGGAAAGAGTGTCCCGTGGTGTATATGTACTTCCAACCGCAATAGAAGATGAAATGCTGAGTCTTCAAGTAAGGTTTAGGCGAGGTATTTTTTCTCATGAAACTGCGTTGTTTATTCATGATTTAACCGATCGCACACCACTACAATATACTCTTACATTTCCACTTTCGTACAATACCTTGTCAGCAAAAAAAGAAAACCTGCGTTGTATGAGAGTTAAAACCGAATATCACTCTCTTGGGGTTATGTTGGCTAATTTGCCATGTCAAAACACAATTCGTGTGTATAATCCAGAGCGAACCCTTTGTGACGTACTGAAAACTCGAAGCAATACAGACATACAGATAATAACTGATGCCTTTAAAAAATACGTACACAACCCACAAAAGAATATTCCCCTACTCTCTCATTATTCCAGTGTGTTTCATGTTGAAAAGAGGGTAAGATACTATTTGGACGTGTTGCTTTGAAAAATACAATGCAACGATGAAGTGCAGTTTAAATGAAGCCAAAACCAACAATACCCAGCCTGGATGACCATTTATATTGGATGTGCTATACTCCGTAAGTGCTTCATAACTGATTAGCCACTCATCATTATCCATGCTAAAAACACTTTTGAGAGAGTGAGTTTGATGAAGTAGCAACTATTAAGGATTCTTTAATAGTTCAAAAAGAAGGCAATCGCAAGGTAAGCCGCAAAACTCGTCTGTACATTGTATGTGAAAGGAAACTCAATCATGGATTCAGTATCAATTCAAAAAATTATGGACCAGATCAAAATGGAATTAGCTTTGCATGATATTGTGGTGAACCACATATTTTTATTTGGTTCACAGGCTACTGCTCAGGCAGATTCTAATAGCGACATTGACATTGCAGTTGTGTCAGAATCTTTTAATGGTAAAGACATTTTCCACCGATCGGATATGATATATCCTGCGAACTTTTGCAGAAAATATCCTATAGATCTTTTACTCATGTCACTTGAAGAATGGACAAATCAAAAAGGTATCATGCCCACCATTTTACGAGAGCAAGGGATTGATTATCAAACCAATCAAACGTGAAGATTACTGAACCGTAAATTGGCTTACAACGATTCCACTCAATTTAATACTAATTGGCGAGTATATTGCCATTCCATGTACATTCTCTATGGATAAATGTTCCTCCAAAATTCATACCAAACAAATAATCTGTGGAACTTTTTACAAGCATGCTAACATGAAGTATAATTATAGCATACTTGTAAAAGGAATGTGGTCATGGATTTTAAAAATGAATTGTACAAACAAATTGATAAGAATAATGGCATTCTTACAACTGCAGAAGTAACTCGTTTGGGTATTCCTCGAATGTATATCCAAACTTTAGTAAAAGATGGCGTTCTCCAGACTGTTGAAAGAGGCGTATACTGTAGATCAGACTGTTTTGTAGACGAAATGTATTGTTTACAAACTAAATACAAACGGACAATCTTTTCACATGATACTGCTTTGTTTTTGTACAATTACACCGATCGAAATCCATTGCAATACTCGTTAACTGTCCCGTCAGGATATAACACCAAAGTGCTTAGGCAACTAGGTCATCATGTATACTCCATCAAAAAAGACCTTTTTACAATAGGTTTATGCCAAAGAAAAACTCTTTTTGGACGACTTATCAATACATATAATATTGAGAGAACACTATGTGATATAATCCGTAGCCGTAATCAATTGGATATAACTTTTATAAAAGAAGCCGTATTACATTATGCAGAAAGTGACGAAAAAAACATCCCCCTTCTGATGACCTATGCCGATCAGTTTCGAGTATCCAAAATACTGAGTGAATATTTAAGGATTTTATTATGACCCCTTTTAATGCAACAAGGAACATTCAATTAGGCGAGTTACCTGAATTTTTATCGTGTAAGAATACAGCATCAAATGTGTTTCTCTTGTCATTACTGCAAGATTTACAGGACTGTTTTGCTTGTGAACCAGATATCGAAAAAGTGATTCTTTTTGGCAGTTTTGCCAAAGGAGATCAACGTCAAGACAGCGATCTCGATCTATTAGTTCTCCTGCGAGAGCAAGGAATCCATTCTACTTACAAACAAAGATTAGAACGTTCTTGTCGTATTTCAAGACTATGCAATCCATTGCGAGAACGAATCTCCATAGACATTCTTGTATACACACATGACGAATGGAATTACTTATTAAACAAAAACTCTCTTTTCCTCAAAGAAGTACAACGAGTAGGAGTTACCGTATATGAAAGAAACAGTTAAAGTTTGGATTAATTTTGCTATGCTCCCGAATGCTACATTGAATGAAGCCGACATAGAACATATCAATCAAATAACAAATCAGTTATATGACCTAATAATGGCCTTTTTCAAAACACTTGACTGATTATTGGATACTTAACAAGAATCCGAGGGTGTATATCTGTATACCAAGGTACAGAATATAAAACTGTACTGAAATTGCTAAATGACCAAGCTGTTGAAATTCTTTAAGACTTATAGCATAAAATGCTACGCGATACTTTACAGAAATTCTATGGAAAATAAAGTTTACTCACTCCAAGAACTCAAAGACAACATTCATTCACTTGTGAAAGATCTACCCGTGTATTCCGTTGTTCTTTTCGGCTCTTATGCCAAAGGAAATGAGGATACAAAAAGCGATATAGATCTGATGATTGACAGCAAAATATTAAGAATAGATTCATGTGTTTAAAAAGCGTGTTGCTTTTTCAATGGAGTTTGTTATTATATATACATAGAAACGTGAGAAAATTGCTAATATAATAACAAATGAGGTTTATATGAAATCCGCTGCATTTAAAGACTGTATCGAAGATTATGTTAAAGAATATCCACCCAATCAGCCAATCTATACTACTCGAGTTGCGGAAAAACTAGCTGAGAAATATCATCTACAAAAAGATCGAGCAAAGAAGTTGGTGAATGTTAATTTGAAACGTCTTTTTGATAAAAACACTGTAGAAAGGTTTCAAAAGGGCATATATTACAAAACTATACCAACTCCCTTTGGGAATACGAAATTAAATCCAACTCATATTGTGCGTGACCAATATATTCTGAAAAATGGAGATATCATTGGGTACGAAACGGATGCTTCTTTTTTAAATCGCATTGGTTTAACCACCCAAATGCCCCGATATACATACATTGCTACAAATTTAAGCAATAGAGGGAACGAACGTAAAGAGAAATTACACATCATTCTTCGGAAACCTTCCACGGAAGTGACGAAAGATAATTATCTCTATTTGCAAATCCTTGATGCGATTGAGAATAAGAATAAAATCTCCATTGATGCAAAAAACCCCTCACGTATCTATCTGTCTTATATTCTAGACTGCAAATTAGACAGCATAAAATTAATTGCTTTTGCAAGCAAATTTTACCCAAAAAGAGTTTTGGAAAAGTTTATTGAGATAGCAAAAAGCACAATATGAAATTGCATCTT
>CAYRWA010000058.1:0-142168 GCA_964427915.1 uncultured Caldisericota bacterium
GAGGGTACACCCGTTCCCATTCCGAACACGGAAGTTAAGCTCATCGAGGCCGATGGTACTTGTTGGGAAACTGACTGGGAGAGTAGGAAGCCGCCAGCCCGAGAAATCTATTTATTTTAGATTTCACCCTCCATTTTCGCACCTCCTTTTTTTCCTTCCCTTTTATTTATTTCCGACCCCCTTTTCAATAGGGGGTCTTTTTTATTTATGTTTCATTTAAAAACACATTTTATGGTATAATTGAATTATGCATGATCAAAAAGTTGAACTATTTGAACTCGGTATTGAACGAATACAAGGAGTAAGTTTTCACGCATACAAAGAAAATGAGCACCTATATATTCAACGTTCTGTCCGTAACGATGTTTTCGGAACACCTACAAACATACTAATTGAAAATCCTAATTGGGCTTTGTTTTTCAATATTATGGAAAATCATCAAATTTGGAATCTAGATAAAGAATACGGTACTGATTTAGTTGCCACCTTATGGTGGCATCTTAATATAAAAACCAAGGAAAACAAAGTTGTATCTTGTGGCGTTAATTTATTTCCAGACCTTAAGCCCATAGATAGCTCTCTTTTTTATGATTCCTTGAAGAAGGCAATAAAACAGATGACAGATATAACGATGCCAACATGAAGTTGAAAAACACCTTTATTCGATCCATCCACATTCAGAACTATCGATCTTTAAAACAATTTTATATTTCTCCAATTGTTCCATTTACAGTTTTTCTTGGAAAAAATGGATCCGGGAAATCTACCATTCTCGACTCCCTGTTATTTTTATCAGCAAGTGTTCAAGAAGGACTTCGTAAGACATGCAATGAAAAAGGCGGAATTTTTGAACTGCTTTCTAAAGATTCTTCAAAATCTTTTTCAATTTGCATTGAGCTATACGATGATATTTCATGCGACTCCCTAGAGTATTTCATAGATATAGCACATGACAATGGTATTCCATATGTTAAAAAAGAGACAGTTACTGATCTTTCTTCCTCTATGCAGCTATTATGTTTTGAATCAGGAAAGGGCGTACTCCGATTTACTGACAAAAATATTCTTCAAGAAAAGCAAGAGCAGCTTGTTAGCAGAGATATTTTAGCTCTTTCCATATTTGCAAATTTATATCCTTTCCATTCGTGTCAGCTTCTTTATCAATTTCTTTTAAACCTTCGTGTATTTGATTTTCAAGTTCATAACTTGCGAAAAGTACCTATGTATGTGAAGAATGATTCTTTATCGCAAACCGGAGATAATATCGCTACCGTCTTATACTCTATTCAAAAAAATGAACCTGACACCTATAAAAAAATTGTATCTTTTCTTCAAGAACACATTCCCTCCTTAGATACTATCGAATCTCGACATGACCCAGTATTAAATACAAACCAAATTTTTATGACTGACAAAGGATTTCACCATCCAATTGGGTCAAAATATATATCAAGCGGAACCTTAAAAATGTTAGCCTACTACATTTTGTTACTACAACCCAATGAATATAGTTTTATAGGATTGGAAGAACCAGAAAACTATATTCATCCCTCTTTTATAGATGACCTAACCGAATTTTGTAGGGAAACGTCAGAGCACAAGCAAATTGTTATATCCACTCATTCTCCTTTTTTCGTTAATTCGATGCAACCAAATGAAGTCTGGGCATGCAAAAGAAACAAAGAGGGAATCACAATATGTGATAACCTACAACAAAACGAACCCATACGAGCTTATGTAGAGAATGGAGCAAAGATCGGCCATCTGTGGTCTGAAGGATATGTAGAAGAATAAATGCATTTTGAAATTATGACAGAAGAAATGTCAGCTGTAGCTGCTTTGCAAATAATTGTTCCGAGAATTGTTCCAGGCATTTCTTTATCATTTCATGCTTACCAAGGAAAATACGATTTGTTTAAGAAAATCCCTATTCAGCTCAAAGGATACGCAAAAAATCCCCACAAGAATTGGCGATATGTTGTTCTTACTGACCGAGATCAAGAGAACTGTGAAATGATAAAAAAAAGGATTGACTCCATTGCTTCCGATTGTAAATTAATACCTTCTTCTGAAACAACCAGTTTACACTACAATTTTTTAGGACGTATTGCAATCGAAGAATTAGAAGCTTGGTTTTTTGGTGACCTAGAAGCTATACATAAAGCCTATCCTAAAGTTGATTACCATCATCTCTGTAAGTGTTATGATTATGTTGATCCAGACAATATCCAGGGAGGAACATGGGAGGCTTTGTTTAAAGAGTTAAAGCAAGCCAAATATGTTCGACGAGGATTACCAAAAATCCGGACAGCAAAGGCTATTGCAAAGTATATGAACCCTGATATTAATCGATCTGCCAGTTTTCAAGCCTTTAGAGATGGACTTCGCAGATTACGAAAGACTGTACAATGATTGAAATAACCGATTTAACGTTGCAATTTGGTTCTAAGAAAATCTTCGATTCATTACGCTGGATGATCCCTTATGGTAAAAAGGTTGCCCTAACAGGAGTAAATGGTGCTGGAAAAACGACCCTTTTGCGTTGCATTATGGGCCAAGAGGATCGACACCAAGGAAAAATTGAAATTGCAGGGAATCCAACTATTGGATTTTTACCACAAGAGTTGGATGTTCTATCACCTGACACGCTTTTTGAATATATAAAAAAAGAATCTGGATATGAGAATTTAATGACTCAGTTTCAAGAAGCTGAAGCCTTATTTCAGAAACATTCTCAGGACGAAAAAAAGCTTTCTGCAATTGGTACAAAATATGAGCACCTACTTCATCGATTTCAATTGCTTGGAGGCTATGAATTTGAATCCAATGTAAAAAAAATATTGTCAGGCCTTGGTTTTTCTCAGGATGATTGCTTGAAAAAATGTACGGAGTTTTCTGGTGGTTGGAAAATGCGAATTCATCTTGCAAAAATCCTTTTTACGTCGCCTGATATTATGCTGCTTGATGAACCTACAAATCACCTTGACATTGCTAGTATTGAATGGCTTGAACAATATCTTCGTTCCTATGAAGGAACAATGATTGCTATTTCCCATGATCGCATGTTTCTCAACCATTGTATTGATAAAATTGCAGAACTCACCAATTGCAAAATAGCCGAGTATCCAGGTAATTATGATGCCTATATACAGCAGTCTGAACAGAAAAAAGCTGAACTCCTGCAAGAGAAACAAAGACAAGACGAATGGATTGAGACTACCACTGCTTTTATTAACCGCTTTCGGTATCAAGCTACAAAAGCCAGTGCCGTACAAAGTCGTGTTAAAATGTTAGATAAAGTCCAGCGAATTCAAATCGATCCACCCCCTAAAAGAATATCCCTTCGTTTTCCTCCTTGCGAAAGATCTGGCCTAAAGTCCGTGGAGTTGTCTTCTGTTACTAAGAAATATGACAATCAGACGGTGCTGGATTCTATTGACCTGACAATTGAACGAGGAGAAAAAGTTGCACTTGTTGGAAAAAATGGAGCTGGCAAATCAACGCTATCAAGATTGATGTCAAAAACGGAAGAACCGACATCTGGAAAAGTGATTTGGGGAAAAAATGTTCATGTTGGCTTTTATGCACAAGAAAGTGCCCAAAATGTAAATTATCAGAAAACAGTATGGGAAGAAATACAATCCATTGATACAAAAGCAAATGATCTTGAAAAACGTACACTACTCGGGGCTTTTTTGTTTACTCAAGAAGATATGTACAAATCAATCTCAGTTCTTTCAGGTGGAGAGAAGTCGAGGCTTGCTCTTTGTAAAATGCTCTTACAACCACACAACTTAATGATTCTAGATGAACCTGGGAATCATTTGGACATATACACAAAAGAAATATTCCAAAGAGCTTTAATAGCCTATGATGGAACACTCGTTATTGTATCCCATGACCGTTTCTTTTTAGACACCATTGCGACCCGCATTGTATCCATTGAGGATAGAAAAATTCATAACTATATGGGAAATTACAGTTATTATGTCCAAAAAAAGAAAGACCTAGCGACACCTTCGACTACACTAAATATTGCTGAAAACTCGGAAAAAGAAGGGAAAGATGATAAACTAAAAAAAACAAAAGAACAAAAGCGGATGGAATCAGAATTCCGGAAAAAAATTCAACCTTACAAAAATCGTGTGTATGATATGGAAATGCAATATGAGAAATGGGAAATGAAAAAGAAGGAAGCAGAAGAAATGCTCTGTGAGAAATCTATTCACGATAATCCTCAAGCATTAATGGATGCAACTCAACAATTACGAGAGTCAGAAAAAGAAATGGAAAAAGTGATTCAGCAATGGGAGCTAGCTCAAAAAGAATATGACGAAGTACTTCAAACAAAACCGTAGTAATCTATGCCCCTACACCCTTCTACTTGAGAGAGTAGTGAATCGTGATTTCTTGCAAAGATCCATCCCAAAAAACTTCACAACCTAGTGATTCGGCAATAAAACGAATAGGAACGAATGTTCTCCCAGGCGGAAGAATAACAGGTACAACTGCATGATTTTTTTCATCAATCCAATGCTCTTTTCCATTTACCTTTGCGATAGGATTGTCAATCCAGCAATCAATTTGAATTGAATCCAGCTGAATTGATATCTTCTTGGTTTCAGAAAACCATTGGATTGTTCCATGCAAAGGTTTTACAACATATACAATGGGCAAACAAGTTCTGTTCTCGAGAATAACAGGTTCAACATCCATTTGTGTTTTCTTGTTGTTGACAAAATAATCTTGTAGACCGATATAGAATTTAAGAATGATGGATTCTGCTGATCCTTTTTCGGTTGCATATCCTTTTGAAATCCAATCGCTCAACGTGCCATCTAGAATATATGGCTCTCTAAAGTCGTGATACAGTAAATCGTGGGTAAAATCTTGAACATCTTTTTGAGAAGTTCCATATACGACAGTTGGCTTGGTATGATCCAGAGATGGAAGAATATCTAATAAGTCTTCATGAGGGCAATGTATTGCACCCTGTATATGGTGAAACATATATTGATCCGATATATCGATTACTTGATAGGATGGCAATGATTCATGAACAACTTCCATATCAATGACAGAATCAGAACGAATCGACTTTTCTATCTGGCTCAGAATACCATACCCTCTTTGAGAATGGATGGAGGAATGGTCTGATAAAGAACCATATGCCCACAGAATGCGCAAATCACCTTCTGTTGGAAATTGTTTATCAAAAGTATCACCTGTCGATAGTTTGCGACGAAATTCAAAATGGATTGAATTTTGTTGGTGTGAAAGAGCAAAATACTGAATATTATTGGTGCCACCTAAGGTTGTGTCGAAAGGATGAGGTCCGAATTCTTTGGTCCCATAACTATCGGTTGCATGCGATACTCCGTCAGATATCCATCCCTGAATAATATCAGCTCCTTTCATCTTGCTCTCTGGATCTAGTCCTATTGCACACCACCCGGTAGTGTTTGCAATGATACCACCCTTGAATATGTCATTAACAATGGTGTAGTGAAAAGACCAATCTTGATTTTTATTGGTATAAGAAGCCTCATACTCTCTTGGTTCAACAATGCCATTCAAATCGGGGAACTCCATCATGCTATAGCATAACGATTGAATGGACGGATACATGCCAGCTGGTTGCAAGAATGTAATCATAACTAGTGCAAAACTTATCGCAAAAAACCTCATATAACCCTCCTTAAAGAGTATAGGTAAGTATACCATGCAAAATTGATTTCAAGTACCTTGCGTTTGTAACGGTATCTTTTATGATTACAGTAAGACAATATTCATTTCTATGGAGGTTGAAATGTCAGAGATACAAGTATATTTATGCAATAGGGACAAGTGGTGGGTCGTCCTGATTCAAGGAATTCTCTTTTTTCTTTTTGGCATTGTACTTTTGATTTGGCCAGGGCAAACGGCAGTACTATTTATGCAGATTACAGGCGTCTTTCTTATTGTTAGTAACATAGTTCAGTTATTTCACTGGAATGAGTTACGCCCAGGAAAGTCTCCTGCTTTTGTTGGGGGAATGAGCATTGTAACTTCATTATTGGGAATCATTCTTGGTGTTTTTATATTGCTCTTACCCGTGCATAGTATGTTCATTGTATTTATCATGATTGGAATATGGCTTTTTATGGGAGGGGTAATGAACATATTTTTTGTTGCAAAAAGAAATTCTATTTACCCTGACCAGAAGGGCTCCATTTTCTATGGAATTATGATGATTGTGCTAGCTGTTTTATTTGTTCTTTTCCCACTGATGGGTGCCATGTCTGCCATCATCCTGATTGGAATCTATTCAATCTTAATAGGGTTCTATATAATGTTTTCAGCATTCAATATAAAAAAAGATTGTTCTAAACTTGCATAACGATTTTTAAAAGATCATATTACCGAAGAACACTTTTTTTTGCAAAGGATTCGATTTCATCAATAAGGATCGAGTTTGCATCAGGCAAATCAAAGCCTTGTATTCTCTGTTGAATCATTGCCTTGGATTCCAATGCTTCTTGAATATTTTGAATCAAAAGTTCTTTGGTGCACGAGTTTTGCGGTAGGACTTTTAGCAGTCCTTTTTCCTCAAAATATTGTGCGTTTTTCATTTGCTCCCCACGGCTGTATTTTTTTGGCAAGGGGATTAGAATCATGGGTTTTTGAAGATAGAGCCCTTCAAATATTGAATTTGCACCAGCTCTTCCAATGATAATATCAGCACATGCATACAAATCTGCCAACTCATCTTCTGCAAAACGGATTCCTTTATAGCAAATGTCATCTATGTGGTATTGATTATCCGATCCTGTAATGTGAATAATTTGATATTGGCATAAGAGATAAGGAATAGTTGTTTTTACAAGATCATTGATAAATGCAGAACCTTGGCTACCACCCATAACAAGTAATACTGGTTTTTTATCTGTAAAGCCGCAATACTTTAGACCCCTCTTAACGTTTCCTTGCAAGAGTTCTTTTCGTACGGGATTGCCAGTGTATTGTGTATTCTTGATTTTGATAGGGAAAGAAGTATAGATTTTGGTAGCAATCCGATTGATAAGTTTGTTGGCAAGACCAACAGAAAAGTCAGACTCATGAGTAAGAACAGGGATTCCTAATGTGTGTGCAGCGTAGGATGGAGGAACAGATACAAAACCACCCTTGGAAAACAAGAGAAGTGGTTGAATAGTGGATAGCAGGGAAAGGCTTTCTTTGTACCCTTTTCGAATGCGGAAAAGATCGGAGACATTCTTAAAACTTAAATTGCGTCGATATTTCCCTGATCGGATGCTATGGAATACAATATTGTATTGATGCTGAATGTTCCATTTTTCAATGATGCGATGCTCTGGACCATTTGAAGTGCCTATATAATGAATAAACCAATTGTTTTGATGCAGTTGGTTGATAAGGGCAATATTAGGGAAGACATGGCCTGCAGTTCCACCGCCTGTGAATACAATCATTTTCATATTGTCCTCCTAGCAAAGAGATCCCCCATAGTATGAAGAATGATTCAATAAAAAAACCAGGATCATTTTGAATCCTGGTTTTTTTATTGAATAGTACCCCATGGGCTCTTTAGTTCATGACCATAAAAATAGTGTACACAAATCGTATATAAAATTGGTAACAAAATAGTTACAACAAATAAAACCAATTGAATAGTGGGTAAAAATAAAAGAAAAGAGCTATAGAAAAGAGGCAAAAACCGATACCAATTGCCAAAAGATACTGTATGCCTCTATGATATACTCGCGGATGATCTTGTCTAACAAGCATTTCAACTTCCTTTTGAATGTCTTTGATCAATGATCTTTGTTTGCCGGGTTCTAAAATAATGCGGGTCGTTTTAAAAAATGTTTTTTTTACAACTATTGTTTGATTGCGATTTAGAAGTATAAACTTAGATTTCTTTTGTTCAAAAGGGATATTGATACGTAGCAAAACTTTAATAAGAAGGGGGGTAATGTCGTCGTGTAAGCATATTATTCGAAATTCAGAAGGGACCACAATCCATAATAGAAAAAGGTCAAGAAAAAACAGAAGATAAATGATAACAATTCCAATCCATTGATCTTGAAGAAATAAAAAAAAACCAGCCCCTGCTAAAATACATAAAAACAGTGTTCCTATAAGCTTTTGATCGGTGACATAGGGACGTTTGTGCCAAAAGACCATAAGGGAAAGAAACATTGCATACAGGGCTAAGCAGAAATAGATACAGACAATGAACAAGCCAATATTCAAAGAAAACAATTTTACAGCATGCATCTTGCCCTCCTGTACAATAACTTTCTTATATTATAGGAAGATGTTCTGAAAACGGAAAAGTTTTGTATACTTTTTTTATACACCACCTAAAGGATTATATATGATATCAAGCGTTAGACCCCTTGTTCGCGAAATTTCTGATACGATGCAGCGAGCGTACCGTTATGTTTTAACAGAACCTTCTGGGCAACACTTTGATCCTTTGTTTCGGCCACAACTTACACCAAAACAGATGTTGTTGTTAGGGGTTTTTGGGGGCAAATATATGACAGATTGTGCCAATGAGTATCCCGATTCCTGGTTTGCACATGCTAAATTGTGCCACGAGAAGCATGATCCAACCTTGAATTTCTTTCAAGTGAATGCATCCCAACCGCTTCGAGTCTGGCAAGAAAAAGGATGGATCTACCACGAGGATCCAAGAGGATGGTTTCAATGGTATTGTAGATATTTTCTTGGTCGAAGAATTCCCTTTGAGGATGCAAGACAAATAAAACGATGGAAGGCAATGCGAAGGCATGTTTCTCAGCTGCAAACGTATTGTATACCTGGAGATATCCATTGTAGACCTAGACAAAGGCAAGCATTGTTACATTGGGCTTACGATTCACGAGTATTGTAATGAATTTACTTGACGATCTAGTGACCGTTGTCCTATAACATGGAACCAAAAATGCAACACATTTTAAGCCATATTGATTTTCAATCCATGTTTCATGCTATGAAAAGTGGTTTTATATATGGGCAAGTAGTAACTGATTCCTTTGGAAAGCCAATCGATTTCCGTATTCTTCAAGTAAACTCTGCATTTGAAAGAATTACGTCCCTACAAGCAAAAGATGTTCTGAACAAATCAATACTTGAGGTTGATTCAACTCTGTCCCATGATACCTTTTCCTGGATTGAAGTATGCGGCAATGTCGCCATAACTACCGAAAGCATTGAAGTGGAATTTTTTTCTTCGCACTTTACGATGTGGTTACACATGCAAGTGTTTTCGCCTAAAACAGGCTTTTTTGTTTCTATTTTAGAAGATATTACGCGACGGAAGACTATTGAGATAGAAAACACATCAAATGAACGTCGTTTGCATGCACTGATCCGTGTATTACAGTATCAACATGATGATATTTCCTCATTGATGAACAATGCACTACACGAGGCTGTAAAAATTACTGAAAGTACGATGGGCTATGTGTATCTCTTTAACAATAAAACGCAGAAATTCGATGGTAGGTTTTTTTCACATGTTCTTTCTAAAAAAGAACAAGTTCCCGCTACAACAGAATTCGATATCGCAAAGGATACGATGATTCTACAAAATGTCATTCATGATAAACAATCAATTTTTGACAATCATTACAATGAATCAACTCTACACATTTCAGAACCACCTCAAGAACACATAATCATTAGTAGATATTTGGCGGTACCTGTATTTTTTGCAGAACAGATTGTTGCTGTTGTCGTTGTCGCTAATAAGCAAGAAGACTATACAACAACAGATGAGCTACAAGTAAGACTCTTAATGGACGGAGTATGGCATATTGTAGAGAATAAAAAGGCTCGACAAGAAGTTGAGTATGAGAAAACGATTCAGCATAATTTAGCAGAGAGTCTTTCCAACTCCCCCTTAGGAATGATGTACTGGAAATATCACGATGGTGTTGCTACGGTGTTGGAGTGGAACCGGACAGCAGAAAAGATATTTGGGTGGAATTCAGAAGAAATGGTTGGTCATAATTTTTTAGATAAACTTTACTACCCAGACGATATCGAGAATTCACACCGCCGAATACAAACCCTACAAAAAACCACCGAATCCTATCATTTTCAGAATAAATGTTATACCAAAAACAACCAGTTGCTAACTATTAAATGGTTTGTCAGTTATATCAAAAAAGATGACGACCAGACTATCTATGGAATGTCTCTGGCAGAAAATTTAACGGAAATTGAACAAGCGAAACAAAATGTGGAGTTGATAAAAAAGCAATTTGAGTACGCATTAGAAGGATCTAGGGCTGGTTCTTGGGATTGGTATATCGCTATTGATGAGCTATACGTCAATGATCGATGGCTTGAGATAGTTGGGTTTGATGAGCATCAAATACAAGCACTTGGGTTTGTTTCGAAAATGGACTTTTGGTTGCACTCTATACACCCTGCCGATATAGAACTATACAAAAAAGAGCTTCATAAACATCTTGCCAAAGAAACAGACTATTACCATTGTGAATACAGAATACTCTGCAAAAAAAAGCAATGGATTTGGATTGAAGACCGTGGAAAGATAACGCAAACCAGCGACTCTGGTAAACCTACAAGAATGAGCGGTACTATACAGGATATCACCTATCAAAAAGAAATATTTCACGAATTAGAAATTCGTAATGAACTCTCAAGTGCTTTCCTTGAAAAACCTGGAACATCGATTTTTGCAAGGATTCTGCAAACAATTTTACGAGTAACAGGAAGCGAAGATGGTGTTATTGGATACTTCGGAGAAAATGAAACTTGCCATATTGCAGCAATCCCAAATCAACCATTTCAAAATACCTACCACCCGCTACCCATTAACCTTCACAAGAGAGAATGGGGAAAGACTGTTTGGGGGAAATTTTTACTTAAAAAAGAAAAAACATCATCGTTGCCTTTAAAGTTTTCTCTTCTACCAGGGTACAAAACCTTTGCCCGATCAATCATAACCCCAATCTACCACAAAGAAGAACTGGTAGGGTTTTTTATTGTAGAGGATACTTCAAAGTACCCACCTTCTTCTACAAGAAAGATAGTGCAAATCATTGCAACCAGGATGAGTCCTTTGTTTTATTCCCGTTTACAGACGATCCTTAACGAAGAAAAACGCTATGTTGCAGAACAAAACCTAATAGCTTCCGAAGAAAAATTGGAAATAGCCCTGGATGCTTCTAATATAGGCTCTTGGGAGTGGCAAATGGAGAAGGATCTACTAACGTTCGACTCTCGATGCATTCGAATGTTGGGATATACAGAAGAGGAATTTAAAAAGAAAGGTATTTCTCGCTGGAATCAAGTTATCCATCCTAATGATATCGATAAAAACGATAGTGACTATCGTCATTATTATTATGGTTCCAAACCCCATCATGGCGTTGATGTGAGAATGGTCCATCAAAGCGGTTCTCATATTTGGGTCAGTAAAAGAGGAAAATTCACACAACACGATTTGGAAGGAAAGCCCGTTCAAATGAACGGAACCATTACTGAAATAACAAAACTAAAAAACGCGCAGCTTGAAACCAAATCGCAAAAGGACGAACTAGAGTGGTTATCGCTTGGTCATCAAGAGCTGTTAAAAAAGATTACTGCTAGTAGTTTATTTCAGTATATAGCCGATAGTTTATCAAAGAAGATTCCCAATAGCTTACTTTTTGTTCTTGAATCTTCACTTGACCAAAAAACTCTTCATATGAAAAGCGTTTCTACAACATCAAAATCAATGAAAGAAAAAATCCTTCAATGGGTTATTCCTCAGATGTCCCAGTATAGCATTCGAGTTACCGATGATTACCAACCTATTTTAGCAAGTAAAACATTGTTTGAAGTTCCCAAAAGCCTCTTGTTGCATTCAATGGGGTTTTTCTCAAAAACAATTACGAGGTTTTTGAACCATGTGATTGGTGTCAAAAAGATGCACATGATTGGTTTAACAGGTAACAAGGGCCATTTAGGCAGTGTTATTCTTGTACAACATGAGGATACACCCCTACCCAATGTAAAAACAATAGAATCTTTTGTTTATAAAGCTTCACTCGTGTTAGAAAGAATTCTGTTAGAAACCGAAGAAAAAGCAAGCAAAATACGCCTAGAGCAAGTAACTGAACATGCAAAGTCTATTATTTGGGAAACAGACACAGATGCAAAAATATTGTTTATAAGCCCTTATGTTAAAGAACTTTTAGGCTATTCCCCTGAAGAACTGATCCAATCGAAATCTTGGTATGAACTCCATACAAATAGTGAAATAGATAGAATGAAAGATCTGTTTGAAAGAAAAATTCAACAAGGAAAACCATTTAAAAACATATTTACGGAGCTAAAAAAGAAAGATGGGAGTATTTTGTATGTATCTTCAAATGCTGTACCAATATTGAACAATGAAACAGTTATTGGATTCCGAGGTGTCGATTACGATATTACACTTTTAAAAAACATAGATCAAGCGAAGAATGAATTCATTAACACTGTATCTCATGAAATGAGAACTCCTTTGACAGTACTGAAAGAGGCCAATTTAATTTTAGAGATGGGTGCTTTAAACGATCAGCAAAAAAGTGTTCTCCAGATCAGTAAAAAAAATGTAGATCGCTTAGCTAGAATCATTAACAATGTATTAGACTATCAGAAATTACAAGCCAGAAAAGTGGTATTGTCTTATGAAACTATCGACTTACGGGAATTTCTTGATGATATATATGAGTCCTACATTGTAGTTGCAAATAAAAAAAATATTCAACTAGAAACTCAGATTAGAACGAAGAACCCTTTTTTGACGATTGATGAAGACAAGTTGTATGAAGTAGTAGGAAACCTGCTTGACAATGCTATCAAATATACAGAAACAGGGTTTGTCCATATCAAAGTACAAGATGCAAATTCTAAAACTTTGCGCTTCATAGTTGCTGATACGGGCACAGGGATTGATAAAAATGAAATACCAAAACTATTCAAAGTGTTTTCTCAAACCTCTACTGTACATAGTAGACGATCCGGAAGTACCGGACTAGGATTGGCTATTTGCAAAGAGATTGTGGAGCTTTTTCAAGGATCCATTCAAGTTGAATCAAAAGTTGGAGAAGGTACGACTTTCTTGATTGATATACCAAGACGATAACTGACTAAAAAGAATCGTTCATCAATGCTGTCACCTTGTGGGTTGCGAATTCTTTTTTTCAGCGTATATTATGCTTATAATCTCTAATAACAAAGTGGGGTACGTTATGGCTAGAAAAATGAAGTCCATGGATGGCAATACAGCTGCCGCCCATGTAGCATATGCTTTTACAGATGTTGCTTCCATTTTTCCAATTACACCTTCTTCTCCTATGGCAGAACATATGGATGCTTGGGCTGCCAATGGAAGAAAGAACTTGTTTGGACAAACGGTTGATGTTGTTGAAATGCAGTCAGAAGCGGGAGCTTCAGGAGCAGTTCACGGATCATTGGCTGCCGGAGCTTTAACTTCTACATTTACTGCTTCTCAAGGTCTTTTACTTATGATCCCAAACATGTACAAAATTGCCGGTGAGTTATTGCCCGGAGTTTTCCATGTGTCCGCAAGGGCTGTAGCTGCCCATGCATTATCCATTTTTGGTGATCACTCTGATGTCATGGCTACGAGACAAACAGGGTTTGCACTTTTAGCCTCTGGAGGGATACAGGAAGTTATGGATTTATCTGCTATTGCTCATTTATCTGCAATAGATGGTAGAGTTCCATTTGTACATTTTTTTGACGGGTTTCGTTCTTCTCATGAGATTCAAAAGATCGAAGTATATACTGACGAAGAACTACGTTCTATGCTTGATTACGATGCTGTAGAACAATTCAGAAATCAAGCATTGAATCCTGATCACCCTAAAATTATGGGTACTGCCCAAAATCCCGATATTTTCTTCCAAGCTAAAGAATCTGCCAATCGTTTCTATCAAGAACTTCCAGCTATTGTTGAAAAGAACATGGAAAAGATCTCTACCATTACAGGTAGACGGTACCATCTTTTTGATTACTACGGAGCTCCTGATGCAGACAAAGTTATTATAGCCATGGGTTCCGTGACAGAAACTATTGAAGAAACAGTTGATTACCTAGTAGCCAAAGGTGAAAAAGTTGGCGTTGTTAAAGTGCGACTCTACAGACCCTTTAGTGTTGATCACTTCATCAGAGCACTACCTTTGACTGTCAGAAGGATAGCAGTTTTGGATCGAACCAAAGAACCTGGCTCTATTGGTGAACCATTATACCTAGATGTGCGCAACGTTTTTTATCAACAACAGAATGCTCCTGTAATTGTAGGCGGACGCTATGGTTTAGGGTCAAAAGATACGACTCCCTCTCAAATCAAAGCTGTATTTGATAATCTTGCATTAGAAACTCCTCGTGACCAGTTCACAATCGGAATCGAAGATGATGTTACATTTACTTCGCTACCCCAGATGGAGCGTATTGTAACAGCTCCTAAAGAAACCATACGTTGTAAGTTTTGGGGTCTAGGGTCCGATGGGACTGTAGGAGCTAATAAAAGTGCCATAAAAATTATTGGCGACAATACTGACTTGTATGCACAAGGATATTTTGCCTATGACTCAAAAAAGTCAGGCGGCGTCACGGTTTCTCATTTACGATTTGGAAAGAAACCTATTAAGTCAACGTATCTTATAGACGAAGCTGACTATATTGCATGTCACAATCAGTCTTATGTCCATCAATACGATGTTTTAGAAGGCTTAAAGCCCAAGGGTGCATTTGTACTTAATTGTAAATGGAATCCAGAGGAACTAGAAGAGAATCTTCCGAATGTTATGAAATCCGCTATTGCCAATAACAATATTGACTTCTACACGATAGATGCAACAAAGATTGCAGAAGAAATTGGTCTTGGCAATCGCATTAATATGATTATGCAAGCTGTGTTTTTTAAACTGTCCAACGTGCTCCCCTTAGAGGAAGCCATAGCATTGCTGAAGGATGCTATTCAAAAATCCTATGGAGCTAAAGGCGAAGATGTAGTAAATATGAATAATACCGCTGTTGACAAAGGGATTGAGAATCTAGAAAAAATATCTGTTCCTGCTTCTTGGAAAAACCTATCTGCTGAAGTCTCAGAAAGTCACCAAGATGAACCTCCTTTCATAAAAGATATCTTACGACCTATGAACAAACAAAAAGGTGACACTTTGCCCGTAAGCGCATTCGTTGATAGAGAAAATGGAGAATTCCCTTGCGGTACAAGTGCTTATGAAAAAAGAGGGATTGCGATCCATGTTCCTCATTGGGTACCCGAGAACTGCATTCAGTGTAACCAGTGTTCTTTTGTTTGTCCTCATGCTGCCATAAGACCTTTCTTGTTAAATACTGACGAAATGAAAAAAGCTCCTCAAGACTTCAGAACTATTGAAGCCAAAGGCAAAGGGATTGATTCGTATCATTTCGTGATTCAAGTAGATCCCTTGGATTGTACTGGTTGTGGGAATTGTGCCGATATCTGTCCTTCCAAAGAAAAAGCTTTAGTCATGAAGCCCATTGATTCGCAGATTCATGAACAGAAAAACTTTGACTGGGCTGTTTCTGCTGTATCTGAAAAAACCGATGATATTGACAACATCCATACTGTTAAAGGTTCCCAGTTCATTAAACCCTTGTTTGAGTTTTCAGGCGCTTGTGCTGGATGTGGAGAAACGCCGTATGCAAAAGTTGCCACTCAATTGTTTGGAGATCGCATGCTGATAGCAAATGCGACAGGTTGCTCTTCAATTTGGGGAGCCAGCGCTCCTTCTATTCCCTTTTGCAAAAATGCCGCTGGAAAAGGTCCTGCATGGGCAAATTCTTTGTTTGAAGACAACGCTGAATATGGATTTGGAATGCTATTGGCTGTTGACCAGATACGAAATCGATTAGAGACATTAATTAAAGAAGCCCTTCAACTAGACATTGGCGAAGAAGAAAAATCAATTCTTCAAATGTGGTTAGCCAATAAAAATGATGCCAAGGGTTCCAAAAAAGCAACGCTACAAGTAATGTCTCTGTTTACAAAGCCATACACAGGAAGATTGAAGGAAATCATGAACGATCTTCAACAGCGACACGATTTTCTAATGAAGAGATCTGTTTGGTCGTGGGGAGGAGATGGCTGGGCTTATGATATTGGATATGGTGGCCTTGATCATGTCCTTGCTTCTGGACGAGACATTAATGTTTTAGTATTTGATACTGAAGTCTATTCCAACACGGGTGGACAGTCTTCTAAATCTACCCCCGGAGCTGCAGTCGCAAAATTTGCTGCAGCTGGTAAGCGCACAAAGAAAAAAGACTTAGGCAGAATGTTAATGACTTATGGCTATGTATATGTTGCTCAAGTAGCAATGGGCGCTAACAAAAATCAATTAATGAAAGCATTAACCGAAGCAGAGGCATATCCTGGACCTTCCTTAATCATTGCTTATTCGCCATGTATTAGTCATGGTTTGCAGTTAGGAATGGGCAAAACACAAGAACAAGAGAAAAGGGCTGTGGAAGCTGGGTATTGGCATCTTTATCGGTACAATCCCATGCTGAAAGAAGAAGGCAAGAATCCCTTTGTTTTAGATTCTAAAGAACCCACAGGATCCTTCCAAGACTTTATACGAAGTGAAGTTCGTTATACTTCTCTGGAGAAGTCATTCCCAGAAATCGCTCCTGAACTATTCAAAAAAGCAGAAGAAGATGCTAAAGAACGGTATAGAGCGTATAAAAAAATGGCTGAAGAAGGCTGTGTCTAGGTAGCCGACCTACTTATAAAAAAAAGCCCGGGGTAGTCCCGGGCTTTTTTTCTTATAGCAATGAACTGTTAGAGTTTCTATAACAAACGGATCAAAAGATTTCGTCTTTTTTCTTTTCTTTCATTTGAAGATAGTATTTTGTGAGGGAAGCAAGAAGTATGGCAATGCCGGCGATTGAAAAGGATACTAGCAACATGTGGTCGGTTTCAAGTATTCTAATTTGCCCTTGCGTGAACCATGCATTGGGCCACGTATAATGACGATGAGCAATACCAATCAAAGCCCAAATAAAAACAAGAACTGCGACTGGATCGAAGCGTTTCCACAAATATTTTACTGCCAGTATTAGGGCAATCATTAACAAGATAATTGTCCAAGTAGCGGGAGAAAAAATACCTACAAAAGTCCAATTAGCTTTGCTTTGCATTTTGGATAAAAAAGAAGCAATATTGAGTATTGTAGCCAATGTTATCCATGCAGTATAAAGGCTGAAAGGAAATTTAATAAACCATTTTTCGGTGATTGTGAATTTACGGTCTTTTCGAATGTTGGCATACAAACGGAGAAGAGTAAAGAGAAGAGCTATCATTACAAGAACAGATACCCATATTAGATCGAACTGATACGTTACAAGCCACAGAACGTTAAACAGGCATGTATAGAGAAAGAGATTCCCTATTAGGTTCAGGTGATTGGACTTACTTACAGGTGTTTGCAACTGGTAGAATACAAAGAATATCAAGAAAAGATAGATAATACCCCATATTCCGAATGTAAATCCTGAAGGAGTTATCCAGACTTCATATCGAGCAGCTGCTTGAGTCATATCAACTCCGTTAATGAAGCCGCTTGATGCTAACCAATTAAAAACCAAAGTTACCAAAAGTGCAAAAAAATTCATCCATTTTCGTATTGTAGGTTTCATAATCACTCCTTATAATATTGATGTCCAAAGACGTAGTTCCGATATATAATCCTGGGAAACGCCCAAATGCTGAAGCTGTTTCACTAAGCTATTAATGTATTGCGAAGAAGCTTGGTCATATTGGCAGGATAAGGACCGAAAGAAAAAGACTTCAAAGTAAAGTTGGTTGGCCTTCTTAGAGGCATGAACGTTTTCATTTTGAGCAGAAGGAAGTGAAAATATGGTTTGTTTTTCTTTCACCATTGGTGAAAAATACTCCTTTGCCCAAGTAGTTAAAGAATCATGATCGTTTTGATCTACTTTCCAAACAACGCCATATACCTTTGCATAAAAAGAAGGCTGTATATTTGCCACACCATTAACATTAATGTGAAAACGATAGTGTTCACAAACCCCAACACAATACATTACAGCTTTTGGGCATATACTATGCATAAAATGAGGAACCATTTCGACGCCATAGCTAAAATATAGATACATATGTAAATTTTACCTATAATGGTAAAAAAAGAAAAGTAATATGAAAAAAATGATGTGGTACGCAAAAGACCGAATGAGAATGTCTTTATTTCGTGTTAATGGTTGGTTTATCTTGCTTTTCGTCTTTGTTTTTTTGAGTTTTTCTTATCTTTGGTGGCTTACATCTCCCCATTATGCAGTGTATGTCATGAAGTCAGCACTAGAAAAGAGGGATTATCAACAGTTTCAATCCGTTTGTGATGTGAATTCCTTATCGATTCTTCTTTCCAAGGAGTTGGACATTATTCAGCAGCTCCAAGGCCAAACATACCCTTTTTTAGACGAAGTTTTCCCACAAAATGATACATCTATTACGGATCATTCTCTTTTTTACGAAAAGCTTATTCGTGACATTGTATCCAAAAACGATTACTTTTTAGGTAATGTTAATGGTTCTTATCGATCTTTAATGCAATATCTTGCACTTCATAACCTGTATACCGATTTTAAACCTATCAATGCGAAATTGACCCACACCCGAACTTCAGCTATTGCTTATATCCCTTTCAACGATCAAAACAATCAATGTGTTTTCTATATTCACCTTATCCTACAAAAAGGAAAAAATAAACGGTGGAATCTTAAGAGAGTAGCCAATCTAGCTACGCTAATTCAATGGATACAAGAGAATCCTATTGCATCGGATGATGGATCTTATACTAACACACAAACATTGATCAACGAGATGATTAACAATCCTGCTATTTTTACCCTGTTTTACTCCAATGCGATTCGATCTGTAGAGACGTTTTTATCCTATTCGTTTCGTGTTACGAATTATGTGTATGCTGTCGATGTACTTGAAAAACAGGAATACATTCTTCTTGAAAAAAATCATGAAAACGATGTTCGATTCAAATTTGTCCAAGATGACTCTTTGGGTTTTCCGTTGGAAAAACGTGAAGCATACCTATCAAAAGGTACTATTTACTATCATCAGTCAGCTCAAGAAGGATGGATTACTATTGACGAAGAGTCAGCATCTTTACATTTGATTCACGCGCCAGCAGATTTTATGAAAAGCATGATTGTCAGTAAAGAACCTTCTCAAATAGTGAAGATGACGAAAGAGGATATTGAGGCATCAGAAACTGTATCCAAGTTTTGGAATCGTTCGGATTATGAAACTGCTATACAGTGCACTTGGAAAGGAAAAGAACCGGTTGTGTGGTATCTTTTTTTTACATCCCAAGACCACCTTTTGGGGGGTGTATTTGATTATTCGCAAGAGCACAAAAAGAAAGTAACAACGATGATGTTTGAACGAGTGAATGAAGAATTTTACTTCCATTTGGATACGATCGTAGAAAAGTAGAGCTAAAGAATACGTTTTACCAAGTATTCTTTAGCTCTACTTTTCTCTTTATTGGAAGTAGGTTATTTTTTTGACAATGTCAGATCGATGTCTTCCAATGCTTTTCTTTGATTTTTATTGAGTACTTTTGCTGCTGGGATGTCAACAATAATAGTAACAACAAGGTCATCTCGGCGATTTCTTCGATTAGGTAACCCTTTTCCTTTCAATACAACCTCTTCTCCAGACGGAGTCCCTGGCAAGATTTTCATTTTTTCAGAACCTTCAATGGTAGGGATGGTTACGGTTGTGCCCAAAATTGCTTTTGTAAAAGGAACATGACAGCTGAAGAGGAGTTTGGATCCATCTTTCTTAAATCGGGAATCTGACTTATACCGCACGGTTACAATTAGATCAGCAACAGACCCACCATTAATTCCAGCATTGCCATAGCCAGGATATCGTATTTTTGTTCCCTCTGGAATAGAAGGGGGGATATCGAGTTCTATAGTGGATTCTTTACGTACGCGTCCAAAACCTTTGCAAGCAGGACATTTTTCTTTAATAACTTTTCCAGTACCTTCACACGTGGGACATTCGGAGATCGAATTCACGACACCGAAGAAGCTTTGCTGTTGTTGCTGGATATAGCCACTGCCTTTGCAGGTTGAACAGGTAGTTGGGGCAGTACCTTTCTTGGCACCTGAACCACCACAAGAATCGCAAACAACAAAACGTTCAAGGCTTATCTTTATTTTCTTGCCTTGTATGGCTTCTTTGAAGGTGACATCTGTGGTAAAAAGAATATTGCTCCCAGGCCGACCCATAGGTTTTGCACGATATTGCTGACGGGCACCACCACCAAAGGCACTGAATATGTCATCGAAAATGCTACCTGAACCAGAAAACCCAGATTGTCGGAAAAAGTCATTCATGTTTGAAGAAGAACCTTCTCCATAGCTTCCTGAACCAGGGGTTTCGTGGAGACCCGCTGCGCCGTACATATCGTATTTCTGTTTTTTTTTGGATCACTGAGTACGTCATATGCTTCGTTGATTTCCGTCATTTTTTGAGTAGCATCTGCATCCTTATTAACATCCGGGTGATACTTCATGACTAATCTTCGATAGGCACTCTTTATTTCATTAGAGGTGGCATTGCGATCCACCTCTAATATTTCATAAAAATCTTTATTTGCCAATGTTGTTACCTACAATTCTTTTTTAGATTTCTTTTGCTTGTCCTTCAGCAGTGTCTTTTGGGTCCTCGGAATCTGTTGAATCTTCACTTGGAGTGCCTTCGGAAGATTGGTCAGCAGCAGAAGCATCTGCAGCTTCTTGTTGATAAATCTTTTCACCAACTTTTCCAATTAGGTTGGAAACTTCATCCATCAATTGGTTGATTTCTTCAGTATCTTTGTCTTCCTTTAATGCTTTCTCAAGCTCATCAATCTTATCATTGGCTGCTTTGAGATCTGTTGGATCTGCTTTTTCTTCTAGGTCTTTCATACTCTTTCTTGCAGAGTAAACAAGAGAATCGGCCTTGTTTCGAACTTCAATCGATTCTGCTCTCTTTTTATCTTGATCAGAAAACTTTTCTGCTTCTTTTTTCATCTTATCAATTTCTTCATCGGTAAGTTTGTTGGCATTGGTGATAGTAATATGTTGTTCTTTATTGGTAGCTTTATCTTTTGCTTTTACAGTTAAAATGCCGTTTGCATCAATGGAAAAAGTAACTTCAATTTGAGGTAAGCCTCTAGGTGCTGGAGGTATACCATCTAAAATAAAACGACCCAAGGATACATTGTCTGTAGCCATCGTTCGTTCTCCTTGTAAAACGTGGACCTCTACACTGCTCTGGTTGTCAGCAGCAGTGGAAAAGATTTGTGATTTCGAAATAGGAACAGAAGAATTTCTGTCGATCATTTTGGTGCAAATACCACCGAGAGTTTCAATACCTAGAGAGAGTGGCGTAACATCGACCAAAACAACATTTTTTACATCTCCTGTAATAATTCCACCCTGGATGGCAGCACCCATCGCTACACATTCCATTGGATCAATGCCTCGTTCAATTTTCTTGCCCATATAATCTTCAATAATCTTTTGCACGATGGGCATTCTTGTAGGACCTCCAACGAGTATGATTTTATCAATATTTTGCGGGGTGAAGTCGCCATCTTTTAAGGCTTGTTCCATGGGTCCTTTGATTTTGTCGACGATTGGTTTTACTAGCTGCTCGAGTTTCGAACGGGTAATTTTGATATTGAGATGTTGAGGGGTGTTGTTTGCATCTACCGTAATGAAGGGGAGGTTAATATCGGTTTCGAGTGTTGTAGACAGTTCTATTTTTGCCTTCTCCACAGCTTCGTATAATCTATAATGGTTTGATTTGTCTTTACGTAAATCAATACCTGTATCTTTTTGAAACTGATCACAGACATAATCAAACAATGCTTTGTCCATATCTGTTCCGCCTAGGTTTGTATCTCCAGAAGTAGAAGATACTTCAAAAACACCACCACCAAAATCCATGATGGTGACATCCAGAGTTCCTCCACCTAAGTCTACAACCATAATTTTCATGTTGACATCTGCTTTATCCAAACCATATGCAAAAGCAGCTGCTGTTGGTTCATTTACTAATCGTTTTACTTCAAGGCCTGCAATCGAGCCAGCGTCTTTTGTTGCTTGTCGCTGGTCGTCATTAAAATAAGCAGGTACAGTGATAACAGCTTGAGAAATGGCTTCCCCTAAGTAGGCTTCTGCATCTTTTTTAATTTTTTGCAAAATGAAGGCAGAGATTTGTTGGGGTGTGTATTCTTTTCCATGCACTGTAACTTTTTCTTTCGTTCCCATTAGTCGTTTAATGCCAGTAATAGTACCTTCAGAATTCAACGCAGCTTGTCTACGAGCTGGTTCTCCAACTAACATTTGACCATCTTTTGTAAAGGAAACGTAAGAGGGGGTTGTTTTACCCCCAACACTAGTACCTTCAGCAGCTGGCACGATGGTTGGTTTGCCACCAATCATAACAGCAGCAGCGGAATTTGAGGTTCCAAGGTCAATTCCAATTATTTTAGACATATTATATCCTCCTATTGTGAGACGTTTTCTATATCATTATTATTCCCAACCTTAGCATCTTTTTGCGAGGGATGGGAATGTGGCTTTTTATTAACAATAACCAAAGAGGGGCGTATAATTTTACCATTAAACTCATATCCTGTTCGTAATTCTTCAACTACAACATTATCCCCAAAGGAATCCAATGATACCATTCCTCCAATTTCTTGGGTATTAGGGTCAAACGGTTTTCCGATGCAGGAAAGAGAAACCAGATTCATTTCTTGGATAGATTTGGTGACTTCTTTCATGATCATCTCAATACCTTTGTGAATGGATTCAATATTACCCGTTGTTTCGGAGGCTTTGTGAATGCGAGTGAGATTGTCATATACATTAAGCAGATGGGAAGAAATACTTGCAACCAAAGAACACTTGGCATTTTCACGATCTTTATCTGCACTGAATCGAATGTGTTGAATCTCTTTCATTAACGATCGATTAGCCTCAATGGCTTCTTTATGTAGAAGTAACAATTCTGCATAATCATTATTAATGTTCTCTATATAAGAACCAGTTGCATCAATTACATCAATAGCTGTTTTCTTTTTTCGAAACATAGTTCTCTCCTCAATGAAAATGTACCCAATTTTTTGGGAGAAATGAAAAAAAATGAAAAAAAAGTGACTTTTTCTTCATGAAAAGGAATTGACCAAAATTACTGATTGGCGGAAAGTAGATGGAGAAGATTATCCATGGAGGGTAGTTCTTCGCTTTCCCAGGTCCATAGAATAACCCGATTGGGGTCTAGTAAAAATGTTTTTCTAGCAGGTTCGGAGGCTTTTATGTTAAAAAAAGAAAAGGTGCGAAGTGCATGAATTTGTTCGAATAATTTTTTATCCGGAATAGAAAGGATAGGGAAAAAATCAAACACCTCTCCTTTTAGTTTTTTCATCGAGGAAGGAGTATCAGCACTAAGAGCTACAAATTTCAAACGATTTGTTAAAGACGGTTCGTTATGGCAAATATCCTCATACAAATCTTTGTATAACCAAATGCGATGCTGATCTTTTTTTGAGAACAGTGATACAAGAACGAACGCCACACAATAACATTTCTCAAGAGAGTTGTTTGTAAAAATGTCACCTTGAAATGTCTCAAAGAAAAAATTGGGAAACGTAGGATGTTGTTTACTCATTTGGAGTGGTAGGCTGGTCTCCTTCATGCAAACCCTTTAGTACATCCAAGATTTCTTCAGCGTGTGTTGCAATTCTCACATCTGTGGAATGATATCGAATGATTCCCTTTGGATCAATAATATAGGTTGTTCTTTTAACGCCGACACATTTTGCATCATCCGTTCTTTTTACGCCCCATGCATTGTATTTCTTAATGGCATCTCTTTCCGTATCACTCAATAATAATATGTCCTTGAACGAATGTTTCTGAATAAAATTTATATGACTTTTCACAGAGTTTCTGCTTATACCAACAATTTTTGCTCCCAATGCATCAAAGTGATCAATACGTTCAGTAAAGTGTCTAATAAAACGGACACAAGAAGGCGTATTGTCTCGCGGGTAAAAAAACAAAACAAGCCATTTTCCACTGAAACTTTTCAATGATACGACTTCATCATCTTGGTTTGGCAACTGAAAATCAGGTGCTTTTGATCCTATGGACAATTTATGTATAGGTGCAGTCATGAATCTTCCTCCTTTGAATGAAAATGGTTTTTACTATTATACCTGAGAAAAGCCTTCATAGAAATATCTAAACAAAACGGTAACGAAAGTGTTACGAAATAACACTAAATTTTTGCATTTAAATATGTACAATTTATTTGTTTTATTTTTTTATTTGGAGGCTTTCATGAAGGTACTGGTTTTAAATTGTGGCAGTTCTTCCATCAAATACAAATTGTATGCGATGGAGACTGAAAATGAGTTGGCGAGTGGTATAGTGGAACGTATAGGAATGAAAGAGGGTGGGTTTAAGTACAAGAATGCAACGGGAAAAGAACTGAAGATTTCGCCCCCCATACCAACTCATACAGATGGATTGGACTTATTATTTCAGTATCTTTCTGACGACGAATATGGTGTCATAAAAAGTGTAGACGAAATAGAGGCAGTAGGTCATAGAGTTGTTCATGGCGGAGAGAATTTTGAAGCCTCCGTTGTTATTGAACAGCATGTTTTGGATGAAATTGAAAATTGCATCCCCTTAGCACCGCTCCACAATCCCGCTAATCTTCAAGGAATAAGGGCCTGCATCAACAAAATGCCAAAAACACCCCAGGTGGCTGTATTTGATACTGCATTTCATCAAACAATTCCTCAGCAAAACTATATATATCCCTTGCCCTATGAGCTTTATGAAGATAGAAAAATTCGACGGTATGGTTTCCACGGCACTTCTCATCGGTTTGTTGCAAATGAATGTGCAAAACTCTTGAAGAGACCCCTTAATGAACTGAAAATTGTGACGTGTCATTTAGGAAATGGTAGTTCAATATGTGCTGTAAAGAATGGAAAATCCTTTGATACAACCATGGGTTTTACCCCTCTTGCTGGAGTAGAAATGGGAACCCGATGTGGTGATATTGATCCCTTTATACCTTTGTACCTTCAAAAAAACTATTCGATGAGTATTGACGAAGTGGATGATCTGATGAATAAACAATCAGGTTTTTTAGGTGTCACAGGTTTGTCATCAGATCTGCGAGATGTTACTGAGAAAGCAAAAGAAAACCATAAAAGATGCCTTTTGTCTTTGGATATCCTCTCCTACCAAGTGAAAAAATATGTAGGAGCATATGCTGCAGAAATGAATGGCTTAGATGCAGTTGTTTTCTGTGGTGGCGTTGGAGAGAACACAGAGGAAGTTCGCGAATGTAGTATGAAAAACATGGACATTTTTGGAATTGAGTTAGATGATGATCGAAACTTTCCACATGCCCGAGTTACTCGTGAGATTTCAACGGATTCTTCACCAGTAAAAGTATATATTATCTTTACCAATGAAGAAATCATGATAGCTCGCGACGCGGTGATGCTTTGTGGAAAATAAAGAAAGAAAAATAGATCAACATGCTTTAGACTTATTGTGTAAAATGTCATCCATTGCTCTTACGCAAGACGAAGCAAATCAAATATTGGCCCAGTTAAACAAAATTGCTGATTTATTCGATCAGATATCTACCCATACGACCATGAAGGACGCTTTTTCTAGGCGCGCTAATCTAGTAGAGGACGATGTTCCTCAAGAGTTTCCTTCCGTTGATGAAATACTCCAGAATGTTCCAACCGTAGAGGGCCATGCTGTTGTATGTCCTGTTATGAAGTTTCAGGGAACCAAAAAATGATGCACCACAATACGATCAAATCTATTCATCAAGCGTATGTATCTCAGGATAAAACTCCAAGTTCTTTGTTAGAGGAGCTGCTAGGGCATATTCATCAAAACGATGAATTGATTCACTCTTTTCTTTATGTTTGCGAAAAGGAGTCCATGCTAGAGACAAAAATGTTTGCTTCCCCAATTACACAAGAACTCCTTTCTCGATACCCTCTTTTAGGCATTCCTGTAGCAGTAAAAGACAATATTAATGTGAAAGGAACGGAAACTACTGCTGCTTCAAAAATTTTGCAAAATCACATCTCGGTGTATGATGCTACCGTCATTGAGAAAATGAAGAAGCTGGGTGCTTATGTGATAGGTAAAACCAATATGGATGAATTCGCCATGGGATCTTCCACAGAGTTTTCTTCCTTTTTTCCAACAAAGAATCCTATCCATCACTCCTATACCCCAGGTGGTTCATCAGGTGGTTCAGCAGCTGCAGTAAAAGCTGGTTTTTGTCCTATTTCTTTAGGAACCGATACAGGTGGATCTGTCAGACAACCAGCAAGTTTTTGTGGATTAGTCGGTATACGACCCACGTATGGTTTTGTTTCCAGATATGGAATGACTTCTTTTTGTTCTACGCTTGACCAAGTTGGTACAATGGGTACTTGTGTAGACGATGCCTTTCATCTCTTGAAATGTATTTCTGGCTACGATAGCAATGATTCAACGTCTGAGAAAATGGAGTGGGACGATCTTCCAGATGTTCCTACAATCAATTGCTTCGGTGTTATATCAAACATGGAAGAGATGAATATCGATCCATTTGTGAAGAAAATGTATGATAGAGTTTACCATTTCTTATCCCAGTCTTACAGGTCCTCTTCTTTTTATTTGAACAAGCTTGACTGTGCTATGGCTACTTATCATGTTATTGCAGATTCAGAAGCTTCTTCGAATCTATCCCGCTTTGACGGAGTCCGTTTTGGTCTTCAGCGAAAAGGTATTTCATCAGAGGAGTCCTATATTCGTACTCGAACGGAAGGGTTCGGAACAGAAGTCAAACGCCGAATTTTACTAGGGACCTATATCCTTTCAAACGAATTTGCCGGAAACTATTATAAGCAAGCTCTGTATGCAAAAGAATTGGTAACGCAAGAACTGGAGTCTATTTTTGCGCAATGTTCTTTTATAATTATGCCAACGGCCTTAAAAATGCCCTTTAAATTTGGTGAAAGAAAAGATCCTTTAGATATGTATTACTCTGACTATTTAACCATTCCTTCTTCCATTGCTGGAGTACCTTCGGTGTCGATTCCAGTGGGACCAAACGAAGAAGGCTTTTCGGCAGGAATTCAGATAATTGGACCACGATTTTCAGAAAAACTTCTTTGGAAAATCGCACGCTATATTGAGGAGGAGGTATCATGACAAAACCTACTATTGGGTTAGAGATTCACATTCAACTCCTTACTCAAACAAAGATGTTTTGTCGATGCAAAGCTAGCTTTGGCGATCCTCCGAATACAAATATTTGTCCCGTTTGCATGGGGTATCCAGGAGCCTTGCCTGTTCCTAACAAAAGAGCTGTTGAGATGGCCATTACCTTAGGTATTGCTTTACATGGAAACATCGAAATGGTTTCTGACTTTTCAAGAAAGAATTATTTCTATCCAGATTTGCCAAAGGGATACCAAATAACACAGGATACCATTCCCATCATACAAGGGGGTTTCATAAAAATTAATGAGCAGCAAACGGTCCAATTGGAAAGAATTCATATCGAAGAGGATTCTGCAAAAATGATCCATGGAAACGGAAACCACCAGACATATATTGACTTTAATCGAGCTGGAGTTCCGTTGCTTGAAATTGTTACCCGTCCCTGTATGCACTCTCATGAAGAAGCAGGAGTATTCTTAGAAAAATTAAAGCAGACCATTTCATACCTAGGGATTTCAACTGGCAAAATGGAAGAAGGTGCATTGCGTTGCGATGTCAATGTTTCCATTAGTGATTCTGATACTGTGTTGGGACAAAAAGTTGAAGTAAAAAACTTGAATTCTTTTCGCTCAGTTATGCGATCAATACAATATGAAGTAAAAAGACAGGAAGAATGCTTACAAAACAACCGTCCCATTCTTTCAGAAACACGAACCTGGATTGAGGAAGAATCAAAAACCATTACGATGAGGGTGAAAGATAATAAGTCTGATTACCGCTATTTTCCGGAACCAGATTTACGGTCCTTAGTCCTTACAGAGGAAATGATAGATCATGCTAGAAGTACAATTCCAGAACTACCTGGCGAAGCATTTCAACGGTTGGTTTCTTCTTACTCTCTTTCTGACTATGAAGCACAATTGCTTACCTCTTCTCCAGATATGCTGCAATATTTTGATGAATGTATACAAGATTTTCCCTATCCAAAAATTGTTTTTAATTGGATTTCTTCCGAGTTGATGAAAATAATGAACGATAGGAACTGTACAATATTTGACATTGGGTTAACACCAAAAAATTTACAAAAATTGTTACTACTTATTCAAAATGGTACGATTTCAGGTAAAATTGCTAAGGATTTGATTCCCCACATTATTGATACAGGAAAAAATCCACAAGATATTGTGAGTGAACAAGGATTGTCGCAAGTAACAGATGAAAAATATTTGCAAGAAATTGTAGAGAAAGTAATCCGCGATCATCCTAAAGAGCTTGAACGATATTGTAGTGGAGAAGAAAAATTGTTTGGCATGTTTATGGGATCCTGTATGAAAGAAACCAAGGGGAAGGGCAATCCTACGCTTTTAAATACTATTTTAAGAGAGGCATTAAAAAAATGACAAAGTATTCTCATTTGGATACACCTTTTATTGACGCTGTCAAAGGATATGTTGATAAAAACCGAACAGCTTTTCATATGCCCGGACATGCTCGATCTCGATTAATACCGGATCAAATAGAAGCTCTTTTAGGAAAAAATGCATTTTTATATGATTTAACAGAAGTTGATGGAGTAGACTATCTTCATAAGGCTGAAGGTGTACTAAAAGCTTCGCAGGAATTAACAGCTGCAGCCTTTGGATCTGAACAAGTGTTCTATCTTGTGAATGGAAGTACTGTTGGTGTTATGTCCATGATTATGTCAAGTGTGAAGCCTGGTGAAAAATTGATTGTTCAGCGCAACTCTCACCGTTGTGCAATTGCTGGAATTACACTAGGCAATATTACGCCTGTATGGATTCAACCAGAAATGATTCCTGAGTACCAAATACTTGCAGGGGTATTGCCCGAGACATTGCAAAAAACTATAGATGAAAACCCGGATGCTAAAGCAGTTTTACTTACATCTCCCAATTATTATGGCATGGCTCAGAATATGATGGAGCTTATCCGTATCGCACACGAAAACGATATCATTGTTTTAGTTGACGAAGCTCATGGTGCGCACTTTCCATTCCATCCTGATTTACCAACCTCCTCTATTGATCGAGGAGCTGATATGATTACGCAGTCTACACATAAATCTCTACCTGCACTAACTCAAACTGCCCTGTTGCATGTAAATGGAAATCGAATTGATTTGGATCGACTTACGTCTGTTCTTTCTATGCTACAATCCTCTTCTCCAAATTACTTGTTAATGATGTCCATTGAAGCAAGTAGAAAAATGATGTCTCAGCACGGTATGGATCTTTGGACAAAAGCGATGGATATTGCTTCGTATGCTCGAGATGAATTGGTGAAGATTCCCGATCTACAGCTTATTGATGAAACTGTTGTTGGGAAATATGGGGTTGTTGAATGGGATTCGACCAAGGTAAGCATTTTGACCAATTCGATGAAATATTCTGGCTTCGAAGTTGAGCATCTTTTGAATCATCAGTTTAACATTGAAATTGAATTAGCAGCTTTAAACAATATCCTTTGTTTCATTACAGGAGGCAGTACAAAAGAAGACATTGACCACCTTGTAAAAGCAACCAGATGGTTATCAGAAAACAAAGGTAAAACAAATTTGAAAGAGTTTATTCGTATCCCTCAGATTCCTTTCCAAGTATATACTCCCTCTGAAGCATTTAATGAAAATTACGAACAAATACCTTTTAAAAATGCCGATGGTCAGATTTCAAAACGAATCATTGCACCCTACCCACCTGGAATTCCTTATATATGTCCTGGCGAAATCATTACGCAAAATGCTATCGAAATGCTAACTCAAATGAAATATGATGGAGCTGTTGTGCAAGGTATTGATGAAAACGAAATGGTGGAAGTTATCACCTCATAGTAAGGCAACCCGGTATACTATGTAGAAAGGTACATAATTTTGAGCACTGAATTGTTTGAAACCATAAAGAAATATGAACAAGAGTCTTCTCATCTTGTTGCTACTGCCAAAAAAGAATGCATGAATCTGAACCAAAAGTTCGAAGATGAAAAAGAACAAATTAAGAATAAAGCAAAAAAAGAATGGGATGATATACAGGCACAAAACCAAAAAAAAGTAGAACAGGTAAGGGTGCAATTGCAGATTCAATCAGAACAGTCTTTTGAAAAGATACAACACAAAGCTATGCTTGAATATGAGGAACAGCTACCCACTATCGTTACTACGTTTTTGAAAAGTGTAGGGTATCGTTAGGATGGCCGTTGAAAAACTTCATCTACTACGGTTTGTAGTACCTAAAGGTGATATACATCTTTTTCGTAATGCGTTGTACAGTAAAGGCATTGTTCATTTGCGAAATGTTTCCCCTTTTAGTAAACCACTTCATCCTAATAAAGAAGAGATTCGCTCCTTAGAAGAAGATATACGAAAAGCATCGGAAGTTGTTTCCATTTTTGATACATTGCATCCTGAAAAAAAGAGCTTCATCGAAAACTTTATCCCTAAAAAGCCCATTTTTTCTACTATTGAGATTAAAAAGTTACAAGAACAAGGGATCTTCCACGAAACGTATAAGGAAATTATGTCTCTTTGGGGCCTTTACAAAAAAGCAAAAGAGGATCTTAACAATGTAAGAAAGCTACAGTCTCAGTTACTTCCTTTTTCGAGTTTTTCTTTTTCGTTTTTTGATATTTTTTCTTTTCAACGCACAAAAATTGTGTTTTTACAAGCAGAAGGTAGAAAATTAGAAGACCTTCAACAATTTGAATATCTTCAAAAAAATTCTGTCATTGTGCCTGTTAGGGATCCTTCTCAGAAAAAAGAAACACAACATGGATTTATTGTTATATATCCCTCTTTTTCAAAAAAAGAGGTTGAGATTTATTTACAAAGAGCAGGTTTTAGAGAGTTCCCTTTTCAATATTTTACAAAAACACCGTGTCAAGAATTGGATATTCTGAATCAAAAGATTCAAAAACTGCTAGATAATATACAAAAATGGGAACATATTCTTGAAGATTACCGAAAACAAGTTCCTCAGATTCTTCTTTGGAAAGATTTTACGATGAATAAAATACGAAGAGCTGAAGGACTACAAAATTTTGCTCAAACCAATGATGTTGCCTATATTGAAGGATTTGTACCTGCGGACCAAAGCAATAGTGTAGTACAGTTGATGGAAGAGCAATTTCCTTTGCTCTATATTGATGTAGTAAATCAACCGAACAATCCTCCTGTAAAGCTAAAAAATCATCCTTTTATTCAACCCTTTGAATTTCTTATCAGAATGTATGGGTTGCCTCGTTTTGGCTTGATTGATCCAACAGCCTTGGTAGGGATCGTGTTTATTGTCTTATTTGGTATTGCTTTTGCTGATGGTCTTTATGGTTTATCCATGATGTTGATGTGTGCCCTTGCCATGAAAAAGTATTGGTACGACAAAGGAACGAAATCTTTCTTCCAAATGTTTTTTTGGGCAGGATTTTTCACCTTTGTATTTGGAGCAATTACCGAGTCATGGGCTGGTGATTTATTCTCGATTTCCTATTTACCTAGCCACTCCATTTTTGTTAAAATGAAACGTTTTGTAGGCATTATGAATCCATCCGAAAGCTTCATTGCACTTATGGTAGGAGTTATATATCTAGGGGCTTTTTTACAATGTACTGCTATCATGATGTCATTCTTGCAACGTTGTAAAGAAAAACAGTATGCAGAAGCCTTTTTGAATAATCTCTCTTGGATTCTTTTCATCCCTTCTGCTGTTTTTGTCGCGGGGCAGTTTTTATCCCCGGGATATTATCCAGAAGGTCTTGTCCAATATTCGCAATGGATTTGCATAGGATCTTTGTTCATGATTTTTGTAGGTGGAGTCATCCAAAGTAGGAATAATATCCTTAAAGGAATCGTGAAAGGTTTCTTGAACATGTACGGGATTAAGAGTTCCTATGGAGTTGCTACTCTTCTCGGAGACGTTCTATCCTATCTCAGATTGGCTGCATTAATGATCGCTACTTCTTCAATGGCGATGTCTTTTAATTTGATTGCAGGTATGTTTAAGAGCATTCCTTATGTAGGTATTGTGATAATGGCCCTAATGATCCTCTTCTTAAATGTATTTAACTTCCTTCTCAATATCATAGGATCTTTTGTTCATCCTGTACGATTGCTTTTTTATGAAATGTTTGGACGATTCTATGAAGATGGTGGAGCAGAGTTTGATAGCTATTCTCAGAAATTTACTAATGTATTTGTCGTTAAGGAGGCAAAACAATGACTTTTGCGCAGTTGTTAGAGACGTATTTTTTCAGTTCCGGCCATGGATGGAACATTCTTGGCCTTTTTGTTTGCTTGATGTTAGGTGGAATGGGCTCCGCTAAAGCATTGTACATTTCCGGTAGCCAAGCTGCTGGTGCTTTGTCCGAAAAGCCAGACCTTTTTGGACGCCTATTTGTATTAATGGCGCTTCCTGCAACACAAGGATTATATGGGTTTGTATTGTGCTTTCTAGGCATGCAACAAATGGGATTGAGCGCTGGATCAACTTTGTCTGTACCTGCTGGAATTGCTCTTTGCTTTGCTTTTATCTTGATTGGAGTCGTTTTATACTTTTCTGCAGTTTATCAAGGAAAAAGCGCAGCTGCTGCCATTAACCTAACAGTAAAACAACCAGGAAAATCTGGTAGTGCACTCTTGTTCCCTGCTCTTGTAGAAACCTATGCACTTTTAGCTTTTGTTGGAGGGTTCTTGCTTTTAACATTTATTCAGGGTTCATCCATATTTTAAGATGAATATTCAAAAACTAAAGGAAGTTGTTACAAACCACGCCAGACAAGAAGCTAATAAGCTTATCCAAGAGACTAAAAAGGATATTGAAAAGAAATTAGAACAGTTTATGAAATCTTTATCAAACGATAGAGAACAACGACTAAAAGATATTGAACAATCCTATCAAACCTCTTTAAGTCAAGTACAGTTTCATGCTGATTCACTTTTTAAGAAGAAAGTATTACACATTCGTCATGAAGTGTTCCAGAATTTGACACAACAGCTTTTGGATTCTTACATACAATCGGTCCAGAAAGAACCTACTGCATTTTTACAACGGATTGTTTCTACTTTTCCACCATCCGGCGATATTTATTGCAGTAAGGAGCTGAAAGGATCAATTGACCAAAAAACTTTTAGTGAGATTGGATTGACCGACAAAAATTATCACTTCAAAGGTGTTGATCCTACTTTAAAACCTGGTATTTCTTGTATATCAGGCAAAATTAAATACATCTTTCTTTTAGAAGAAGATGTGTCTACCTATATACAGGCACATCAAAAAGAAATTGGGGATGCATTGTTTCATGACTAATAATACCCTTGTATTAAAACATCACGCACCTGATTACGACTATGGATATCTTGTTGCCTTTTTGAAATCACGAGAAAGCCACTTTCTTTCTTCTGAAGTGGTACACTCTTTGTACCGCAGTGTTACAGTAGAAGAAGTTTTCAAAAATCTATCCAATACACGTTATTCGAAAATACCATATACTATGGATCCAAAAGATTTTGAAAATGCACTATGGAGTTATTATTTTGCAGAAATGGAAGAAATCGCATCTGTTTTACCAGAAAGGTATATTTCTTTTTTTCTTGAAAGACTCCATTCCATCATTTTTTCCCAAGAAGAGATTTTTCCATTTCTAGAAGATGAAAACTTTCAGAAAAGACTGATGAGTTTTGTTTCTCTTGCAAAAAATGGAACAGAGTATACAGTGAAACTAGCCTCTTACATTGTCGATCGATTCAATATATTTGAAACAATACGCAGAGTTAATGAACCCAACTTCTCATCTCCTACTTTTTATGCAGGAGGGAACATTTCCGAAATAGCAATCAATCGATTGTTTGAAGATCATTTTAATACCGTGGATATTCAATTGATCCATACACTGTGGATGGATTACATTGAAAAGGAGCGCCCCGTAAAGGCTTATGACTTCACATTTATGTTCCGATTCGAAACATTTTGGTGGCAGTTAATTTGGAAGTTGATCAAAGAACCTTCGTTTGATAATACTGGTCCAAACTATGTGATATCCTATTTTGGGCACTTCATCTTGGAGATCGAAATGATAAAAAAATTGTATATTTGTACAAGATATCAATTGCCCTGTACAAATTTAAAGGAGATCATTCTTCATGCAATCTGATAAAATAAAGGGCTGTGTTATGGGAGAAAGAGATATTATTCGTATTTTTTCTGCTTTTTCTTTTCATACAATTCCGGTACATAATAAAAAAGAATTCAATCAAGAATTACGCAACGAAATTCATGCAAAAAAATATCGTTTTTTTATTGTCACCGAAACTTTTATTCAACAAATATCCCCTGAAAACGAGATATTGATTCAAGAGAATCATGTTATTGTTATTTCGATCCCTACAAATACTGGCTCTAGAGCAGCCGCCATTCAAAAGCTCTCCAACATGATTCGAAGAGCGGTTGGTATTGATATTGTTAAATCTGAAGGAGAATCCCATGAGTAACGAACAACAAAAAGGACGAATTGTCAGCATATCTGGCCCTCTTATTGTAGCTGAGGATTTACCTCAAGCTCATATGATGGAGGTTGTCCGAATTGGAAATGAAAAACTCTTTGGAGAAATTATTGAGCTTCACAAAAACCTTGTATATATTCAATGTTACGAGGAAACGACAGGACTTCGACCAGGTGAACCTGTTACCTCTTCGGGATTTCCTCTATCTGTAACCCTTGGACCTGGTATCATTGGTTCCATTTATGATGGCGTGCAGCGTCCTCTAGATGTTATTTATAAGGAACATGGAGATTTTATTGCGCGTGGTATTGATGTAGACCCTCTATCTTACAGTAAAAAATGGGATTTTCATCCATTGAAAAAAAGAGGAGATACAGTACGAGAAGGAGAAAAAATCGGATGGATCCAAGAGACCCCCACCATTCAGCATTATATTATGATACCACCAGGTTTATCTGGTGAGATTGACTCCATCGAAGAAGGCCCCTTTACAATACAAGAATCTATTGCTACCCTGAAAAGTGAAGAAGGCTCTATCCAGCCTATTACCATGATGCAAATTTGGCCTGTACGAACCAAACGTCCTTTTTCTAAGCGTATTGTTCCCACACAACCCTTAATAACAGGACAACGCGTTATTGACATGTTTTACCCTGTTGCCGAAGGAGGAACCGCTTGCGTACCAGGACCCTTTGGATCAGGAAAGACCGTTATTCAGCATCAATTAGCAAAATGGGCTTCTGCCGATATGATTGTTTATGTTGGTTGTGGAGAGCGTGGAAATGAGATGACTGACGTATTAATGGAGTTTCCTCATTTAAAAGACCCCAAAACGGGACGATCTTTAATGGAAAGAACCATCCTCATTGCGAACACCTCTAACATGCCTGTAGCAGCTAGGGAAGCATCTGTGTATAGTGGCATCACCATCGCAGAGTACTTTCGTGATATGGGATACAATGTTGCTATTATGGCGGATTCTACATCTAGATGGGCTGAAGCAATGAGAGAGATATCGGGTCGCTTAGAAGAAATGCCTGGCGAAGAAGGTTATCCAGCCTATTTATCATCTCGAGTTGCCGGTTTCTATGAACGATCCGGGAAAGTTGAAACTCTTGGAGGTGACGAAGGAAGCCTTTCTGTTATTGGTGCAGTATCTCCCCCCGGGGGTGACTTATCAGAACCTGTTGTGCAAGCAACGCTTCGAGTTGTGAAGGTCTTTTGGTCACTAGAAGCTTCTTTAGCCTATGCAAGACACTTCCCTGCGATTAACTGGCTGAATAGCTATTCGTTGTACTCGAGTCTAACAGATGCTTACTTTGAACGTACAATCGATAAGCTTTGGCCTACCTATCGCATACAGGCAATGAGTCTGCTTCAAAAGGAAAACGAGTTAAACGAAATCGTAAGACTTGTAGGAACAGACGCTCTTTCAGAAGCTGAAAAACTTGTTATGGAAATATCCAAGTCAATCCGAGAAGATTTCCTTCATCAAAATGCTTTTGATGATATAGATACCTTTACCAGCGGTAAAAAACAGTTCTATATGGTGCAAAACATTCTTACTCTCTACAGTGAATCACTGTCTAGAATAAAGACACACAAAACATTAAAAGTAAGTGATATCATGGCTTTACCAGTTCGCGGTTCGATTGCCCGTGTGAAATACATTTCTGAAGAAGATATTCAGAAATGTGACCTTACTGCCCAAATCAAAGAAGCCTTAGACAAGCTTACTTCTTCGCTGGAGGAATCCAATGATTAAAGAATACAAAACCCTATCGGATGTTGCTGGTCCAATTATCATCGTGGATGGATTAGAAGGTTGTAGCTATGGAGAATTGGTAGAAATTTACCTTCCAGACGGAACCGTTCGTCATGGGGAAGTACTAAAAGCTGAAGAAAACAAAGCCCTTATCCAGATGTTTGAGGGAACGGAAAACTTAAACATTGAATCGACTCGAATTCGTTTTAGTGGGAAACCTTCTGAAATCAAACTTTCTCCTGACATTATTGGACGTGTCTTTAGCGGTTTAGGAAAACCAATTGACGATGGAGGCGAAATCATTGCTCAAGAAATCCGTACTACTATTGGAGAACCTATAAACCCGTATGCGAGAGATTATCCATCTGAGTTTATTCAGACGGGTATATCTGGAATTGATGGCCTAAATACCCTTGTTAGAGGACAAAAATTGCCCATTTTTTCTGGTGCCGGCTTACCTCATAATGAACTCGCCCTACAAATAGCACGCCAAGCTAAAGTATTGAAAAAAAGCGATCAATTTGCTGTTGTTTTTGGGGCTATGGGGGTTACATTTGATGAATCAAACGAGTTTATTAGCTCTCTTCGGGAGAGCGGAGCTATTGAACGGTCGGTACTGTTTATTAACCTTGCAAACGATCCAGTTATTGAACGTTTAGCTGTCCCAAAGTATGCTTTAACTACAGCAGAATACCTAGCTTTTGATTTAGGGTATCACGTACTTGTTATTCTGACAGATATGACAAATTATTGCGAAGCATTGCGAGAAGTTTCTGCAGCTCGAAAAGAAATTCCAGGACGACGAGGATATCCAGGTTATATGTACACCGATCTGGCAACAATTTATGAGAGATGCGGCCGGATCAAAGACAAAAGCGGTTCTATCACCATGATGCCCATTTTATCGATGCCAGATGACGACAAAACTCACCCAATCCCTGATTTGACTGGATATATTACGGAAGGACAGATTTTTGTTTCTCGGTCCTTGTATGCCAAAGGCTACTATCCTGCAATCGACGTACTACCTTCCTTGTCCCGATTGAAAGACAAAGGAATTGGCGCCGACAAGACTCGCGAAGATCATGCAAATCTTATGAATCAGCTTTTTTCAGCCTATGCGCATGGACGCGAAGTTCAAGAGTTAGCAGTAATTCTTGGTGAAAGCGCATTAAGTGATATTGATCAACTCTATATCAAGTTTGCGGATGAATTTGAGAAACGTTATGTGAAGCAGAATAACCGTGAAGATAGAACAATTACAGAAACACTAGATCTTGGATGGGAGTTGTTGCAAATTTTACCTGAATCTGAAATGACTCGAGTTCGAGACGAGTTTATTGAAAAGTATTATAAAAAAGGTGGACGATAGTGGCACAACGAGTAAGCCCAACTCGTATGAAGCTGTTGGAAATACGAAAAAGGCACAAAACAGCTAAACGAGGTCATAAACTCCTAAAAGAAAAGCTTGAGGCTCTAGCAAGAGAATTGGTTGAACTTGCAAAAGAGTTTGAGAAACAAGAGAAAATTGTTGGAGACAAATTACCTCATATTTTAGAAGAGTTTTTAGTCCTTCGTACAACAGTTACAGACGAGGAAATGAGAAATATTGTATCGGATTATCCTTCTGAATTCGAACTTACTATGTCGGAGAAGAATATTATGAATATTGTTCTTCCCGAATTCCACATACGCCATAGTCATCCCTCTAAGCCTGTTTTTAACGAGTGTGGTTTAAATCCTGCCTTTGATATTGTACTTAGGGAATTCGATCTTATATTAGATGATTTATTGAAACTTGCAGAACTAGAATTTTCTATTTATGAAGTGGCTAAAATTGTCGAAATGACGAAACGCCGTGTGAATGCTTTAGAGTATGTTTTAATCCCAGAGTTGGAAGCAACTGTAAAGTATATTACTTCGAAACTTGAAGAAAACGAACGCTCTACTACAATAAGGTTAATGAAAATTAAAGATATCTTAAGCAAACGTTCGTATTAGCTTTGTCCAAAATATCGTGATACGCCGTCTTAAGTAGGAGATTCCGCAAAATGCAAAAACAAATGAAGTTGCACGTCTATGTAATGAGTTGCAACATTGGTTCAAGAAGAAAATGTGAAGAATTAATCCGAAATGGATACTTTTTTGTGAATGGTAGTATGATTTGTCAACCCGAAGCCCTTATTGATTCGGAAAACGATGTTGTTACCTACAAAGAAAATGTCATAAAACCTGACTACACTTCTTATTACTACTTGTTTTATAAACCTCTAAAAGTTGTAACAACAACTTCCGATCCCGAAAAAAGAAGAACAGTTATGGATTTTTTTCCAAAAAACCTTCCCATTTTTCCTGTAGGGAGGCTTGATTACAATTCGGAAGGCCTTGTGATCATGACAAACGATGGTGATTTTGCAAATAAAATCACACACCCTAGACATCACATCCCCAAGACCTATATAGTGCGAGTAAGAGGCGTACCCGAGCTGAAAGCTATTGAGCGTTTACGAAAAGGAATTTTTATGGACGGGTATCGATCAAAACCTGCCTATATTAGAATGTTAACAAAGAATAGAGAGTCATCAATATACGAAGTTGTTTTAGAAGAGGGGAAAAACCATCAGATACGAAACATGTTCTTGTACATGGGTCATCCAGTTTTAACTCTGAAAAGAGTTGCCATTGGAACCCTAAAAATTGATGCATTGCAACCTGGAGAATATCGTACAATCTCTCAAAAAGAACGGAACCAGTTGTTCCAGCATTCTTTATCCGTTAAGCAAAGAATCCAAAAAAAGAGAGAGATAAGAGAAAAGAAGCAACGGCTCTCTTCAGGTTCTTAGATATCCCTCTGCTTGGCTAGAAGAAATAAATCCTTTATATTTATGACACCATCCTGAAAACAATCAAACAAGGGATTCCAAGATGTATCATGGATAGTATTGCCAAAGTTTTGCTCCAATAGTAGGATGTCTTCTTCGTCTATTTGATTGTTTTTATTGAAATCACCCAGTAAAAAGTCATCTTTTGACACAATGGTTTCGTGAATCATCTTTTTTGGTTTCTCAATTCTGTAGGCATATGGAATAATTCCTTCTACATCAAAGGAAGGGACGTAGTCTTTATCGTCTGGACTTGAACAGCGCAAGAGGAGTTGAACATACGATACTACCTTATCAGAACTTGCTGCTTGTTTGTGCAGGAGTCGAATCAAATTTGTACTCTTTTGAACCTCAATAGACACCTCTTCTTTATCAGACACTTGTACAATTTGAAGGGAAGAATCTAGACCAATAGTAATATCAAGGAGTCCTTCGTAAACATTGTGGACTTTTATTTCTACTTCAAAAACTTCTCCGTCTCGAACTTTTTGTGGTGTACAGAATTCCAAAATAGGAAAAGGAGGGAGATTTGACTCTAACACTTCGAAAGAAATAGACTCACTTTTTATGAACGTATTTAGTTCTTGAATCTTGCGGTGGGTCTCTTTTTTATTTTCTTGTATGGTTGTTACGTAAATTTCTTCAATGCTAGGCATTGTAACCGTAAAATAATAGCGCCCGTTTGGTAAAAACGGTTGTCGATAGGGGTCATAGCCATCCCAAAAATAATCATAGCGACCAACAGGAACTGAATCCCCATAGAAAATGGAGTCTATCTTATTTCCATATTCGTCATGAATCGTAAGGAACACTTGATCGGCGTAGTTTCGAACTCGATCAACCGATCGGAGTACTGACCCATCTTCTTTTATGTAAGTAGAACGTGTAATAGTTCCTGAATTCAACTGAAAAGAAAGAAACCCAAAGTTTTCTTTATCCATGTGAAGAGTTTTCAAGGATAATGAAACATCTGATATCGGTGGCTGTATAATGGTGGTACTTTTGGAAGACACAACAAAAGGGATATGCAATGAGAGATCAAGATTTGGCATATCCTCACTAGGCATAATACGAATCCAAACAACTCCTTCAACTGCTAGTGGAAGTTCTGTTTCTGTAGGATATAACCAACACTTTACAGTTTCTGTAGAGTGTGGAGAAAGGGTTACAAAAGGTTTATCAAAAACACCAATATACGATTCTGCATAGTTATGATTGGATAGTATTTCGGTAGTTAATGTTCCGGAAACAAAATGATCAGACACGTTTTTTAATTGAATCTCGATAGGGTTTTCTAGTTCTTCAGAACCCACCATAATCGAATGGGGCGTAGCAAGAAGTGGACTTGTTATAGCGGCTTCAAGGTTCACTTGACCAGATCCCTGATAGAAGAATGAAAAGAAGCTCCCTGTTAAAGGATTTTGTAAAAGCGTTGAAGTGTTCATCATTAAGGCAGTAATTTCATCAATGCTTAAAAAGGGATAAATGTGCCGAAGAATAGCAGCACAACCTGAAATAACCGGAGTAGCCATGGATGTACCCTGTTTTTTCCCCCATTGGGGTGGTGTTTCCTTCGTATCCAATGTTGGAATGGAAGAATAAATGGAAGTACCAGGAGCTGTAATTTCAGGTTTGAAAAAACCATCATCAACTGAAAAACATGGTCCTGCTGATGTATAAGAGGCGATCATCGACTGGGTTTCTTGATACGAAACATAGCCTATTCCATCCACTACATCTTGCAATTGCTTTTGCAATGTAGCACTTACCATCATGCAAGGGATAAAGTTATGCTTATAGGGGTCAGCAATGCCTTCTAATGTAAGAGAAGGACTAAAGCTTCTTTCGTCATAATTGAAAATGATACAAGCCAAAGCTCCGGCTTCTTTAGCATTAATGTTTTTTTCAAAAAAAGTAATTCCCTTGTCTTTTGGACCTCGTTGAATAAGAGCAATTTTACCATTCAGATCGGATTGATTGCATTCCTCTTCAGAACCAAATCCGCAGTATACAATATCTAGCCCATCAAGTTCCGAAGTAAAGGGAGGAGAAAACCGTGAATTTTGACCCAAAAAAGTTCTTTGACTGACCGGCGTATGAATTGTAAATGGTTGCATTAGTCGATCATCAGATGCTGCTACTTGCAGTACCGAATCAAAAACACCAGGAGCATCGATGGGCCATTGATTGTATTCTGTTCTACTCCCCCCATTTCCTGCAGCCGCCACTATCATGACTCCACTAGCCTTTGTCATTTGGAAGGCTTCAAAATAAGGGTTGTCTTCCACTATGGAAGGGTTTTCCCCAGGATGTCCTAAGGATAAATTGATCACAGAACATTGATCTTGAACTGCATATTCGCATGCCGTAATAAGAGTATAAGAGGGAGCACCACCGCTTTTATTGGAGGGAAACACTTTGTATGCGTATAAAGTAGCATCAGGACAAATACCATGAAGAGACAGAGACGAAGGATTGTTACCACCAGCAATTCCTGCCACATGGGTACCGTGGCCACCAGTAAAAGTAGAATCATCGATTGGATCGGGATCACCTGGTTTTTCTTTTCCTTGATCTTCTTCCGGATAATAACAATCCCACCCTCCTGCAATCTTCGATGAATCTTGGGCAAAGCCAGGTGGGTAAAAATCAGGATGGTTATAGTCTATTCCTGAGTCCACAATACCAATGCGGATATCGGGATTTGGTTCAACAATCACTTTATTGTAGTGTTCTAATAATGGGACATCGTTTCGTAGTATTGTATCTATTGTTACATCTCGCAATGGGTAAAATAGTTTGTTGTCACGATATATTGTTATAACACTTGGGTTTTTTGCGAGATATGGTAAAGCATACTCTGGAAGAGATAACGCAAATCCATTGTAAACAATTTGCCATTGTCCTAGAACTTGTATTCTATCATTTAAAGGTAACGTATCTAGTATTTCTTGTTGTTTGCTTTGCAACCATTCCTTGTAGGACTTTTCGCCATGAATAATACTGGAGCTACTTATAGGTAATCCTTGATTACGACTATTTTTTTCAACGATGGAGGGTTGCTTGCACTTCACAATGACACGAACAAGTTTAGAGCTAGAAAAGAAAGGACGGGATTCGAAGGAGAAATTTTGATACTTACTTGTGGCTGGAGTAGTATTTTTATCACTGAATCCATATGTATAAGAGGGAACAAGAAAAAGGCACACCAAGAGAACCCAAGCTACAAATTTAAATAGATAAGTTTTCATCATTCACCTCAATCGGTTTATTTTTATTTAATTCAATATACAATATATTCATGAGATTTGAAAAATCTTGTGGAACAATTATTTATAGATATGAACAAAATCGAGTATTATACTTGCTTGTACGATACCGTTTGTATTCTCGCTATTGGGGCCTTATTAAAGGACATGTTGAAGATCAAGAGAGTGAAATTCAAACAGCAATGCGTGAAGTCTACGAAGAAGTTGGTTTTCAAGATGTTCAATTGATTCCCGGTTTTCGAGAAACAATAAGTTACTGTCCTTTTCCTGATTGCGTAAAAGATGTTGTTTTTTTCCTTGGTACTACAGAAGAAAAGAATATCAGTTTTATTACGAATGAACATGATGATTTTATGTGGTTGTCAGAAAAAGAGGCTCGAAATCATTTGAAACATGGTAATGATCGATTTGTTGTTCATCGAGCCGAGTTGTTTTTGCAAAATGTAGTGCAATGATTGGAGGATTTTATGGCTACTAAAGACAGTGTTTATGAATGTGAAGTATGTGGCAATGTTGTAGAAACACTTCGAGGAGGAGTTGCTCCCTTGATTTGTTGCGGCAAACCAATGGTTGAACGAATTCCACAAACAGAAGACAAGGGCAACGAAAAACACAAACCCGTTGTTGAAAAACACGCTGACAAAATTGTTGTAAAGATCGGTGAAGTTCCCCATCCAATGGAAGAGAAGCATCACATTGAATGGATCGAGTTCCGCAAAAAGGATGATTTTGTGATTCGCAAAGAAGTTGTCGGTCAAGAACTTGCTGAAGTCACTTTTGACATCCCACCACAAGAAGGTACAGTATATGCTTTTTGTAATATTCATGGATTGTGGAAAACAGATCTAAAAGCATCCTAAAAGTCCGTTACCCTATAACCGAAAGGAGAACAATATGAACAAAAAAGTTGAAAATGCTCTTAATCAACAAATTAATGAAGAACTCTATTCTGCCTATTTGTATCAAGCTATTCGAGCATATTTCGAAAGCATTGGCCTTGCTGGCTTTTCCAATTGGATGAAAGTGCAAGCAGAAGAAGAAATGTTTCATGCAGAAAAGTTTTTTACTCATCTTACCCAGAGGGGAGGAAGAGTTCGATTTACCACCATAAAAGAACCTACTTTTGAGTGGAAATCGCCATTAGATGCATTTAAAGCATCTCTTGAACATGAAAAACACATTACTTCCTGTATACATGATTTAGTTGCCCTTACCCAAGAGGAGAAAGATTACTCCAGCAGGACTTTGCTAAATTGGTTTGTAGACGAACAAGTGGAAGAAGAAGATAATGTTGGAAAAATTGTACAAGAACTTGAAATGGTTTCTGGCGATGGTAAAGGATTACTTATGCTTGATAGAGAGCTTAGCAATCGTACCTTTACCCCTCCTACTGAAGAATAGAAGTAGTTGTCTTGGTTGCATATTCATGATATTCAATAAAAAAAGAAAAAGTTTTGTTTCCATCTTGTGTATAGGATTATTGGTTTTTTCATTTTGCATGGTTTCTTGTAGCAAAGATGTTGTTAAACAAGATCCCCCTCCGAATGGTACACATTTACCCACAGAATCCAATGCCAACAAAGAGAAAAATTCCCCCTCTGATAATGCCCAAGAGAAACCGAGTGAAAAGGATTCAGAAGCAGAACAGAACAACGATGACATACTAGAAAAAGATCATCTTTCTCCTCTTCAAGGTCCTGCTTTGCAGCGCAAACCTCTTCATCGTTATCCATCAACAATGGGGCCACCATCACATGGTAGTATGTGGAATGATAATGAAATCTTTGTAAGTACAGGAGAAGCTGGTTTTACAAGAATTGCGTTATCAAATCAGGAAATGGTTGAGACAGAATCCTATTTTTATAACAGAGCTTTTTTACAAGCTTCCACTGATTATTTTCTTTGCCGCGACAAATCTCATTTGTTCTGTATGTCAAAGCGAGATTCCCGGGAAATCTGGAAACAGGAGATTTCTCCAAGTGGAAATGATTACTATTTTGCTGTTAACGAGGACATTGTTGTTCGTATGCTTTTTGATAGCTCTCTCCAGCAAGCTACAGTCAAGGGTATTCAGGCTACCACTGGAAAAGCTCTGTGGACAATGATTCTCGAAGATAAATCCCATTCATTTTTAGGATTTTCACCTTCGATTCTACTCTTTACAGAAGGATCTTCTTTGGTTGGGATACACCCCTCAACGGGAGAAAAGTCATGGCAACACAATGCAATTCTGCAGCTTTCTGATGAACCCTACCAGCAAGAATACTATCGAAATTTCCGCATTTTATCTGATTATAGCATTTTTATCCCTATCCAAGAAAACGGTGAACCCTTTGCATACCGCATTGAACCACAAACCGGGGAAATCCTTGCTGAATATCGGTATGAATCACCGCAAGAAGTTCGTTTTCAGAGCTCTTACATAGAACAGTCCTCTTCCATTTTGTGCAGTTATAGAAAAGCATCGCAGTATTTCTTTATAGCATTTGATAAAGATCATGGAAATGTTTTATGGCAAACACCTTTCCATCAAGTTCTCGGTGATTTTTCTAAACAGCATGGTGTGGAATGTGAATACACAATTCTCGAAAGCTTACATCAAAGAGTTCTAGTTGAGATCTCTTTCTCAACTATTGTTTGTCTAAACACTGAAACAGGTGAAATTCTTTGGAGTCATCAATCGGAGTTTTCACAACTTAAAGCTGTTTGGAAAGATGCTATATATACCCGTCTCATTGAATCGCAAGACCAAAAAATCCGCATTGAATTTGTTTCCATTGAAACTGGCTCTCTACTGAAAGATGTTGCAATCCCCTCTACATTCCAAATACCAAATGCTGCAATTTCATGTATATACACTACAGATCAAAACATCCTTATTAGAATGAATATTGAAGATAGTCCCTACTGGTTGTTTTTTAAACCAGATGGTACTTCCATTGACTATGGTGGATACCTTCCCGAATCAGAAGAGACCCTTCCCACAAACCTTGTGTTTTTTGTTACATCAAAACATAACCAGATGTTGTTTCTGGTCTCTGGTGAAAATGGTTATGAATTAGAAATTTTTACAATACCCGATTATGCATATCGCATTAACGGAGATCCAAGGCAGGCAAACTATGAATCTCCGTTGCTATAAATATGCGAAACAGGAAAAAAGTTCATTTTTTTTCTGTTTTTATTTCTTTTTTAGCAAATTTAATTACAATAATTAAAAATAAAACTCATATAATGAACAAGGAGTAACATCATGATCCACAAAAAAGAGTTTGACTATTTACAGAAAGTATACGAAGAACAAAATTTTAGAATGATTTTGTTACACGGTACGGCTGGTGGAGGAAAAACGTATTTGGTGAGAAATTTCTTGAAAGACAAGAAAGGTTTCTATTTCAAATGTCTATCTCAACACCCACCTGTACAAATACGCCGTTTTATCCGTGTTGTTAGAAGACAATTCCCCGATTTTGAATCAGACATTACTTGGAAAGACTTCTTATCAAACCTTTATTCTTTAGCAAAAAAAGAAAACTTCATCGTTGTTTGGGATGATTTCCACTTTTTATACAAAATCACTCAGGATATTTTAACCTTGGTAGAAAAACACTCTGTTAATTCTCCATTTACTATTTTCATTACTTCTTCTTTCCCTCAAGCTAATTTTATTAGCTTCCGATTTTCCACCTTTTCAAAAGATCGCTTCCACGAGATTGAACTAAAACCCTTATCATTCCGAGAATTTCGTGACTACTATAAAGATATGGAACCCATACGACAAATTGAATTGTATGGAATTACTGGCGGTGTTTCCCGTTATATGGAATGGATCGATCCAAAACTTGACTTATTCGACAACGTGAAGCAGAATTTTATCTCGCCCGAACGAATTCCTTTTTATGACCCAACCTCCGTATTACGTTACGAATTTCATGAACCTTCCACATATTATTCTGTTTTGCAAGTGCTAGCATATCATGAGTTAAAGATTGGTGATCTTTCTCATCAGTTAAATCTGCAAACCCATAATTTAACATCTTTTGTGGATCGGCTTCGAGAAATGAAACTAATAGGCCGTGTAGTACCCGGAAATAGTACAAATCCGAAAGTAACTCGAAAAAGTAAATACATGATCAGTGATATGTTCTTGTATTTCTGGTTCCGTTATGTATATTTTGATCCAGAAGCTCTCCACATGTTAGATCCTGATATCATTGTTGAACACTTACGGGATGACTACAACAACTTCCTTGATCATGTTGTTGTAGAGATCAGCAAACAATGGTTATCCAATCTAGAAGAACCATTTACTCCCGTTTTAACCTCCCCGTGGTGGGATTATGAAGCACATAATGTTGACATTATGAGTACCGATTATCGCCGTGCAATATTCGGTGACATTTTTATTGACGAAACACTCTATACAAAACAAATGTACAGATCATTTGTTGAAAGCACCCAAGTGGTTCCTTTTAAAACAAGAATTCGTCAAAAGCATTATTACTTCATAAGCAAAAAAGGGTTTACACAAGACCTTCGTAAAGTAGTGGGAAATAGAAAAAATGTGAAATTAATTACCTTAGAAGAGTTAGTTGAACTTATCTAAATAAGAAAAAAAGCCCCTTCTTTGTATACAAAAGAAGGGGCTTTTTTTGTGGATTTGTTCAGTTCAAAAGGCACCTTATAGGGTATAGTGGGGAAATCGATGAAGAAAAAAAGACTCAAAGATGATTCTGTTATTGGTTTGTTTGACACTCCATCGTATGCAATTTTTGATTTTGAAACAACCGGTCTTCGTCCTCCATGCGATAAACCAGTACAGTTAGCCTATATTCTCTTGGACCGTAAATGGAGAATTCTCAATGCAAAAAATTTCTATTTTGAAGTTCAGGAAGAGATTCCTTTATCGGCAACAAAAGTCCATGGCTTAACAAAAGCTAAGCTTGCTCAGCTCGGAGCGAAACCATATACTACATATTCTAATGAAATCAAGTACGACTTTTTTACTAAAGGCTTATTATCTATTGCCCACAATGTAAATTTTGATATGCAGTTTTTGCGACACTTCTTTTTAGAAAATACAACTATTCCCACCTGGTGTACAATGAAGTACTATACAAGTATTGTAAAGTTACCAGGCTTATACAATGAGTACAAGTGGCCAAAAGTATCAGAGACTTTACTTCATTTGAACATTCAAGAGGAAGATGCATTGCAAACCTGTAAGGAATTCTATCAAAGCAGTGATATAGGGTATCATGATGCAAGGTTTGACATCGTTTGTATTTATAAAATGATTCAAAAGGATGTAGTGCTTCGAGAAAATATCCAAAATGTATCCCAAAAGATTCTCACGGAGAAGGTTTGAGAAAATTTATCAAGATAGTATGTCCGTTATGGTCCCTTTACAGACATGCCACACAAATCATTTTTTTGGATAGATAGAGTTTTTTATCGTTCAACTTTTTTGGACAATTCGTATCCATATTTTGCGGCTTTTGTATTTAATGTGAGTTTGTTGTCAGAAAAGAAATCCCCTATTGCCTGGTTGAAGGAAGACAGTTCAATAACCTTGGTAATACCAAGCATGTAGCCTGTTGCCATCATGTTGGCAACAATACGAGTTCCAAACTCTTCTTCACATATTGCAGTAAATGGTTCTGTATGGGTAACTGCTTTGGAAATTGGATCATAGTCAGGAATAAAGAAGCTATCTAAAATACGTACCCCATCTTCCTTAATAGATGTTCCAAACTTGGTGTAAGCTTCTTGGGTCATTAGAAGAAGAATGTCAGGTACTTCGATTTCAGGAAAGAAGATTTCTCTGTCACTAATAATAACTTCGCTTTTTGTGGCACCACCACGAGCTTCTGCGCCATAAGATTGGGATTGTAACGCAATTTTATTGTCTCTAAGGGCTGCTCGTGCAATAATCCGAGTCGCAGTAATTAATCCTTGACCCCCAGAACCTGAATATCGGATTTCTTTTCTCATGATTCTCTCACCTTTTTTAAGAGTTGTTCACGTTTTTCGATGTACGACATTTGTTGATTATCTTCAATAAATTCACCCATGGGCAAATACGACGTTTTTTCTTCTTCAGATAATGCATCGTATTTTGATTGTAAAAGCAACAGTTCTTTTTGTTGTAACATCATTTTATATGCATCAGGAGTGCCGTTTAGGCGACCATAATAAACGGGGCACTGCGTGATAATCTCGATGAGTGAAAATCCTTTTCTTGCAAAACCTTTTGTCATATACTTCTTCATGTTTCGATAGAAATAAGTTCCTGTTCGTGCAACATACGTAGCACCAGCACCAATGCAAAGTTTAACAAGATCAAATTGATTTTCAAAGTTACCAAAGCGTGCTGTTGTTCCCTTTTTATTAGGAGCAGTTAAGGGAGATACCTGCCCTCCGGTCATACCATAAATGCTGTTGTTGAAGACTACAACAGTAATATCAATATTTCTCCTTGCGGCATGAATAAGGTGGTTACCGCCAATTGCACTTGCATCTCCGTCTCCGGTAAACACAATAATCTTCTTATCAGGTCTGGCAAGTTTTATTGCTGTGGCAAAGGGGATAGCACGACCATGCAATGTATGGACTTGGTCAAACTGTGTATATGTTCCAGATCGTGAGGAGCATCCGATACCTGAAATGCAAACAACATCTTTTTTTGTACATCCCATTTCTTCTAGTGTTTCCATTGCTGCATGTAGTACAATGCCATTTCCGCAACCAGCACACCATATTGTAGGCAATCGATCGGGATTCAGAAACTTTTCACCTTTAATCATGGAGTTCCTCGATTCTTCTTAGCATTTCTTTTGGTGGAATTAATTCTCCACCGATCTTTTCAATAAGATGTATTTTTTTGTTTGGCAGTATTCTTTGCATCTCGTAGAAATATTGACCAAGGTTTAGTTCGCTAACAATGATTCGCTTGGCATGTTTTGTAGCATCTTGTATTTTTTGAGGATCGATAGGGAATAATGTTTTTGGGCGAACCAATCCAATTTCTTGATGGCCTGAATAGAGTAAGGACTTTATTGTGCGACTGGCAACTCCATATGAAATAAATATCGTTTCTGCGTCAGGATTTAGTATCTCGACATCAAACAAATCAGAAGTATGTTTTTCAATTTTTCTGTGAATACGTCGAACAAGTCGATCAGCTACTTCGTAATCGGCACTTTGAAAACCATTCTCCATATGAATAAGACCAGTTACGCTGGTTCCGTATCCATCGCCAATAGTGCCCATGACAGGGACATCATCCGAAAAATTGCCGTACGGTAAATATTTATCACCAGGCTTGAGTGTAGGAAGAAGCCGGTTTACTATTTCTACTTCTTGTTGGGAGTCAATTTCTACTTTTTCTCTCATATGAACAATGGTTTCGGTAGTAAGAATAACAACTGGATTGCGATATTTTTCAGCAATATTAAAAGCTTGAATTGTCATTTCGTAAAGTTCTTGCACAGAAGATGGGCTGAGCACAATTGCAGGATGATCACCATGGGTACCCCATCGTGATTGCATTACGTCCCCCTGGGATACTTTTGTGGGTAGCCCGGTAGAAGGTCCACCGCGTTGTACATTTACAACAACAATTGGTACTTCAGCAATCGTTGCATAACCCAGTCCTTCTTGCATTAAAGAAAAACCAGGACCCGAGGTGGCTGTCATGGATTTTTTTCCAGCTAGAGAAGCTCCAATGATAGCGGTGATACTGGCAATTTCATCTTCCATTTGGATAAAGATTTCTTCTTCTCTTGCAAGTTCGGTAGAGAAAAGCTCTGCAATTTCAGTAGACGGCGTAATGGGGTATCCTGCAAAAAAACCAATACCGGCCTTTATAGCACCTCTAACGCAAGCTTGAGCACCTTGTAAAATTTCCTTGTGTTTACTCATGAAAATGTACCTCAACGGCTAAATCTGGGCAATGCTCCTGGCACGATAAACATCCAATACAGGACGGTAAATCTTCTACAAATACATATCCTGTGGAATCAATAGCAAAAACATTTTTTGGACAGATTTGTACACAAATACCGCAACGCTTGCAGCGTTTTTCGTTAATGACAACATCGCTTACTTTTTTCAAGATAGTTACCTGCTTTCACTTAAAGCATTCATTACGTTGAACATTAAAAAAAACAATCCAGTTTTGTCAATTTAAAACAATGAAAATTGTGATGCATTTGCCTTTTTTTCTACAAATAAATGTTGATCAAAAGAATTTTTAAATTCGTTATTATGAGATATGACTATTATTTTTGGGAATTCTTTTTGGATTTTTAAAATGGTGTATATGATTTGGTGCTTACTTGAAGAATCCAAAGATCCAAAATCATTATCAATACACAAAAAAGACGATTCAATGGCCTTGCTTTCATACAACAAACGAGACAAGGCGAGTCGAAATGCAATGTGTATACTAAATTGTTCTCCCTGGCTTAAATATGGAAATTCTATTACATTGTTTGCATTTGAAATGGAAACAAAAATTCTGTAAAACTGTTCTGATGGTATGTCTTCTTCGTTTAGATGGATTTTGATCTGAAGAGATTTTTCTGAAATCCCTCGCAGGATTCTATTGACGTCTCTTTCAAGTAGGGGCAAAATTCTATAAAAGATGTAGGAAGGAAGATTTTCATTTGAAAAAACTTGTCGGCAATATGTTACTATTTTAGACTTAGTGTTAATCTCTTGCAGTTCTTGTTGCGATTTCTCAAACTCTTTCTGGACTTCATACAAGATTTCCATGTCTCGTTCATGCTTTGCAATTGTAACAATCAAATCTTCTTTTTCTTTTTGAAAGAATTCTTTTTCAGCATTACGTTCTTTCAATTTTTTTTCAGCTTCTTCAAGGTCGTTTCTTTGGTATGTAATTTTTTTAATACTTTCAACCAAGGAGGAAATATCTGAGTCTAATTGCTCGAGTTTTTTTTCAATGTCGTTTAAATGAGACAAAATTCTGCTTTTTTCGTGAAGCTTTTCATCCATAATTCTTTTCTCAGTCTCAAAGTATTTTAATTGGTTAATTTTGTTTTTGACTGCTTCATGCTCTGGTACACTATAGTGAATGGAGTAAAGCTTCATTTTCAGATCATTTATCTTTTTCCACTGATCGGTAGCATAATTCTTTGTTTCAATTCGTCGTTTGATGTCAATTAATTCTTTGGTTACAGATGGAAGCTTTTGATCAGCTTCCAATGCTTTAGAAATCTGCCGATGGAGTTCGCTCAGATTATTTTCATGAACCGACTGGTTGGACACAACATACATGGCGTCAACATATTGTTTGTCAATTGTTTTGAAACGACTCTTTAAATTGACAATTTTGTAAGAGGTTTTGTCAATTTCTTCTTCAATTTTAGATTCTTTGAGTTTAGCTCTGTAGTGATTTTCAGTTATTTTGCTTAGGGATGACTTGCATTCTTGTATCCGTAGATACAAATTTTGTAGTTCTTCTTCCTGATGAAAATCAGCAGAAAGAACAAGAATGTCGCTTTCAAGTGTTTCAATTTTTGTAGAGATTCGCTGAATTGTATTGGTGTTTTTTTCAAGAGTTGTTTCACGCATTTCAAGATCTCTACGATAGTTTAAAAGAATATCTGCTTCCTTATCTTTATTGAGTGGGGTTCCACATAAAGGACAACGATTTTCTGATTTATTGGGAAGCTCCAGAAAACGAATTTTTTCTTTTAATTGAACCGCCATAGCAATAAATTTTTCATTTTGCGATTGTAGATTTTGCTTCTTATTTTTTTCAATTTCAACATTGCTTTGAAGGAGCTTCACTTTCTCTTTGTTTTCACGGATTGTTTGAAGCTTCTTTTTAGTAGTTGTTTCTTTTTGTATTAGTTGTTCGTAATCTGCTATTTGTTTAGAAATTGTATTGCATGTTTCAAGTAGTTCTATTTTTTCCTGTTTTAGCATCCCAATTTTCTCAGTTAAGGAAGAAATTTCATTTTGAATATCACTTTTCTCCTGCTCCAATTTCTCTATTTGATATCTTTTTTTCTCCATTTCTTTAAGCTTAGACTGTATATCGTGCATTCTTAAATTCAAGTCTGGTAAAACACTTTTTTCCTGCGAAAACTCTAGTTCTTTTTGTTCAAGTTCGTTACGTTTTACTTTTAATTCCATTTCTTCTTGTTCAATGCATCTTTGAATCTCATTCATCTGCACTTCAATACGTTGTCGTTGTTCCAAGTTTTCGTTAAAAACTTTATTTTGTTGAATCAAATCAAGTAACTGTTTGTAGCCGTTCTCAATCTCGTGTTGTAAGGAAACAGATTTTTGTATTTCACTAAGTGCATCAAGAAATTTTGTTTTTTCTTTCCGTTGGTCGTTTTGGTAGTTGCGCAGTTGATGTATCTGTTCCATAAGGTTTGATTTTTTATCCAACTGTTTTCGAATCGTTTCAATATCGATTTGAAGAGCCTCAACTGCAGTATTTGTTTTTTCAATCTTGATTTCAAGTTGCTTTTTTGTGTCAATCTCTTCATCAAGAAGTTTTTGCAAAGCTTTTTTTTGTGTAAACTTATGCTTGTTTTGTTCAATATAGGCTTCTAGCACTTGTCTTCTCAGGTTGTAATGATCAAGGTCTTTTTGAGTTTGAATATAGGCATTTTCCAAGATGGGCAATCCCAAAAAGGAAGCTAGTTTTTCATATCTTTCGTGTTCCGAATATTCCAAAAACTCCTTTTGGTTTTGAAAAGAAGAGCTCATAATGGTAGTCATGAACAGACTGTTTGCATCCATTTTTAAAAGATTATTAATAGTACTTTGAGTTTTCAGGTCGTTTTCCTGTGTCAAATTTTTCCAATATGAACGCTTCTTTTCTTTAATTTCTATACTATTTTCAGCAGATGTTGTTCGGGTAATCTTGTAACAAACGCCTTGGTGCTGGAATGTAAACTCTGTGTAGGCAGTTTTTTCTTGAAAGTGAACAAGGGAATCAATACGTTGCTTCTTAGTAGATGTTCTTGTTAGTCCATAAAGGGAGAACATGATCGCATCTAGAAGACAACTTTTACCAGCTCCGTTGTCTCCAGTAATAATCATAGAAGACATATGTCGTAGATGTAACTGATGAGTTCCTTTGTAGGAAAGAAAATTGTGAAGTGTTATTTCGAGAGGGTTCATGTTGAAAACTCTTTATTGATGTAGGATAAACAATTGTTTTCAATGTTTTCTTCAAGATCTTCTGGAAAAGACAAACGCTTCTCTTCAAAAAAAATGTCAATGTATTTTCTGACAGGAAGTATCTCTTCATCACCTACATAACACAAACGTTTGCCCTGCTGCTCGATGCTATGAATATGAAAACAATGATCTTCGAAGTGTTTGTGGATTTTTGATAAAGACAGATTTGCATCTGTATGTAAAACAATTCTTGTGATATGCTCCCGATAATCGTTTAGTAAAAACTCTTCATTTAGCTTTTCGATCGCTTCTTTTTCTGAATTGACATAAACTCGGATAAGCGCAGTTGGCCTCTGCTTTGAATTGTGTATGAACTGGGGAGGATTTGATGGTTGCTGTGTATCCATTACAAGAAACCCTCTTTCAATTGTAGAGTCTGCATACTCAAATTCACCAAGAGATCCTGCGTATCCTACCCATGAAATCGTATTGTTCGATATTTTTTCCACTTTTTTAAAGGGTTGTCCGCTAAAAGCAAAATATTGAAACGGTAGAGTCTTTAGGTATTTAGGATTGAATACAGGTAAATCGGGTACTAGGAAAAAAGGTTCTAAAAATGATAGGGAAGCCTGCATTAAAAGCAATGAAAACGACCCAGGTTCAATCTTTGGTAGGAGCTTAGCAATACGCTTTTTTCCAATTTCACTATGGGAAAACTCGTCAGTTGTTTCAGCAGCGAAACTATTTTGATATGGTATTGCTATAATCTGGACAATCTCCTGGTTCTTTTTAAGAACAACGCATTCGTCCTTTTGAACAATGTGGGTAGTTTTGTAAGGAAGGGATTGCAATAATGTAAGAAAGGAATAGTCTTGGGTTGGTTGATCGTATTTTCCCTTCAGAACAACTGTATCAATATTGGATTCTGAAAGCTCCTTGATTTGTTCAAGGATGATTGATTGAAGATAATCACCAGGAAGGGAAGAAAAGAATAGGTTGCCCATGATAAGAACCACATCTACTTGATTGGATTTTGCATACTTTGTGATACAAGAAATATATCTTTTATAGTCATGGATTTGAGAAAAAAGATAAGGAGATGCTTCTTTTTTTCCCATGTTCTGTATTCCTAGAAAATAATCCCCTGTTTGAAGAATTTTCATTGTTCTTTGTCGAGTTCGCTTTTCTTTATCGGCATATCGGCAGTTAACTCATAGGAACTTTGAAAGTTTGTTCGTACAATACGAATATGCAATTTACGTTTATCAATGGGAAAATACTGTCCTAAAACTGTAGCTAGTTTTTTTCGAAGATCTCTTTCACTCTGAGGGGATAAAACTTTTCTATCTTCATCCAAGATTCGTTTTAAGCGGTCTGTTAATTTTGAAGTCATGTTTTCTCCTTATACAGAATTCTTTTTCATTTTTTCCCATATTGATTTAGTAGGGGGTGAATTGTTCTTGATCGTTTTCTTTTTACCAACAATTTTGTCTACTACTTCTTTGATCTCATTTGAAACTGCAAAATTACTTTGATACACAAAAGGTACGCCAGAATTATTTTGTCGTAGAATCCTTTCATCTTCCGAGATAACTCCAATACATGGAACGCTTAAAAGAGAGATGATTTCTTCTGCAGAAATATAATAGCTTCGACGACTCAATTCTTTACGATACCGGTTAATGAGTAAAAAAATATCTTTTTTGATGCGATGATTTTCAAGCAAGGCCAATACCCTATCTGCATCACGTATAGATGATATTTCAGGATTCACGACTACAATTGCTTTTTTTGCAAAAAAGATCGATTTATTAAAACCTTCTTCAATGCCAGCTGGGGAATCAACAATGATATAATCAAAGGAATCTTCAAGGTCGGTAAGGACTTTGTGAAATTTAAAGAGATTGACATCTTTTTTCAAATCACTTTGGGAGGCAGCTATAAGGGCTAAATAATTGTGTGTTCTTTTGTCAAAAACCAATGCATCTTCTAAGGAGCACAAGTTTTTTGTAAGGTCGACAACATTGGCCTTGACCTTGCGTTCAAGACCTATAATCATGTCTAAATTTCGCAAACCGATATCCATATCAATGATTACTACTCTTTTCTTTTTAAGAGCAATGCCAGTTCCAATATTTGCGACCAATGTTGATTTACCTACACCTCCTTTGCCAGAGGTGAAAACAATTATTTGTCCCATATTAATCCTGTGTGATTTTTATGATACTCACTTCTCCTTCATTATAATAAATGTAAACAGGTATGGAAATAGATCCAAACGTTGAAATTGTATTTTCAAGAGACTGATTTGCTGCAATAATTCGCATCGCTTTCATTTCTTGGCAAGCCAAAAGAGCTTGTTTGCAATGAGGATGTGTACAAAAGCCTACTTCCCCTTTGATTGTACCAAAAACGTACAGGGATTTTCCAGCAATAACTTTTGCACCCGAATGTACATCTCCAAAGATGATCACGTTACCTGGAGACTGGACGACAACGCCTGCTCGAACATTTTTTCCAATAACGAGAAACTCATTAGGATTGGAGGAGTCTACAGAACTATCCTGGTTTGAAGAAAGGATAGCTGCTGTACCTTGGTTGTTGGTTGAAGAAGACTGTATAGAGGCATCAAGGGGAGTTTCTCTGTAGGTATGAACAGGTTTTTGGATTAAGTAGTCAAACATTTTACGTACCATACCACCTTCGTCTTCTGTTAACTCTCGATCAAAACCAGTAGCATAAAGATCAACATTGGAACCAAAAAAGTCTTTCTTCTTTTTGTAGATGGATACTGCTTTTCGGATGACTTTATCGAACTCATATTCATGGAGCATCAATGACATGAGGATGCCTTCAGAAAACCCTTTAAAGCTTACAACAGAGTCCGGTGTTCTTTTTGAGGGCAATTTATTTCACCTCCGCTTAGTAAAGTTCATCATAGTATAGTATAAAATCTTTCAAAAAAGGAGCTAGCTCACTTGCAAATTCAAAAGATGAGTTCTCAAACATAAGGAATGCAACTCGATTTGGTTTTTCATATGGAAAAACTGCTCCCATCCATAAATGTTGCTGTGTATCTCTTTGCCCTTCCACTAGGGCAGTTCCTGTTTTGGCTGCAATTTTCAAGGAAGGTATCCGCAATCCTGTAGCTGTTCCGGGATATTGTGTAGTTTTGTACATACCTTCTAAAACAATATCGTAATACTCTTTTGAAATCATGTATTTCGGCGAAGTCTCTGCATCGGGGGTTGTGTGCAAATCAAAAAAACTGCTTCCGGAAAACGTCTTTTTTAACAAGTGTGGTGTTACGTCTTTACCATATGAAGCAATTTTAGCATATAATCTAGTCATTTGAAGAGGAGTTACTGTTAATAATCCTTGCCCAATTCCTAAATTCATGCTATCTCCATTATACCAAGGAATTCCTTTGAATTTGGTTTTCCATTCGGGAGTTCCCAAGAAGCCACTTTCTTCATATGTAAGATCAATGTAAGTTTTTTTTGAAAGCTTCCCATATTGCACGGAAAAATCCACAAAATGGTCTATGTTAAAACGATCAGCTAATTTGTAAAAGAATACATCGCACGATACTTGAATTGCTTTGGTAAGCGCAATAAACCCATGAGAGGATGGATATACCCAGCACTGGTATTTGTCTTTTTGCCCTGGTATTTGGAGAGAGCCCTCACAAAGTAGTTCTTCAGTAGAAGTTATTACTTCTTCTGACAAGCCATACAAGGCAACAAACGGTTTGAAAGTGGAACCAGGAGGATACTGACCCATGCTAGCAATATTAAAAAAGGAACGGTTTTCAATCCATTGATTCCATTTTTCAAGAGGTCTTGGTCCTGAAAAAAAGTTTGGGTCGAAGCCAGGGTTTGAAGCACATGTCAGGATTTCTCCCGAAGCAATGTCCATTAAAATCAAACACCCTCTATGGCCCTTTAAGACTTCTTCAGCCTTCTTTTGCAGTTCGATATCTATTGTTAAGTAAATATCTTCTCCTTTTACTATCTCTTTTTCAATCTCTTCTTTTTGAACTGATCCTAGTACGTTTATGGTTTGTTTATTAATGCCGGGATAGCCGTGCAATAGATCTTCATAATATCTTTCAACTCCCGTTTGTCCAATTCTTTCATTGGGTTTATATCGTACCAGTTTGGGATTTTGCAAATCTTCTTTTGTAACCATTCCGGTATATCCTATCACATGACAAAGAGATGTATTGAAAGGGTAGAATCGCCGGAACCCTTCTTTAATAAAAATTCCTTTGAGCTTGAATGCGTTTTCTTCAATACGGACTTTTTCTTCATACGATAAGTTTTCTTTCAATAGAACCTCAGAGTAGGAGAATAGTTCTTGAATGGTGGTGATCGTTTTTTCTTTGGACAAACCTATGTGCTGATCTAAAAGTTCTGCGAGATAGTCTATATCAGCAATTTCATGAGGAGAAGCATACAAGTGATAGGTTGGTACGTCTTTTGCTAGGGTCTTTCCATTTCGATCGTATATTGTACCTCTAGGACATTCTAGGGCAATAGTACGAGTATAGTTGTTTATCGCTAAGTGGCTGAATTTATCTTGCTGGTAGGTCTGTATTTGAAATATTCTAAGAAGGATGAAGATAAAGACAATAAAGACTAACGCTAAAAAAAGAACAATTTTAAATGGGTGGATATCTTTGGAGATGTTTTTCTGAAAAGAATATCCTGGCACCATTTTCATAGTAAAGCTTTGTGGTTTCGGTGTACGGATGGATGCTTCTTATGGAGCATTTGTAAAAATGGGTACATTCCCGCAAAAAAGAGAACTGTTTGGGCTATCATTGATTGGAGAAAAGAAATATCAATTAAACGCGATAGAAGTAGCAAATAGAGTGGATACAATAGAAACAACACAACAACCAATACGATGGATATATGAATTTGAAAAAAGGCTCTTAAAAGAAGAACAAAGAGGATAAAAAACAAGTAGGACAAAACGATGAGCAACAACAAAGATGATGGTAAAAAGCTTGCCTTGATCAACAGGAAGGGAGTAGAGATATAGAGGGAGGTAGTATCAAAGATTAAAAGCCCTCCTATGCAAGAAATGATGGACAAATCAATCCAATAATGAAAAGATTGCGTAAAAGAAGGGAAAAAAAACAAGTCCAGCACAACACAAAGAAGCTGAAGTAGGGCAAAAATAAAAAGGATCATTGGATGGCAAAAACTTCTGTTAGTTCATGTACATCGATAGATGGTTTCACAATGGCAATAGTATGGATGGAAGAAGAAGGTTCTACTCGATCCACGATACCAACAATTAAATTGTTTGGTAGTGAAGAGTAATTACTCACAACAACAACATCGCCTGATTGAAAATCCTGGGATTGGTAGAACTTGACAAAAAGTTGGTTTAGATCGTTGTCAAAAGAAATTGTACCAATTGTGTTGTTGCGAACATTCCGAATACTTATGTGAGATGTTTCGTCGAAAAGAGATAAAACATCGGATTCGTAGAAACCTACTCGAGAAATCCTACCAATCAACTGCAAACGAGTTTTTGAGGATGATACGTAAATGGGACTAACAATAGCACTATTCTCTAGTAAGTCCTGATGAGTACCTGCATTGATAGTAAAATTCATAGGGTTCGTTGGATCGCGTAGTAGAATATGGCAGGGAAGCAATTTTTCATACTCCTGGGATATTCGGAACAAGGAAGAGAGTCTTTGGTTTTCTTCTTGAATTGCATCGCGTATGGCAATTTCGCTGTGTAATTTTTCATTTTGAACACGTAATTCAACTAGCTCCTTGTTAATTGACGGATATTCTGTGATTGTTGAAAAAAAAGAACCTATAGCATTCGCTGTCTTTGAAAAGGTTGTGCCTATTGGGATAAGAATTGTTCTGGAGAAAGAATGTGTTACACGTGAAAAGGAACTTGATAAGTGAAGCGACCAGAAAACACCAAAAAAAAGGAAAAGAATGGTGCTGAATAAAAGTATGAGCCATCTTTTTTTTGGAGTAGCCATTGGTTAGCGATAATATTTTACTTTGAGAAGAAGCGGCATAAGCTTTTCAAGATTTTCTACAATTTTGCCAGCTCCAAGGGCAACACATAATACAGGATTTTCTGCATTGGAAACCAATATGCCGGTACCTTCTGATATATAGCGAGCCATTCCTCGAATCAGGGATCCTCCACCAGCTAAAAAAATCCCTCGATCAATAATATCAGCTGCAAGATCGGGTGGAGTAATCTCTAAAGTTGCTTTTAATGCTTCCATAATACTTATCAGTACGTCATTGAGAGCAATACGAGTTTCCTCAGATGTAATAGTGACAGTTTTAGGTAAACCTGTTATTAAGTCTCTTCCTTTAATTTCAGCAGATGTGATATCGTCACTGGGATAGGCTGTGCCGATCTCAATTTTGATCTCTTCAGCTGTATATATCCCTACTAGTAAATTGTATTGTCTTTTTAGATATTGCAATATCGCTTCATTCATTTCATCACCAGCAATACGAATGGAGTTCTTTGCAACAATTCCATTTAGTGAAACAACAGCTACTTCACACGTACCACCGCCAATATCAACAATCATATTACCCGTAGGCTCATTTACAGGGAGATTTGCTCCTAGAGAAGCTGCCATAGGTTCTTGAACCAAACCAACATATTTTGCTCCAGCTTGGTACCCAGCTTCTATGACTGCTCGCATTTCTACTTCGGTAATTCCCGAGGGTATTCCAATGACAAGTCTTGGTCGGATCTTGCCTAAAAGACCCTTTCGAGCGCCTACTTTTTGAATGAGATACTCAATAAGTTTTTGTGTTACTTCAAAGTTAGCAATTACACCATCTTTTAATGGACGGATGATTTGAATAGCTTCTGGCACTCTTCCAGCCATTCTTTTAGCTTCGTTTCCGATAGCGATAATTTCTCCCGTATCTCTTTGTACGGCAACAATGGATGGTTCGCGTAACATAATTCCTTTGCCAGCTATGTATACAAGTGTATTTGCTGTTCCAAGATCAATAGCAATATCTTTACCAAAATGACCAAATATCATGTTTCACTCCATATATAAAGTTTATGTCACAGGTTGTTGTATCTTTGGTAACGATAATGTAACAATCCACCCTGTGATTAAGCCACCAAAAAAACCAGAAATTATCAGTAATGGTACATAGTATAGTAAATATTTGTTAGGAATAAAAACAAGAACAACAATTAGTTGACCAATATTGTGTGCAATAGCACCTGCAATGCTTATGATAACAATATTTTGCGAACGAATAGCATAGACTACTCCCATGCAAAGTAGGCTAAGAACTACTCCACCTAGGGATATACATATAGTAATAATAGTAATCGAAGGCTCAAACAAAGCAGAAAGAAGAACTCTAGTTAAAGCAAGAAACGCCGCATCCTGGAAACTACACAAGTACATGCAGAACAAAACAACAACATTAGCGATGCCTGGCTTTATCATATACCCACCGACGGGAATAGAGATATAGATTTCAAGAAAATGAAGAATGATTCCTATACCAAGTAATAAAGCGAAAATTGTTAGTTTACGGACAGTGATTTTCTGCATATATCGTAAATACTTCTTCTAATGTGTATAAAAAAATAGACGATTGCGAAACATATTGTTTTTGCACTTCTTGTTGAGGATGCTCCCCAACTAAGAAGAAATAGGTAGATAAAAAATCAGACTCAATGCCACTCCATGTAACTACTGTTGCCGACCCTATTATGGGTTCTGCAGAACCAGTAAAGGGATGAATGATATGACAGTATCTCTTCGTGCCTTGGTGAAAAAATTGATGGGTGGCTGAAGAAGTAGAAATAAAACCCTGGGAACAGAAAAAACCTTCTTGGGAGGATTTGTGAAAAGGATTTTCAATACCGATGTATAGAGCTTCTTCAAGAGACAAAGAAAGATTGCCACCAAAATTAACATAAAAGTTTTGTATATCTTTGCGTAAGAAAAAATCAGAAATTTTATCTAGCAAATATCCCTTCAAAATACTCGATAAATCGATATACATCCCTTTAATGGGTAAAAAAACAGTTTTACTGGTTTCATCGAGAACAATTTCTCTGTAATTCACTAGCGGCCGAGTTTCATCAATTTCCTTTTGAGTTGGAACATAATGATGTTCATCGTGAAAACGGTAAAGATCGACAAATGGCCCGACTGTAATATCAAATACACCATCGGTTTGTTGGCAAAAAGAAATGGCTTTTTGTAGGATAAAAACAGTTTCGGAGTCTATTGAAACAGGAACGTAACCAGCGTTTTGTCGAATACGATATAGATCAGACCCTACTGTGTAAACATTTAACTTTTTGTCTGTATCGTGAACCATTGTTATCATTTCTTCGATCATGTGATCTGAAAAATCTTTTGGTGGAAGAGAGATGGTAAGAAAGGTGTCCAGTACGAAAAAAGTTCTTTCTGTCCAAGAGTGTACCATATGTGATTTTTTCTTAGAGCATGCATGAAAAGGAAGAAATAGGAACAACACCAAAACAATCAACAAGCATTGGCAACGTTTTATGAAATCATTCATCCTTCGATTGAAAACGTTTAACAAGATCTTGAACCGAATAGATAGTGATTCCTTGCAATACCTTGGGGAGTTTGTAGGAAGTGATATACACTTTGATTCTTTTCTTTTTACAAAGGGAGAAAGCTTTTCCTGCTTCCTCAAAAGTATCACAAACATCAGCCATAGTGGAAGCTTTGGCAATATCGTTAGGGTTCAGCTTTACTGTCTTTAACAAGGCTACGACGGCTGAATTTAATTTCTTAGCAGAGGAAGAAACAATGAATCCTTTTGAATACTTTTGGAGATAGCCCTCCATAAATAAGCGATTAGCAGATCCTGGGTCGAACACAACGGGTGTATAAAAGAGATTTTCAATGGAGGATACCATAGAATCTTTACTATATTTTTCCGAAACGGGTTCCTGATAAATCTTCTCAATTTTATTTTCGGTTTGACAGGAATTGGATTTGTAGTCAGCGTCTACAGAACAAGAATCAGTAAGGGTCTTTTTTAAGGTTTCCTTGGATTGTTTAAACGTGTTTTCTAGGGGGTCTTTTTTGTGGGACTTTTTGTTCAATATAGAGGATTCTTCATCTGTATTGTTAGAGTCTTCCTGATCAAGTGTTTTAGAACGAGGACGGGTTGAGTTTGTTTGTACGTCTTGGGCGGACTGTTTTGAGGATTGTTTTTCTGCATGTGTAATCTCTGTAAAAATCTCTTCTTCATTTGTATCAAGCGCTGGGAGATCCTTTTTAAAATCGCAGTCTTCGAGGTGTGGATCATTGATTCGCAAACCTTTTCGATGTTTATGGTGTTTTGATCTACTTGCATCCACTTCTTGATCAATGTGTTCTTTTTTTTCATCTGGTTTTGTGTCTTGATTTTCAGAAAGCCACACAGGGGTAGTGTTCGGATCAAATCGTATTTTCTTTTTAGTCTCTTCTTGGATTGTAGAGGAAGTTTCATTTTCATCCTCTGTATCTGGAAATGGTTCTTGTTGGGATTCATTGTCTTTGGACTTATTTTCTTGGTCGCTATCTTGTACTTTATGCTTGACGGGTGTTTTGTGTATCTTTTCAATGGAAGAAAAGGATTCTTCCTTTTCGGGAATAGAAAAATCGTTTTCAATTTCATTTGATTTGGATGCAAATGAAGAGGATTGAGTATTGAAAGAGTCAGAAGAATCAGAAGCTAGCTTTTCTTTTTTGTGTTTGCAAAGAAGCAGAATACCAAGGATAAGAAGCAATAAGAGAAGGCCAGAAAAGAAGATTGTAAAAAGTAGCATACTTGGGTTCAGGATTTGTAGGAAGAAAGCTCTCCAACGAGGAAGTGAAAAGAAGATGCCATACTGGAATTTGGCGTCTGACTGATTGGTGAAAAGTCCTCCTTGATCAGAAGGGGAAGAGCTGAATGAATACGAAATGTCTGTATTAGCAAGCGGTGGTACATAGTAGAAAAGGCCCTTGTTCGTATAGTTGTTTAGTTGTAGGCAAAGGAGAGATTCATCAGAAGTGATCGTCACTTTTTCTAATGGATCAGAGGATGTGAAGTTATATAAAGCGAATTTGTTTAAAGTAACTGTTTGATCATTTTCTGGATTGTTGGTTGAAAATATGGCCCTCGTATGTGGATGCTGGCTATATATCTCAATCAAGCTTTTTTGATCTTTTGAAAATTCTTTGGAAATTCTAGAAGAGATAGTGGTAAAATCAGAATCCAAAAAACATCCATGATGACCTGGAGAAAATTCACCACCAAAATTTTTACCAGAGGAGAATGTTAATACTTGAAAGGGAACGTTGCAGGTGGCAGTGAAATATGTGTATTCCGGCAACATAGGACTAAAACTATGGATCAACGATACGAGCTTCGTATCGCCTTTGTTTTGTAAAGTGAAAGTCTCGTTTATATTTGTAGATTGAAGTTTGATTTGTGCATTGTCATAAGGAGAATAAAACAGTAAATCTCCAAAACAGAATCCGTGTACAGAGGTAGGCGTTCCTATAACGTACGAAAAATTTTCGTTGTCTACATATCCAAATTGGGCAGTAATTGGAGAACTAGAGATAATCGAGTAAACGCCAGGTTGTAAGTCGTCAATAAACATCCCTTTTTCAGGATGAACTGTTACACTTTTTACTTCAAGCTGGTTTTCGTCAACAATTTGAATTGTTGTATTCTTTTTGTATGAAGATAGCCAAAGATGTCCCGGATGATAGAAATAGAGTTGATTTCCGAACAATGTTGTTGTATCACTGTCTTCCGATTCTTTATTCGCTATGGAATCAACTGCAAGAGAGCTTTCATATACAAAAACAGGTTTTTTTGTTTTAATGTGTATGTTGGTTGGATTGGTAGAGGTAAATATGTAGGACTTTCCTTTTTGTAATGAGGTTGAATCGAGAAGCTGTTCATGTTCCGTGTATATGTCGATTTGATTGTCATTTTCACAGGAAATAATATGTGCATTCTCATAATTGACAAAGTGGAAATAGGTTCCTGCTTCAGTGGATATCGGAACGGAGTTAATTGCAGATGCTTTTTTCTCTTGTATATGGAATACTTTCGATTGATTAGGTTGAAGAGATGTTGAAACTAGCAAGCTACTACGTAAGGAAGTAGTTATGATAGCATTCGAGGCATTCTTCTGAGAGGATTCACTGCCTTCTTCAACAAGATAATAACTACCATTTGGGGCTTTTTCTAATGGAATCCTAACAAGACATCTTTCGTAAGAAGTTTCTCCATGATTTTGAATGGTTAAGTATTGTGGTTTTGCAGCATAACTCAATAAAATACTGGGAAAGAAAACTCCTAGAAGAAAACAAAACAATAGTAATCGCATCTGGAATAACTGTACTTTTTTCTTACTCATTTTTCTCCGTTAAAGCTTGACGTAATGTTAAAGAATGTACTGGACATATTGTAACACAAATTCCGCAAAGAGTGCATTTTTCAATGTCGATAACAGGTAAATTATTTTTAAACACGATTGCTTTTTCTGGACATTTTTTTGCGCATAATCCGCAGGATATACACCCCACTTTGCATGCTTTTCGAACATACGAACCGGTATCTCTATTACTACACAAACAAAGCACTCTTTTTGTATCTGAGAAAAGCTTAATAATGTCACGAGGGCATTTTTCGACACATATTCCGCACCCCGTACACAAATTCATATGTACAATTGGAAGACCATTATCCCCCATAGTTAAGGCTCCAAAAGGACATGATTTAACACAATCTCCAAACCCCAAACAACCAAAGTGACATACCTTGTCATCTAAACGAAGATAGTGTGCCATTAAACAGGAAGAAGCTCCTTTGGCATCAGCATTTATAAGGGCCTCTTCTTGGCCTCCTTTGCAAAGAATAACTGCAACATATCTTGCTTGGGTAGAACTTTGTGAGATGCCAAGGATAGGAGCTAGGGCATCAATGGTTTCTTGACCACCTGCGACACATCCGTTGATTGGCGCATCACCATTGGCTAGTGCTTCTGCAAAAGAACTGCACCCAGAAAAACCACAAGCGCCACAATTTGCTTGTGGCAAAACGTCCTTAATCTTTTCGACTAAAGGGTTTTCTTTTACGTAAAAAACATTGGAAAATACACCTAACATCCAACCAAACAACAAACCAAGAACCAAAAGAATAACAACAGATGAAAGTATGATTGTCCAATTCATGCTAACCACCTAGCCCTTGCAAACCCATAAAGGCGATTGCAATAAAGGAAGCAGCAATAAAAACAATAGGGGCTCCTTTAAAAAAAGAGGGAATATTTGAATCAGAAATTCGGATTCGTATAGCTGTCATAAGTATCATTGCTAGAGTAAAACCAATGGAAGACCCAAAAGCAAAAAAGATTGTTTCAAGCAATGAATATCCTTCTTGTATATTCAAAAGGGTAACACCCAAAATCATGCAATTGGTGGTAATAAGAGGCAAATAGATGCCCATTACTTTGTAAAGATTGGGAATCATTTTCTTTAGATATATTTCGACCAATTGGACAAACACGGCAATTGTCAAGATAAAGGCGATGGTTTGAAGATATTCTACTCCTAAGGGGATCAGAACAAAATAGTATACAAAATAACTTACCACCGAAGCCATGACGGTAACAAAAGTGACAGCTCCGCCCATACCAATAGAAGAATCCATATCATTGGTTAAGCCAAAAAAAGGACACAGTCCCAAGAAGCGCATGAAAATAAAATTCTGCGAAAAAATTGTTTGAATCAGAATGTTTACCAAATTCATTTAGCAACCTCTTTTCTGGAATGCTTTTTTGACAAGTGATTAATGATACCGATTTCAACCCCAATCACTAAAAAGGCACCAGGAGGAAGAATGAACATTAATGCAGGTTCAAAAGAGGTTCCAAACAAGGCATACCCTAAAATGGTTCCGTTGCCTAGGATTTCACGAACGATTGCGATGAATACAATAGCAAAACCATATCCTAAACTAATACCCAGACCATCCAAAACGGACTCTAAGACTGGTTTTTTTGAAGCAAAAGATTCGATTCGGCCAATAATGATACAATTCACTACGATGAGAGGAATAAAAATACCAAGAGCTTTATTTAGAGAGGGAAGATAAGCCTGTAACAAGAATTGTAAGATGGTAACAAAGCTAGCAATAACTACTATAAAAATAGGAATACGAAGACTCTTCGGGATCCACTTACGAAGAAGTGAGATAGTTAGTTCTGATAAAACTGTCACAAACGTAAAAGCTAGCGTCATACCCAATGCATTTATTACAGACACTGAAACAGCTAGTACCGAACATAAACCAAGCATTAAGACAAAAACAGGATTTTCTTTAAGTAGTCCTTTTGTTAAAAGTTTTTTAGTAGTTGTTTTCATAGGATAACTCCGTCATATGGTCTACTACGTACGAAACGCTTTTTTTAATGCCTTCAGACAGTGCTCTTGAGGTAATGGTTGATGCAGTAATGGGGGTAATATCTTGTTTGACTGTAAATGCATCTGATATGGACTTTGATTGGAACTGTTTTAGAAAATTTTCTTTTGTAACATTAGCACCTAAACCAGGAGTTTCTGAATGCTCAATGATAGAAACTGAGTGTATTGTTTGATCAGGATTCAAACCATATATAAATATGATAGGGCCTCCGTATCCTTGTACAGAACCCTTTACAAGATATCCAAGAAGGGCATTGTCCTGGCCGACTCCTTCATATATACAGTCAATCGAAATACAACCGTCTATAGACTGATTGTGGAACATGGGTTTTTCCGTGTCATCTATACAAAGGTCAAATGATACAGCGTCGGGATAAATAGTTTTCATGCTTTCTTCGGTAGCAATTCTCTGTTGGTACTCGATCTGTGGCAAAGTAACAGAGTACGTGATGCTAAGAGCAAATGCTGCAACAATACAATACACAGATAATGTGATACCAAGCTTGATGATTTGAGAAGTTTGGTTTTGTTTCATGAGACTTTTTCCTTTACAAAGCCAACAGGTTTTTTGATACGGTTATCCAATAGTGGTGTAATGACGTTCATAAGCAATATAGCGAAAGTTGTCCCTTCGGGCATATTGGCAAAGAAACGTATCATCACATTTAAGAAGCCACAACCAAATCCATATATAATCTTGCTTTGAGGAAGCATAGGGGAGGTCACGTAATCGGTTGCCATAAAGAAAGCTCCAAACATAACGCCACCACTTAAAATGGAGAATATCGGATCCATTCCTAACATCCAGGAAAAGAAGAAAACTGTAGCAATATAGGTAAAAGGAATATACCATTTTATTGTTTTGGTAAACAATAAAATGACCAAGCCTAGTAGGAGTCCTGGAATAAATACTTCACCAATACAACCACCACGAAGCCCAAAAAACATGTTACTGTACATGATAGAAGTAGATCCTTCGAACGCATTCAGAACACCTTCCATTCCTTTTCCGGCATAAATAGCAAGAGGGGTTGATGTGGTTATTACATCAAAGGGCTTTGTCCAAGATGTCATGTGTGCAGGAAATGATAATACTAAGAAAGCCCTACCAATAAGAGCAGGATTAAAAGGGTTGTGTCCCAAACCACCAAAAACTTGTTTCGAAAAAATTGCAAAGAAACTACCGAGAACAGGTAGCCACAATGGTATACCAGGGGGGCAACAAAGGGCTAATAGGAAGCCAGTAACAACAGCACTGCCATCTAAATAGGTCATAGGCTGCTTCAATATTTTCTGGAATAGCGCCTCACTTAGTACTGCAGAAATAATAGAAAGGAGAAGGAGTGGGATGGTGTTTGACCAACCGAAAATGACGATACCACCAAGTGTAGCCGGAATTAATGAAATACTTACCATATTCATTAGAAAAGCAGTATTGATTTTGCTCCGAATATGCGGAGAAGCAGTAATCACGTAGTGTTTCATCAACGACTCCTTTTTCTTTTAATTTCCTGCTTTGATACCCGGATATAATTCAAAATGGGGATTCTGGCTGGACAATTGTATGTACATAACCCGCACTCAATGCAAGAGTTTACAAAGTATCGGTTCGATTCGTCAAAAGCATTCTTTTTTGCTAATTCAACAAACCGGTATGGCATTAAACCAGCTGGACAATTTGTTATGCAACGTCCACATCGAATACAGGATGCTTCTTGTAAAGGTTCTAGAGTGCTCAAAAAAATGATACCTGATGTACCCTTTAAAACAGGAACATCTTGGGAACGTTGATTGATACCCATCATGGGACCACCAAAAACCAATTCTTTAGGTTCTTTTGAAAATCCACCACAAAATGAAACAATATCAGAAAGAAGAGTCCCAATTGGTACACGAATATTTTTTGGTTCTTTTAGACAATCTCCGCTGGCAGTTAGTACGCGATGGATCATGGGGGTGCCTTTTCGAATGGATTCAGATATAGCAATCAATGAACCAACATTTTGTACGATGCATCCTACAGCAAAGGGTAGCTTACCAATAGGTACTACTCGATTGGTCGTTGCTTTAATTAAACTCTTTTCCGCTCCTTGGGGATATTTTTTTGCCAAGGGGATGATTTGTATTGTCATACCCATCGGGTTATCTTGTATGTATTTTTCCAGATGTTCGATGGCATCCATCTTGTTGCATTCAATTCCGATAATAATTTTTTGAAAATGGAGATACGACTGAACAATTTGTATACCATCAAATAGTTCTTTGGTTTTTTCTAGCATCAGCCGATGATCGCAGGTTAGATAAGGTTCGCATTCAGCACCATTCACAATATATGTATCTACCGTAGCATCAGGAGGAGGGTTTAGTTTTAAGTGAGTGGGAAATGTAGCTCCACCCATACCAACAATTCCTGAGTCTTGAATATGTGTAACAAAGGCTTTCAGATCCATAGTCGTGTCAAAGACTGGAGCTCTAACAGACGGATGGTATGTATCTTGAAAATCGTTCTCTACATGTATTGCTGCACCTAATCCAGCAATTGGGTGGGGGTACTCTTTAATGTCTTTTACAATGCCAGAAACGGAAGCATGAATATTGGAGGAGAATTCTCCTTGGGCTTTTGCAATCAATTGTCCTATGAAAATTTCTTGACCAGGTTCAACGATTGGGTCCGCAGGAATTCCTACATGTTGCGATAAAGGGTACAAAAGATCTTTACCAGGGGGGATATTTTCAATACTCTTATGCTTTGTTTGATCTTTGAGATCTGGTATATGCATACCACCGGGATAAAACGTTTTACTCTTCATGTTTCTTTGTGTCCCTTTCTTTGTGCTCGCAATACGGACATACCGTCCAATGAATATCTATGAGATGTTTGCAATGGGGACATTCATTGCGTAATTTTGTAAAGCAGTTGGGGCAAATTTGATAATCTTTTTCAATGGGTAGTCCACATACAGGACAAATGTTTCCTGCTTTGCTTAGTTCAAATTCATAGTATCTTTTGGTTAAATCGCGTATCCGTTGCTCTGTTTCCATAGAAGTAGTTTCTTCGATTGTGAATTCTGGACGGATGATTAAGTAAATGATCCACAAAAAGACAGAGACCAACAACCATTTGATATTGCTAGTTTGTAAAATACTTTGAAAAAGAAACGGTCCAAAAGTAACCACAAAAACGATACTAGGCAGTATCCATTTGTTTTGATACCGCCTGAAGGAATCAAATGCAATCCATAGGGTTAAAATGATAGCAATAGCGACAATCAAAAAATCCAAATACATCATGAGCATATCCGACGTAATTGACATAGAACCCCCTTATGATATAGACAACAAAAGAGAACGGTAATAACTTGCAAGAATAAGAGATCCAGTAACAAGGACAATTTCGTTATTGAATGATTGCAAGAGAGATGTTGACTCACTAGAATATATACATTGAATAGACCCTGAAAAACGGTGGTTCTGTGTGATGGTAACTAACGATTCGAGTGGGCAAGAGTGAATGTCTGGAATATCTGTAAAGAAAAAGGAAGTGGTGATATCAAATAGAGGCTTGAGAAGGGCCTGTGCATCTTTGTTATGTTTGCATCCGAATACAACAGAAATTTTTTGATGTGGAAATCTCTCCTGCATAGTTTTAGCAACAAAATCACAAGAGTGAAATGTATGAGCCCCATCTAAAATCCAAGTAGTTTCCTTGTGTTGAATGATTTCAAAACGACATGGTATGGTAATTGCGCAGAGAGCTTCACGGATTTTTTTTTCGGTGATGACGAATCCACTTTTCGTTAACAATTCTGACGCAATAATTGATACAGCAGCATTGTTTATCTGGTGAGAACCCAATGCCCTACATTGAATATTCTTATACGTGTTTCCGGTGATACCGCTATTTACAGTACATGTTTCAAAGGGGTCAGAAAAGTTTGTAGTACGTTTTACAAAGGCTAACTGATCCAGGGCATACAATTTAGAGGCCTTTTGAGAGGCTATTTCTTGAATAACAAGAGCTGCTTCTAACTCTTGTTTTGCTATCAATACAGGAGTGTGCGGTCTTATAATGCCGGCTTTTTCTCTGGCGATTTCTTGAATTGTTGTACCTAGTTTGTTGGTGTGTTCTAGTTCTAGTAGGGTAATGATGCACAATGTAGGATTTGCTATAGCGGTAGTTGCATCAATTCTTCCTCCGAGACCAGTTTCTATAAAGGCAATATCAACGTTGGCCCTCTGAAATGCCATAACTGCGAGCAATGTCATTGTTTCAAAAAAGGTACATTCTTCAAAAAGGTACGGGGGAAGATTTTCCTGCATTCTTTCATATAGTTCATTAAAGAGCAAGGAGTCAATAGGCTTATTGTTGATTGTAATGCGCTCGCGAATGTTGTGTATATGGGGGGATACAAAGAGACCGGTTGTATAGCCACATTCTCGCAATATTGAATCCATCATCGTACTAACAGAACCTTTTCCTTTTGAGCCTGCAATATGAACCCATGGAAAAGATACAGTAGCAAGGTTGGCATAGCTAAGAGCAGAACGCATGCGACCTAGAGTTGGCGTTTCGTGGAACCGAGGCAGTCGAATGATTATTTCTTCAGCAAGCATTTGTTATTCTTTATCTAAATCTGCAATACGTTGTAGAATAAATTGTTTCTGTTGGGTATATTCTTCAAAGTTTTCTTGTACCTCTTGAATTAGTTTTTCCGATGCGTGTTTCATAAAGTTTTCATTGCCTCTCTTTGATTGAAGCTTTTCTAACTCTTTATCAATTTTTGAAATCCGTAGCTTGTTATTCTCAATTTCGCTTTCAATGTCAATCAAGTTTTTTGGGAAGAAAACAGTTGTAGATGAATCGACAATGGTTGCAATAAAGGAGGAAGAAGGAGATTCTTCATAATACACTTCTTCAATCCTTGCCACGCTGGCAATGGTAGTAAAGTTAGACGCAAGAACTGTACGGAAGGATTCATCACTAGTCTTTATCCCAACTTGTAGCCCGGAAGGTTTGGATAAATGAAACTCCGCTTTTGTATTCCGTATTACTCGGATAACATTTTGTATTTTTTCAACAGACGAAATCATGTTTGTGACATCTTCTCTTTGTTCAATTGAAGAAGGCCATGCGCTATACATAATGGAAGTATTGTTATTTTCTTCCATACGCAACCACAATGCTTCTGTAACAAATGGTGCAATCGGATGGATAATTTGAAGGGATTTTGAAAAAATAGTTCGAAGCAAACAAGGGTTTGGATTCGTTTTGGATATTTCAATGTACCAATCACAAAAATCATGCCAAAAAAAAGCATATAAAGATTGTGCTGCCTCATTAAAGCTATACGATTCTATGCTTTCTTGAACGATGGAAAGGGTGACGTTGAATTGATGAATAATCCAGTGATCCCATATGGAACAATCATTTTTTGAGAGCTGCCAGGAAGTTGCATTTTTAGTATTGTCTAATACATAATTGCCAGCATTCCAAATTTTATTAATAAAATGACGAGAAGCTTTGTTTTTCTTTAAATCGAAACGAATGTCTTGTCCCGAAGAGTTACTATAGGATGTTACAGTATAGCGAAGTGCATCAGCGCCATATTCCTGAATCAACTCCGTTGGGTCAACAGCATTGGACGACGACTTACTCATTTTTTTCCCTTGATTGTCAAGTATTAAGCCATGATAATAAACAGTTTCAAAGGGGATGGAGTTCAAAAAATGTACGGAAGAAAATATCATCCGGGAAACCCAAAAGAAAATAATATCAAAACCAGTGACCATTAAACTAGAAGGATAGTATTTGTGAAGGAGCTCGGAATCAGTAGGCCACCCCATGCATGCAAAGGGCCAAAGGGCAGAACCAAACCATGTATCCAACACATCCTCCTCTTGGCGAAGATCGTAAGAGGAACATTCAGGACAGTTTTTGGGAGTTGTTTCGGATACTATGATCTCTCCGCAAGAATCGCAATACCATACAGGAATGCGGATGCCCCACCAAATCTGTCTAGAAATACACCAATCTAAAATATTTTCCATCCAATCGCTGTAAACTTTTTTCCAGCGCTCCGGAATGAACTTAATTTCTTCTTGATTCACTACCTTAAGACCTTTTTCGGCAAGAGTTTTTGTACGCAAATACCATTGATCTGAAATAATAGGTTCTACAATTTGTTTACATCGATCGCAATGACCAACAGCATGAGAGAAAGGTTCAACCTTTAGAAGGTATTTTTGCTCTTCGAGATCAAGTTTTATCTTCTCTCGAGCTTCTTTCAATGATAAGCCTTCGTAAATGCCTGCATTGTCGTTCATTCGTTGTCCACCATCAATAACGTTAATGAATTCCAGATGGTGTTTTTTTCCTAATTGGAAATCATTGGGATCATGACTAGGAGTGATTTTAAGGGCTCCAGTACCAAACTCTTTCTCGACATACTCATCTGTTATTATTGGGATCTTCCGACCAACAAGAGGTAAAATGACAAATTTACCATGAAATTTTGTATATCTTGGATCCTCTGGATGTACTGCAATAGCAGTATCCCCGAGCATTGTTTCAACACGTGTTGTGGCAATAGTGATATACTCTTTAGAGTTCTCTAGGAAGTATTTAATGTATACGAGTTCCCCATTCACATTTTGATGAGATACTTCGATATCAGATAAAGCAGTTTTGCAACGCGGACAATACTGAACCATACGTTTTCCACGATAAATCAGACCTTGCTCGTAATACATGACAAAAGCTTTGATGACAGCTTTTTCGTAGTCTTCATCTTTTGTAAAACGTAGTTTAGACCAGTCAGCAGAAGTTCCTAATAACTTCATTTGCTCAATAATTTTATTTCCGTAAATAGTTTTCCATTCCCAAACTTTTTCTATAAAGGCTTCTCTACCGATATCTTCTTTACGAATTCCTTGCTTTTTTAAAAAGGCTTCGACTTTATTGTCTGTAGCTAAACCAGCTTGATCAGTGCCAGGAAACCAGCAAACGGAATACCCTTTCATTCTTTTGTATCGACATATAATATCGGGTAGTGTCAAATCCAGGGCGTGCCCTAAATGAAGTGCCCCAGTAATATTGGGAGGAGGCATTGTGATGCTAAAAACTTTATCATCCGATTGATCGGTAGGCTGAAACATATGCTGTGTTTCCCAAAGTTTGTATATCTGGGGTTCAATTTCGTGAGCTGGATATGCACCTTTTGTATATGTCAACATAAAAGACTCCTACTCCGTTTCATTTAAAATGCTATGATGGATGTGATTTGCCGCAACAGCCCCGTCATTCATTGCAGTTACGATTTGTCGTAAAGATTTAGAGGCAATATCACCGATCGCGTAAAAACCTTTTGTTTTGGTTTCAAATTCAGAATTCACTTGAATGTATCCTTTTTCATCAACATCAACAATAGCGTTGCAAATACTAGTATCGGGTATATAACCCGCAAATACAAAAACACCATCGACAGGAATTTTAAAAATTTGATCTGTTACAAGATTTTTAAAAGTTATGCCATTCAGGGTTTCTTCCCCATGTATTTCCAAGGGAATCGACGAAAAATGAATCGTAATGGCTGGATTGGATGTAATCCTTTGAACAAGAGTATCAAAACCACGGAATGTATCTCTCCGATGGAATAGATGTATATGCTGTGCATAAGTACTAAGAAATAGTGTTTCTGTAAGGGCGGTATCTCCTCCGCCTATTACAGCAATCGTTTTGTTCTTAAACAGAGGACCATCGCAGGTACCGCAGGTACTAAGTCCCTTTCCAGCCCATTCTTTTTCTCCGGGGATGTTCAAAGGTCTATTTTTTGTACCAATACCACATAAGACATAAGGAGATTGTAGAATTTTATCGTTGTCTAGAACAATAGAAAAATGACCATCCTCCATTTTTTGAACTTTTGTAACCTTTTGATTCACTACAGGAATATCTAAGTCTGTAATATGTTGATTTAGTATGGAGGCAAATTCAAATCCATTGATACCCTTAGGAAAGCCCATATAGTTTTCAATGATTGAAGGTATCATTACTTGTCCACCAACCATTGGGTTCGATTCAATAATCGCTACCTCATGAGAGAATCTTTTTAGATATATGGCTGCTGAAACACCGGCAGGACCTCCCCCGATTACATATATTGGTTTACTCATCATTGATATTACTCCTTTCTAAAGCAGAATTGGCAATAGTAAATGTTGCTTTATCAGATGAAGAATCAAAATAAAATATTCCCTCAAAATGAGCATTGTATGTTTTAATGTAACCTCGGTAATATCTGCCATCATCAGAGATAGGATTTTCTGTGTAGAAGGGGTCAATAGTATTTGCTTGGAAACGATCCCAATTTTCATTCATGGGGATATTTCCAGTAATATAAATTCTTGCGGTTGCAAAACGAGTCTGGAGATAGGGGATTTCATCGGAACATACAAAATCAGCTAGTTGATAGGAGGAAAAATGGGACATGTCTTGGGGAGGGATCTGAAATTGATCTACCGTACCACAAAGTACCATTTGTTTTGTATTAATAAGAAGTTGAAGCTCGTTTTGAATTGATTCAAAACGAGTATCTCTAGAAAATGGTGTGCAAGATGCAACAAAACTCATGAAAAAAACAAATAAAGCCACGTACAGTAGATTTTTTCGGAAGGACACTAGGAACCTTCTATGTCATCAAAAGTCCATTCAAAAGAAATTCCATCTACGTGAAGGAAACACTTTTCTAACGAAGAGGGTAACAACCCAAGAAAACGAAGAGCATATACTTCGTTTCTTTTAAGATTTGTTGGATATTCACACGTCATTAAGGAATCAGAAATATAGCGGTCTATTGGATATTGATTACCATCTTCATCAAAAAAATAAATAGGGATTTCATCCAGAGAAATCTTTTTTCTAGATAGGTTTTGCAAAGAAAGATTAACCATAGCAATGTTCATCTCATCTTGAACAGGTTTCAATTCAGCGCTATAGCGATGTACCATATAGGATGCATTTGTTTTAGGGGGGATGTCAGATATGTCTTCAGGTTCTTCGATAATATAAGCAGTTTTCACATGGGGCTTATCAATGAGTAAATCTAGAGTGTTCCCATCTCGTGTAATTTTGATAATTTTCATGGGATTCCCTTCAGTATTAAGGTATGAGAAAGGAAATTGGCGTATATTCGTGATGGAGGTTGGAATTCGGATAGAAGGGGCAGAAACAATGTTTTGAAATACGACCGATAGAAGATTTTCGCTGTTCACAATTTCCGATGCATGATAAGTTTTGGATAAATCACTTGTTTCTACTTTTGTTGTACATCCCTGCAGTGGTAGAAAACCAACACTTATCAAAAGAACAATAAGCCATACACAAATAGATATTCTCATATAAACCCCACTCTACAATTTAATGCGCAATGTTACTTCTAGTATTCTTGTGCTTTAGATAACTTCTTCTTCGTCTGACACAACGTCTTCGATTTTGTCTTCCAGTGATTTGATTTTTCTGTCAGCGTTCTTTTCAATTTCTTTCACGAAATCTTTTCCTTTTTTAATCATTTCTTCTGTTTCTTTGCGAACTTTTGAAGAAAGATTCTTTAGGTTGTTTTGAACATCTTCAGACGTATCCATCAATTTGCGACGAGTTTCTTCGCCAGTGCTAGGAGCCAGTAATATTCCAGCCAATGCACCTACTACAATTCCAAAAAACAGTCCAATACCAAAATTGTTTGTTTCTTTTTCCATGTTAAACTCCTTTTCTTGATTTATGAAACATTTGTACAAAATTGAAAACAATAGTACCGATGGCAATTACCTTGTTTGCAATACTACTCCATTTTTTTGATTCACACTCATCATGTTCTGGTGGGTTTATTTTGCAGTTAATTTGTTCAAGTGTTTTTGTGGCTTGGTCTCCTATATCATTTGTCTTTTCTTTTAATGTTTCGACCAATGAATCAACACTTTCTGTTAGGTGGGAGATTTTGCTCATAAATATCTTCCCTGCAATTAAATAAACAATCAATCGGATCAATATTGCCAAGGCAATAATTATGATCGATATTGCTACCGACCATATAATGAAAGGTGGTAAAACCATACGCTAATACCTTCTTTCTTTAAAAACATACTGTTATTATATGAAAAACTTAGATTGTTTCTACAGTTTCTATTATCTCTTCCAATGCTTAAGTTACAAAAAAGTAACAGTTCAATACAATCATAAGTACCATTTTTTCCCCTTTACATAAATCATTCCTTCAATATGAGTCAAAAAAAAGCCCATAGGAATGAAATGTTTCCCTTGATTGAAAGAGGTTTACAGGTAAAATTAAAGAAATTTGTAACTTTTGGAGGTATATGTGTTGAAGAAAATAAAGCGTATTTTATCGGTGACGCTCACTTTTCTAATGGCATGCGGGATAGTATTCGTTAATATGCCAAATACGAGTGCTTTAGACATATTCCCATTTGTAGTTTTATCTACTGGTAATGTCAGAGGACAATTGACCCCTTTTGAATATGGTCCTAATTTCAACGAAGGCGGTCTTTCTAAAATTGCGACAGTCGCAAAACAAATTCGACAAGAAACTGATGATCGTGAAGGGTACCACATGCTTATAGATGCTGGCAACACTCTTTTTGGATCCGATCTTGCCACGTATTACACTCAGAAGCCCATTGCTGGTAAACCTCACCCTGTAGTAGCCGTCATGAATGAATTAGCGTATGATGCTGCCGGGTACACATCTCTTGATTTTTCGATGCCACCTCAAATTCGAGATGCAAGAAAAAGAGAAAGCGATTTTACATGGGTTTGTACCAATGCCTATCGAAGTGGAAGTCTATATGCATCTGATCACAGAATGTTAGTGTATGATGTACCTAATTCCGCTCATGTTTTGAAAATTGCTATTATCTCCTTACCCGATCCTTCTAGAGAGAATGCGATACCGCCAGAGAATATTAGCGGTTTGGAGTTTTATGACCCGATCGAAGAAGTTGTTCGTTCTAGTGATGTTCTAAAAGAAATTGAACGAGCTGATTTTATTATTCTTCTAACAGATATGAAATGGGAAAAAGACCCTGAAAAACGAGAAAACACCTTTTTGAACGAATTGTTGTTCCGTTCTAGAATTGATATATGCATAACTGCATCCGATGATCCTATTCCTGGGGAACAAGTTGTATATCCCGATTCCGATGAATTCCCCGAACACGATGTTCTAATATCATCTCCCGGTCGTTACGGATTAGGATTAACCAGAGTTGAGTTAATGCTTGAAAAATGCAAATGCCCAGTGAAACCTTATGAAGTTATGAAAAAAGAGAATGGCAATCGTATGATCACTGGTAAAGTTGTGAAGATCGGCCAGGCTATTGATGAGGATCCTGAAATACGACAATTAATTGATACGTATGCCAAGAATGCCAGTAACACATTTGATGAAATGGTTGGAACTGCATCCCAGACTTTTACATTTTCAGGAAGCACGTATCGTCCCACAAGTTTAGCTAATTTAATGTTAGATACAATGGCCGACATAACAGGTACCCCTCTTGCTATGAACCAACCTTCCGAATTGCTGCACAACTTAAATAAAGGTCCACTGACCTATGGCGACGTCTATAGCATTGTAGCATCGGAAGATACAATATATAAAGTAGCACTTCCTGGTCAAACAATAAAAGATATGCTTGAGGATGTTGGAAATAGCCTTGCTTTTGGAACCGAGAGTGCTGGTATTAGTACTCGAGGGTTTTCCTACAAAATTGATTTACGCGAACCATCTGGGCAAAAAGTCTCTGACTTGAAAGTGTTAGGTCAACCCATTAATCTAACAACAAGTTATGATGTGGCTGTTACAGCTTCTCTTGTTGCTGGTTCTGGACGGCCTGATTCGTTAGCTAACGTTAGTATAAAAGAGAATTCAAGAAAAACTGTTCGAAGAGCATTGATTGATGCATTTTACGATCTTCCCAACAATACTATCGCACCCGTTACAAGTGGTTCCTGGTATGTTGTTCCTGATTATCTTGACCATTGGGGCAACGAACCCATTAGTTTTCTAGTTGATAAAGGTGTTATTAAAGGCTATACCGATGGCAGTTTTCAACCCAACAATCAAATAACAAGAGCTGAATATACTACTGTAGTGTTGAATGCCTACGATATTCCTCAGTTGAAACCCAAAACTCCTTCTTTTAAAGACGTTAAAACCACAGATTGGTTTTATGGAATTGTCGAAGGAGCATTTGCGAAGAACATGATTCCTTTTGCAACCAATGAATTATTTATGCCAAATAAACCTATAACTCGTCAAGAAGCAATGATTGAACTTGTAATTGCATATCGAGACAACCCTGAACCACCAACCATGTCCAATGAAAGCATTACCCTTTTTAAGGATAAAGTGAAAGATTGGCAAAGTATATCAAACCTTGCACTTCCCTACATGATTTATGCATATGAAAACAATCTTATAACAGGGTATTCCGATGGTACTATTCGTCCTGAAAAATCTATTTCTAGGGCTGAAACTGCAACCATTGTTTTCCGTGCTCATTATCCTGTTATCATGATTGGTTCTACAGGTAATGTTGCAAATGAGATCCGATCTTTGTATCGAGATCCAAATGAAGACCGACCTATTGGAGGCTTTGCCTCTGTAGCATCCTATTTCGATGAATTATCAAAACGCAATCCAAACTTTATGGCTATTGATGCCGGTAATTTTTTGATGGGTTCATCTTTGTCCTATTTGACGAAAGGTGAATATGTAGTCAAGCAATATGAGCCTATGAACTATGGTGCTATTGGTTTATCAGATGAAGATTTCTTCTATGGATTTGAGTATCTCGATTTAATTAACAAGTACATAGATATCGTCGCGGCTGATATCTATAACAATGAAACTGGAGAACCTTTATACAAAGACTCAATTACACATGAACTTTCTGGCATCAAAATTGGTATTACAGGTGTAACTGGTTTTTCGATTGAAAAACCATATATCCACCCCGAGGTTAAGGCAGCTATTGAGATAAAAGATTCTGTTGAATCTGCAAATAAAATTCTTTCTTCGCTAGTTGATGAAGGATCCAATATTACTGTCCTAACCGTTGGAATGGATAGCAGAGTGAACCTTGACAACGAGCTGTCCCCAGTTTTGGTTCAATTTATTGATCAATTGAATCCAAAACCATCATTCATTATTGCTCTAAATGGAGAATTTGGGTATACATTCCATCATGATGGAATTCCTGTTATTGCTGCTGGAAAGTATGGTAATTCATTAGGCCAAACGAAAATTATTATGGACGCAATCACGAAGAAAATTGAACGAATCACCTTGCACAACCAATATTCTTATGTAGACGATATGGAGCCATCTGCCTCGTCTTTCCAGATACAAAATGAATACAATAAAGAATATGCAAGCGAACTACAAGAAGTGACTGGACAATCCAATGACGGAATGAAAATTAGTATAGGTGGAGAATCTCCTCTGGGTAATTTAATCTCAGACGTAATGCGTGACACTATGGAAAAAGATGGTGCACAAGTAGCATGCATTACTCCTAACCTTATTAAGGCCAATATTAATGCAGGCGATATTACAGCTGAAGAAATATATGCTGTTCTACCCAAAGACGAAGATTTAGTTTTGATAGAAATGCTAGGAGAAGACCTTTTAATGGTATTTGAGCATGGATGTACTTTTAGTGCCGGTATGGTACAAGTTTCAGGCGCACGATTTGCATACGATAACCTACGATTTTTATACGATCGTATCGTTGAATGTACAATTGATGATGTAGGAGAGCTTATCTATGAAGATACCTACACAGTAGTAACTACTGAATCTATGCGAAGAGGACTTGATGGATACGAATGGTTTGCCAATGGCAATGTTGTTAAGTATTACGACAAGACACTTCGCGAAAGCTTATTTGACTATATCAGATTACACGGCACTGTCGATCGTGGAATCGAAGATCGCATAACGTTAGTTTACACTGGTTAATGTTTTAGGAGGTATCATGAAAAGCATGATAAAACACTTTTTTGTTCTCTTTCTCGTTGTTGCTGTTGGATCTGCCTTGTTAATGGGGTGCGGTGGTAACGGTACAGACAATGGTGCTGTTGACAATGGAGGAACTTCACAAAATGAAACTCCAGGGGAAAAACCAGAAGATGTAACCGATACCATTGTTGACTGTCATTTTGTCGATGCACAGCCTAGCATTGATGGTTCTGGCGATGAAGAAGTTTGGATGAACATTGAGCCAACCACTGTTGAACTTGAGAGTGGAATGTGGGTTGATGTAAAGACTTATTACGACAACGATAATATTTATTTCCTGTATGACTGGATTTCTGACATGACAATGACTGCAGAGGACTCTACTGCTGGTTTTTGGAAAAAAGATGCAGAAGGTAATTGGACTTGGGACTCAAAAATGGATACATTGTCCATTGTTTGGGATTTAAGCGATATTCCAGGTTTTTTAGATACCGGTTGTACACCACTTTGTCATGATCAATCCAATATTGTTGACAATCGATATATGGCCACAGAGATACCTGGAGATATTGTTGAATTATGGGTTTGGAGCCCTGCTGTAAGTGGTATGAAAAACATTATGGCGTCCTATATTCTAACAGATATACCAGCAGGCACCGATACAGAGGACCCAGATTTTGACAATAAAATTGCTTGGGAAAAGTTGCCAGGTGAATATGGATTTTTCTATAACCGTGATGCCAATGAGAAAAAACCAGCAGAAGGTGGAGAAGGTGCACCGCTGTATATTATTACAGAGAACAATCCTTCAGGCGAAGCTGCCTTAGTTCAGGCTGTTGGTAGATTTGATTTTGGTGGTTATATCCTAGAAGTTGCCCGTCCAAGAAACCCTTCTAACCGGGACTTGGTACATTTTGAAGTAAGTGATAATGGATATGCCGATTTCTTTTTTGCTATGGCAATGCATAGCTTGGACGAACGTGAAAATCACAAAACTCAAGAATCTGCTGCTACACTACGTATGATTGGAAAAAGTGTTGCTGAATAACCTAGGAGTGTATTTATGAATTTTAAGAAAGTTTTATCATTTTTTGTTGTAGCTTTATTATTGAGCAGCATACAGTTGATCCCTGGAACCATTAGTTCTACAACTGAAGCTGCCTCGCCTGACAAGATTGGCATTTATACCAATTCTTTTGGGTACTATGTTTATGTTACTGACCCCATTCAAAATCGTGTATTGAAATACGCTACTGAAGGCACTTATTTGTCAGTAATTATCCCTACCGTTTCAACCCATACATCAGGTGAAAAATGGGTCATTAAAAAGTGTGTTGCTGTCGTAACATGCCGCCTTACAGATGTAATTGGAATCGCCGATGCTCTTACAGGACATTCCTTTATTTATGAGCTAAATGGCCATACCCACCACAAGAACGGCGAAATGGGAACAGGTCCAGGTAAGCTCACAGAAATGTGGGCCGTTGCCATGACCGAGATTGATGAAATTAAATCGCAAGCTTTGCTTGACAAAAGGCAGAGTAAAGTTTCTCACTGGACTCCACCACCTGGTGGAATAAAAGATCCGCGAGATGGTACATTTGTACGAGATTTCGGAAACACCGGCGCTGCCAATGAAAAACTGAAAAACCCTGAAGGCATGGTTTATGCAAAGGATACCACCTTACTCGTTGCTGACACTGGCAATAAACGCGTTGCCATTTATGACTTAAAAGGCCGTTTTGTCCGAGAAATCAAAGGTTCATTTGGTGATATCTGTGATGTTGGAGTTGACTTTTTAGCCTCTCAAGGTAACAAGATTTATATTCTTGATCGTGGTGCAAAAAAGGTTCATGTATATTCTCCCGACTATAAGTTTGTAAAATCCATCAATTTGCCTGGTATTAATAAAGCATCTGCACTCACAATAGATACGGACAACTTTGTATGGGTAACCGATATTGCTCAAAATAAAGTGTTTAAGTATGATCAATCTGGAAAACAAATGCTTGTAATCAACAATGCCATTAACCCTCCCAATATCACTAGACAAATTGTTCGAGTCTATATTAAGAAATACATCATGATGGTTAATGATGATATTAAAAGATTAGATGCTCCTCCCTATATTGATAGGGGAAGAACAATGGTACCTCTTCGTGCTATTTCAGAAGGTTTAGGTGCTGATGTTGATTGGGATGGAAACGAACAAAAAGTTACTGTGATACTTGGAAGTAATACTGTTGAAATTTGGATTGGAAAAACCACAGGTAGAATTAATGGTAAACCATACCAAATACCAGATGGTGTTGCACCTGTTATAGTAAGAGGTAGAACTTTTGTACCTATTCGTTTTGTTGCTGAAGCATTAGATTGTTACGTTGGATGGAATCCTAAAGATCTCCGTTATAGCGCCTCAGCAGTAACCGTCTATTATCCTAAATAGAATTGTGTAAAGAAAGAGCCCCCTTCTTCGGGGGCTCTTTTACATCAAAATGAAAAAAAACACATCCAAAAAAATTAGCAACGTGATTCATGTTCTCGCTATTGTTTTGTTTTTAACATTTGTTTTCTTTGTTTACCGCAAGAATTTAACCCAGTATATCATTCACAAAAACACACCCAACGTTATTATGGACGAAAGCACTGTCCAGGATAATGTGCTTCGTGCTTATGAGAAAACCGTGTTAAACCCAGAGCATGAAGCTACTTGGTTTCAACAAAAAGCTTTTTCTTTAGTTAATTATTTGTCTTCTTCCCGTTTTACCTCCAAAATGATTACATATATCCATTCCCATCAAGATTGGGTTATGGATTGTTCAGAATGCGCTCTTGGAGGTAGTTGTGACGATCTTGAAAAAGAACAATATTTTTATCCAATTAGTATTGACTATGATTCTCTGCAAACATTGCAAGATAGATATGAAAATGTATTTATTATTGATGTACGACCAACTACACTTTGGGAAAATGGTCACATACCAAATTCTGTTACCGTGCCATTAACAGATGTTGTTCCTTACTTGTTTCCAATGAATCGCTGGCACGAGATTGTTATTGTTGGAGATAATTATCTTGAAACAAAAATTGCAGGCGAAGCACTTATTCAGTTAAATTTTCATAGAGTATATCGGCTTATACAACCTGTAAGTAATTATCCAGGAGAATTGGAACGCATTGATGGAAACTAAAGATATAACTTTGGTTGGTGTTGTAAGTGCCGTCGGAGCAATTTTTTACCTTGCAACAGCTCCCTTTATAGAAACAACTGTTCCTGTTATAGGTTGCGTCATCCGTCCTATTCTTTTTGTGTCCTTTATAATGAGCCGTTTTCATTTTGACATGAAAAAGCTTCTTTGGGTTGCAATACTAAGCACTTTCCTTTATTCCTTGATTATCCCTTGCTTTATTAATTATGTTTCTCTTCCAGTAAGTATTCTTTATGTACTTATTGTGGCAGGCTTACGCACAAAACTTAATGCATTCTGGCTTACCCTTATTGGTACCGTTGCTGCATTTATTGGACTTCTTATTTTCACCTACATTTTCGCAACCAATGCAAATGAGTGGCTCTTGTACCTGAAATATTTCTTTCCCATTTTGATTTTAGGTTCTATTGTTGGTGCACTACGTCAAAAGTATGGGAAATTTAGTTGTGTTGGATGTGATCTTTGTAACAAACCAAACGCAGAAATTTATTTCGAGAAACAGAAAAAATTGAAAGAACAAAAAATTGAAACTAAATCCACAAAAAACGATATACCTGATACAAAAAACAAGTCAGAATGAAGGATGAACACAAATGAAAATAAAATTAATCTTATATAGTATTGTTTTTTTACTATTTTTTTCCGTACTTCCTGTTTTTTCGAAGGAAAACGAGACACGTTTTACCTGCGATTTAACCTTCTTTAAAAACAAATATGTCTTTAAGATTTTGGGTCATCCTGTAGAGCTACCTGTCAAGGTGTATGTTGATCAAATGCACGATTCTTTTATGATACCCTTGCGATTTATAGCTACATCTTTACGCTACGATGTTGAATGGAATTCCGAAGAATCCGTTGCATCATTTTTTTCCACATGGAATGAATTTTCTATTAAAATTCGCAACGAAGATTCCCTGCAAGTTCTTTCTTCATCTTTGCCAATTTCTCATTTTAGCCTGAAACATGATCGCATATATGCTGATGCATCCACTGTTGCTACTCTTTTTGATATCGCAATCATGGAATCGTATGATCCAAATGCCATCTCTTTTTTAACGTTACGAGAACGCATTTATATCGAAGCTCCAAACTTTGTACTCAACGATACAGAAGGAAATCGTTTCGATTTGTACAAAGAACTTGAAAAACCTGAAAATGAATTTTTTGTTCTAAACTTTTATGCAACTCGTTGTCCCTTTTGCCTAAAAGCCCTTCCTTTGCTTGTTGATCTTGAAGAAGACTACGCTCATAAGAATGTTTCTGTGATTGGCATTAATACCGATACTGCAGGCCAAGAAGAAGACCGCGATGAAAAACTAGAGAAATATGGCGTGCAATACAGGGTTGTTCAAGATATCATCAACACGATATATGATCGATACCATGTAGCGGGTGTACCAAATTTTTATGTGGTAAATCAGGATCATGAAATTGTATATCATAGCCTTGTTGCCGACGAAGAACAAATACAATTGTTACGACAATGGCTTGATCTACATTTGAAAAACGAATAGAAAAGCTTTACAAACAGTATTGGAGGTTACTATGTTAAAGGAAAAAATTAAAGACGACTTTATGCAAGCATACAAGGCGAAAGATACTTTAAAAGCGGAAACCTTAAAAATGCTTAAGGCAGCTATTCAATATAAAGAAATTGATTTGAAATCCGAAAACAAAGAAATAACCGATCAAGATGTTCTTGCTATTTTAAAGCTCGAGGAAAAAAAACACAAAGAATCTATATCACAGTATATCTCTGCTGGTCGCAAAGAAGCAGCAGAAAAAGAAGAGCAAGAAATGAAAGTTATTCAAGAATATCTTCCTCAAATGATGTCCTATGATGATGTATATACGGCTGTTACATCCATTTTTAAAAAGGTAGAAGATAGTACGTCCTTATCGTTTGGATTGATGATGAAAGAAGCGATGTCTGTTTTGAAAGATAAAGCCGATAGTAGTGATATCAAAAAAGCTGTTGATGAATTTGTAGAAGAAACTAAAAATGCAAAGAAATAACCTTACATGGTGTTTTGTCTGAATAGTAAGGATTGATTGCTTTAATTCCACCTTTTAATGTATAGACCCCTTCTTTATGTGTGTGGCCAAAGATTACTTTGCGTAGTTTTGGATGAGAGATTACAAAATCCCCTAGAAACTTAGACCCACGATATGCATTGTTAAATTCCTCCTGGTATGAAGAATACCGAAAGATGCATTCCTCAAAAAGTGCATGATGACTCATAAAAACAAGATGATCTATTAAATTGTAAGAGTCCTGAAAGTGTTTGTTAATGGTTTTGTAACATGTTTTGCAAAAAGCAGCATCACTTAAGCCATTGGGCCATTTAATATAGTACAAATCATTCCAAACACTTATTCTAGAAGGATTCTTCTGTTCATCGATGGCCCAGAGCTCCTTGCTTGAAAGGTCAGCATAGTTCATTTCTGGCCAGGTAAACTCTTGATTCGTTTCCCGACGAATAAAAGTTAACTCTTTTGAAACAGCGGGTTGCTTTTTGGAATGAAAAGAAAAATCGTACCAACCAATATTCCCTACAAATCCAATTCGATCTACGATGTAGGGGTTTTGATCCAAATAATGAAAACCATTGTCTTTGCAGATTTTTGGAAGGATTTTATGATATATTTCATACGAATTCAGCATTTTGGATGGATTTTCATTGCTACTTTGGGCCCAAATGTCATGGTTCCCAGCTATAAATAGCTTTGGTATGGATATAGAAGAGAATAATGAAAAAAACTCATTCATTTTTGAAAGGTCCTGCGAAACGTCACCAACTATTGCAAAAATGTATTGTTCTGTTGGATTGGATTCAATGTATTTAGATACAATTGTGGGGAGTGTAGTGCAAGAAACACTTCTATCTTTTTCAATATGTAAATCAGAAGTAACAAGTAATTTCATATGCTTGTCATATCTCCTACTGATAGTTATTGGAAAAATGTTACAATGTATATCATACCACAAAAAGCGAGGAACCGTAAGATGAAGCACTGCGAGTCTAAATACGTAACAAGATGCGCTCTTATTGTACTTCTTGCTCTATTTTTTTCTTGTATACCGATTAAACAGGGTTACACACATAGTAGTACCCAACTTGATGATGTATCAAATATCTATATTGTTGAATTGTATGGTATGCCATTGGCTTCTAAATTGAATGCTTCATCGGAAGAAGGAATGAACAGATGGTGGTCACTGATCGATTTGCAGCATACTCTTTTTTTACAAGATTGCTTCCATCTTTTTACTTCTTCCTTCCCCATTCAATACGAATATTTTCATGTTTTTAACGGATTTTCCATCGAGGCTACAATAGAAGAAATTCAATCAATTCGTCAGTCGCCCTATGTTAGTACTGTCTATTTGGCCCAAGAATACTATTTGCAAAGAGAAACCTCTGTTCCTCATACCAAGGCTCCATACTGCTGGGAAAAACAAAGCATTGCTGGCCTTCATTATAGGGGGCAAGGAATGGTAATAGGAATCATTGATACCGGCGTTGACTACCGACATGGTGAACTGGGCGGAGGGATTGGCAGTACCTGGGATAACACTATGTATAAAGTTCGAAAAGGATACGATTTTTCTGAGATGAATTCAATTCCATATTCGATTGGTACAAGTAACCATGGTACTCATGTTGCTGGAATTGCTGCAGGCAACGGAGAGGCTGGTATTGCAATCCGAGAAAACAAAGCTTCTGGCGTTGCACCAGACGCTTCTCTATCGGTCTACAAAGTATTTACTAGTAAAAAAGATTCAACTGGAGAAACTGCTATTTTAATGGCACTAGAACAGTCCCTGATCGATAAATGTGACATCGTAAACTTAAGTCTAGGGAAGAATTTTGGATGGACAAGCGACCCCCTATCTATTGCTTGTGATAGATTGGTCGAAGCGGGTGTTATCGTTGTTGCATCAGCTGGGAACTCTGGCTTGCGTAATTCAACTTTGAATCCTTTTCCTATTCATGCCCCTGGTAGTGGTCTTTCCTCTATTTCAGTTGCTGCTTCTGATGCTACATTGAAGGATGGTTTTTATTTTACTTCCTCTAGTGGCCGCTCTCATTTTGCCATAGGCCAGCCAATTTCACCTACACCAAACGCTTCTCAAACAAAGATACCCCTGGAGATTCTATCAGGAAATATTACGCCATCTACATTTCAACAACGTGAGTTCCAAGGAAAAGCCATAATGGTATTTTCTCCTGATCTATCACTGCAGTCATTGTATCATTATGCAGAGCAATCTAAGGTGCATTCAGTATTGGTTGTAAATACTAAAAAAAACTTCACCACCATTACTCTTCCATCGGATTTTGATAAGGTCCCTATGATGAGCCTTTCTTATGAAACTGGAAATTATGTGCAGTCCATTGTAGATATCCAAAAAAAACCCGTTATGATTCATTACGGATATCAAAAGGAAGCCATTACCATGGCTTCCTTTTCTTCGCAAGGACCCACACCTGATTTTTATCTAAAACCTGAGATTACTGCCCCGGGATATCAAATTTCTTCTACCTTAACAAACCATCAGTACGGTATTTACAGCGGAACAAGTATGTCTAGTCCCCATGTAGCCGGTGGTGCTGCCCTCTTAAAACAACTACATTCAAACTGGTCTCCCTCGGAGATTAAATCTCTACTTGTAAACTATGCTCAACCAATAGTAAATCCTCTTACGCAAGAACGATATTCTATCTATTTGCAGGGTGGCGGCGATCTAGATTTACAAAATTCATTTTCCGGGAATCTTGTAGTTGATCCTCCTACAATCTCTTATGGTAGCATACAGGAAAACGAATCTACATGGATCCGCATAACAAACAAAGGAACACAATCACAAACCCTTGAATTTCACTGCACTTCCCCTACTCATCAAAAGGCTGCAGTTGTAGTATCTCCTTATAAATTCTCGATTGAACCACAGGAAACTATTCCCATTAAGATTACTCTGGAAGTAACTAATGATACGATTCAAGGCTTTGGTGAGTTTTGGCTAGAGGCTTTATACGATGGCGACAGGATCCTTCAGATTCCTAGTATTTTTTACCACGGCACGTATCCCGATATGGATCCAATTCTCACGTCATATATGTTTCCTACGCTTGCAATATCACCGAATAATGATGGATATGGTGATCAAAATCATTATGTTTGCCTAAGTCCATACAACGTTGATGGTATTGAGGTAGATTTATTTGATCAAACAGATCAATTCATCCACAATTTGTTCTATCTTAGAAGTACGATAGGAGCAGGTTATTATGCAGTACCTTTTACAGGATTTCACAATGGCACTCCTCTGGAAGATGGGTATTACAAAATAAAATCCTATGTTTTGCCTACAGGGAAAGATTACAAAAAAGTTACGGATTGGCAATTTGGGCAAGAATCGACAGTATTGGTTGATACCATTCCCCCAGAACTACACCTTACACATTCATGGCTAAAAAATAACACACTTCATATTACCGGAAAAATTAATGACGAAAATGCATCTCATGGTTTATTTCTTTATTATGAACTTGACTACGATGACGGAGCAATGCTTTCTGTGAAAGAGGATGGATCGTTTGATCAGACAATACAAATAAACGAAAATCATTGCTTTATACGATTTACAGCCCAAGATATTGCAGGAAATCGATCATCTGTTAAGAAGAGAATTCCAGTACTAAATTTTACTGATGGTTGAGACTTTTGTATATAGTCATATAATAAGTTTAGCTCTATAAGTAAAGGAGTTGTCATGGGTGACAAAATTTTAATGAAGGGCGCCGAAGTCATCGGCGAAGCTGCTGTAAAAGCAGGTTGTAGACTTTTTTTCGGGTATCCTATTACACCACAAAACGAAGCTCCAGCTTACATGGCAAGACGTTTGCCTGAAGTTGGGGGTACTTTCGTTCAAGCTGAAAGCGAAGTAGCTGCAATAAATATGTTGTATGGTGCTTCTGCAGCCGGATATCGTGTTATGACGAGTTCGTCTAGTCCTGGTATCAGCCTTATGATGGAAGGTATATCGTATTGTGCAGGATCCGAACTTCCTGTTGTTATCGTTAATGTAATGAGAGGGGGACCTGGCCTAGGCGGCATTGGACCTTCTCAATCTGACTATTTTCAGTCCACCAAAGGTGGAGGTCATGGTGATTACAAAATGATTACCTTGGCTCCTACCAATCTTCAAGAACAAGCTGATTTAATGAAGACAGCATTTGATTTAGCTGACCAATACCGTATTCCCGTTATGGTATTGAGTGACGGATTATTGGGTCAAATTATGGAAGCAGTTGAGTTCACATTCGATATTGATCCAGCTTCATTACCACACAAAGATTGGGCAGCAGATGGACGGTTGAATCGCGAAAAGCATTTAATCAACTCTTTAGACCTTGATCTTGATGGTCTTGAACATCATAATGAAAAACTACAAGCCCGATACCGAACCATTGAAGAAAAGGAAACATTGTGCGAAGAGTATCATACCGACGATGCAAAGATTTGTATTGTTGCCTATGGTACCACTGCTCGCATTGCCAAAACTGCCGTTGAAATTCTTAGAGAAGATGGTTATAAGGTAGGATTGGTACGACCCATTACACTTTGGCCATTTCCTGTAGAAAATCTTAAGAAAGCTGTAAAGAATCCAATTACGGAATCTTTTTATGTGTTCGAGCTTAATGCAGGGCAAATGCTAGAAGATGTTCAACTTGTTGTGAATGGACAGAAACCTATCCGTTTCTTTGGACGAATGGGTGGAAATGTACCTAGTCCAGATGAATTTATTAAAAAGATTAAAGAAATCTATTAAGGGGGTATCGTAATGAATGAAATGAAACAAATCTTTAAAGTGACTCCCTTATTGAGTAAAACAAAACGTTCTTATTGTCCAGGTTGTACTCATGGAGTTATACATCGTCTTGTGTGTGAAGTTATAGAAGAAATGGATCAATTTGAAAATTCCATCATTGTTGTTCCTGTAGGTTGTTCTACACTAGCTATTCACTATTTTGAATTCGATACTGTCCAAGCGGCACATGGTAGAGCACCAGCTGTTGCAACTGGCATGAAAAGGGCAATGCCTTCAAAAACCATCTTTACCTATCAAGGAGATGGTGACCTTGCTTCTATTGGTACTGCTGAAATTGTTCATGCAGCAACTCGTGGCGAGAGAATTACAACCATTTTTGTGAACAACGGTATCTATGGGATGACAGGTGGCCAAATGGCCCCTACAACTCTTGAAGGTTGGAAAACGGAAACATCTCCTTATGGTAGGGATCTTGTTAAAGAAGGATATCCTATTCGTATGTGCGAGATGTTGAGCCAATTAAACGGACCTGCCTATATTGCTCGAACGTCTGTGCATACACCAGCCAATATAGTGAAAACTAAAAAAGCAATTCGGAAAGCTTTCAAAGCCCAGCGAAATGATCTAGGGTTTGCACTTGTTGAAATCTTATCAACATGTCCGACAAACTGGGGCATGAATCCTGTCGACTCTCTTAAACGAATCGAAAACGAGACGATGAATTATTATCCACTCGGTGAATTTAAAAGCGTGGAGGGACTATAATGAAATTTGAATTGTGTGCTGCTGGTTTTGGTGGGCAAGGCGTTATGGCCATTGGTCAATTGATCTCCTATGCAGCTGTTGAAGAAAATCGTTTTGCTTTGTTTCTCCCTTCGTATGGTCCCGAAATGCGCGGAGGTACAGCAAACTGCGTTTGCATCGTATCCGACAAACAAATTGGATCTCCTATTGTTCCCAAAAATGAGAGTGCTATTGTTATGAATACACCATCATTTTTAAAATTTGAACCAACCATCGAAAAAAATGGTTGTTTGTTAGTAAATTCCGCATTGATTAATGAAAAATCCTCTCGTACTGATATCAATGTACACTATATACCTGCGAATCATCTTGCTGCTGAAGCAGGTAATAAAATAGTGGCCAACATCGTAATGCTTGGTGCTTTGCTAAAATTGAAACAGTTTGCAAAAACAGAGACCATTCAAAAAGTCATCAAAGAAAAGTTTGGTTCCAAAGGTCAAAAAATCCTTGATATGAACATGAAGGCACTACAAATGGGGTTTGATTCTGTATGATCTCCTTGGATCAAGACCGTCTTCAGCAAATATTTGAGCGACTTTTACATTCAAATGGCGTATCAAAATGCGAAGACCAAACGGTAAGGTTCATTAAAGAAGTCATTTCAGAAATCCCTATTGAAATCGTCGATAATGCCTCTGTTTCTAAAACACGAAACAATCTTTTCCTTCGACTACCTAAGAGGGGAGATACCCACTCCCCTCCTATTCTTTTGTCTGCTCATATGGATACCGTCGAAGCAACGCCTGCAATTCAGTTTACCTGCAACCAGGGGTTGTATACAACTGACGGTACCACTATCTTAGGTTCCGATGATAAAGCTGGTATTGCTGCTATACTTGAATGCTTGTTAGCTCTCCACCATTCCAATTCACCCCACCCAGAAATTGAAGTAGCATTCACTGTTGAAGAAGAAATTGGCTTAGAGGGTGCCAAAGATTTTGATACATCACTTATCCATTCAAAAAGAGGTATCGTTGTAGATGCAGATGGGCCTCCCGGCGTTATCATGTTTGCAGGTCCTTCTCAAATTCTTTTTGATGTAACCATTAAAGGAAAAGCTGCTCACGCCGGTATGGCACCAGAAGAAGGGAAAAGTGCCATTTTATTTGCTAGCCAATGTATTTCTACAATACCATTTGGTAGAATTGATCACGAAACAACAACAAATATAGGCAAAATACAGGGGGGAAAGGCAACCAACATTGTTGCCGAAGATTGTTTTTTGAATGGGGAGATACGTTCTCATAACGATGCAAAACTTTCGGTTGTAAAAAATCAGATAAAAAGCACTTTTGAACAAGGGATGCAGCAAGGTTATCAAATCGAGTTCAAAGATCGCTTTGCTTACAAATCGTTTTCCTTTGAATCCAATTGCTCTATTATTCAACAAGTCACTCAAGCCATGCTTGAATGTGGTTTAACTCCACAGTTAAAAGTATGTGGAGGCGGCTGTGATGCAAATATATTCAACGAAAAGATACCAAACATGGTATGTATCAATCTTGCATGTGGTATGACAGATGTCCATACACACAAAGAGAGTATTTTGTTTTCTTCTATCGAAAACATTGCTCGTGTATTACTTGCTATTTGCAGCCAGTAAGGATTTATTATGCTTTGTGATTTACACTATATGCTTTCTCAGGCTCAATCAAAATCCTATGCAGTAGGTGCTTTCAATGTGAATTCATTTGCTTATGCGGATGCATTTATTAAAGCTGCAGAGGAAACCAATTCACCACTTATCTTGCAGTTCTCTCCGGGTGTGTTAAAGACATACAAAGATTCCTTCCTAGTAGAAGCTTGTGCATCCATAGCTGAAACTTCTACCGCTCCCATTTGTATTCATCTTGATCATGCAAAAAAAATAGATGACATTAAATTGGCACTCCAGCATGGTGTGTTTCTTTCTTTTATGATTGATGGCTCTCAATATTCTCTTCAAGAAAATATTCAACTTACAAAAGATGCCTCTGCCCTATTGCACAATGCCTTATCTCCATACAACCTTGCAGACAACAAACAATCTACACAGTCTCTATATAAGGGTTTTTCTCTTGAAGCTGAAATTGGTCATGTAGGAACCACCAATTCCGAACAATCTTCAGATACATCGTTAGAGGAAGTTTTGCAATTTGTTTCCTCGGTCGAAATTGACGCCTTAGCCATATCTATAGGGAATACTCATGGAGAAAAAAACAGAGATACCACTTTACACATTCCTCTGTTAAAAACCATTCGACAGAACGTTTCCATTCCTTTGGTTCTTCACGGTTCTTCGGGAGTAAAACCTGAAATGATTAAAGAAGCAATCCAAAACGGTATTACAAAAGTCAACGTAAACACCTATTTTAAAAATTCTTTTTCTGACACTGTAATTGACGAATATGAAAAGAATGGCAAAAAGTTTTTCACCAGCTATAAGCTATATCATCCAACAGTTCATTCTGTACTGATGGACCGTGCAAAAGAAATACTTACTTTGCTAGGTTCTGTTTCTACTGCAGATTCTTTAATACATGAATTTGAAACAGGTACTACTACATAGAGGAAAAATTCCAGCGTTTTAAAGACCACATTTTTGTGATCTTTTCACTGTAATCAAGAGAATACCGATTGAGTAGCAATGTATCAATCATTGAAATGTAATACAAGTACGTGCTTTCGTTATAACTCAATCCTGAAAAAGTATATACCCTAGGAATCTTGTAGTGCCATCCATCGGTAGATGATATTTGATCAGTGCTATGGAACAACCAGGCATTGTCCTCTTTCAATGCAGAAAATAAATACCGGTTTTGAATGGTAGGCTTATCAATTTTTTCCACATACAATGCTACATCTGAAAAATACTCACTCGTAACGTTTTCGCTATCTGTTAAGCTTATAATTACAGGCACATCAATTTTAACAGAGTCCCAGTCAAAATGATTAGGGTTCTCAAAACCACTATTTTTCATCATAACTCGAATATGATCAACAAATACTTTCTTTTCATTATCCGTAAGCTCTCGCGTAGTTGCCTGTACATCATAATGAACTGGGATAAAATTGTACAACTCTTCACTACTAGAAGCAATTACTAAATCGTCCAACCGTGCAGGGTTTGCTTCTTGTTCTATGAAAGGTAAATCTGAATAGAAAAATGGATTCCATATTTGAGCAGAGAATAAAAGAGGGATTCCCCTTTGAAGCTCTACGGTTGTATTTTCATCATTGAGTGCTTGCACATGTTTTGTGAAATAAGCATAAAACAAAGAAGGTGAAGGGTACAAGTTAGGAAATGAAACTTTGCTATGAAAACCATCTGACGACCCCATTTCTTTCAAGCAGGGTGTTGTAGAATACATGGTAAAAACCCAGTAGGCAGATTTTTGAAAACGTATACCACTTACATGGATTGTTTGAGTTTCTTTCCCAAAATTGCAAAGTACTCGAATCTGCTGGAAATAATGAGCTTTCCACTGTAGAGAATGAGAAATAAGGAGTATGGGAAGAGAAACTGGATAGATTTTTGCACTTTGAATTTTCTTTCCTTGGAGTTCACTACTGTTTTCAACAAAAGCTAGTATTGCAGATTTATCAACCTCATCGATTTCATAGGAATCAACTTTTACCCAACTCTGAAACGGAAGATAAGAATGTAATTCTCTGTAGTTTGATGGAAATTCAACGATTACACTTGATGACTCATTTGCATATCCAGGAGACACAATCGAAAAAACGAAAAAGAATAAAAATAGAATAGTCCATTTTTTAAGCATTAAAGTCACCTCATATAGAATTTTTAATAAGTATAACATGATAGATCTGAAACATGAAAGAAGTTTTCTATTTAATTTTGCTCTTTGATTCAGAGTTAAAGCCCTGTATTATTAAGTTCTAATATGTACCAAGCAAAAAATAATGATGGTATACCATTGCATTATTTGCATAAATGTAGTATAAAATAGTGTGAAAATGGAGGGTTTTAATTCACTTCATGAAGTAAGATCCTCTTTTTTTTCTGATCTCATCACTATTTCCAGAGCTCTATCCAAATCTCCATGAATATAGGATAATACAAAACCATAATTTGTTATAGGCACATTATTCTGTATGGCAATTTGTATACGATATTGTATTTCTTTACGATTCATAATACATCCTCCACAATGAATAATAAGTTTGTAATCAGATAAATTTTCAGGGAAATCATGACCAGAATACACATCAAATTCGATTTTCTTTTTCGTTATATTTACTAGCCCATGTGGTATTTGCTCTCTCCCAATATCGTTGCAAATAGGATTGTGCGAACAAGCCTCTAAGATTAAAACTCGATCTCCAGAGCATAATCTTTGTATTGCATCAATACCCTGGAGAAAAACATCTAAATCCCCTTTCATTCTAGCAAGCAGGACAGAAAATCCTGTTACAGGAATAGTAGGGGGCACTATAGAGAAAACTTCTTTAAAGGCTTGTGAATCGGTGACTACAAGAGAGGGAGTTTTTTTGCAAAGGCTCAACACGTTTGACAGTTCAGAAACTCCAGTGACAATGCTTATGGAACCCTGATCCAAAACATCACGAATAGCTTGTTGCTGAGGTAATATAATCCTATTCTTAGGAGCTTCCTTATCGATAGGTATTACCAATACAACGATATCTCCAGGTTTTGTAAAATCGGTAATCATTTTAGGAGTTGCGTTCCAATCAACGGGAACAACTTTCTGCAAACACGAAACAAATTCTTGAAGGAATTGTTCTCGTGAAAGGTCCAAATCATTTACAAAAAACGGAATTCTATCCGTATTCAACCAGTGAGTCAATGATTCATTAATGGTACCGTTGTGCGTTTCTGTGAGACATACACAAAAAGGAATTTTTTTTAAGCAAAGCTTTTGAACTATCTTTTTGTAAGCTTCTCCTATTGCAGTTGAGTCTATGACGATTATAGCTACATCAAGACGATCAATGTATTTACTTGTTTTCGTTTGTCGCGCTTGGCCTAGGTTTGAATAATCCTCATATCCAGCTGTATCAATAAACAGGACGGGACCAAATGGTTTCAGCTCCATTGTTTTTTCTACTGGATCTGTTGTTGTGCCAGGTTGCATCGAAACTATCGAGACGTTTTGTTTCGTTATTGTGTTTAGTAAAGTGCTTTTACCTGCATTTGTTTGTCCGAGTATTCCAATGTGAAGTCGCATGCTTTTTATGGTTGACACGGTAGGGTTCTCCTTTCGTAAATGCGGGAATTTTTCCTGCCTGCTTAATCAAGTCACACGTTTTTTCTAGCGATAAAGACTGCTTGTGGTTGTATATCTTATAGAGATGTTTTACTGAATCAGGTGTGTAGTTAATCATGAAGACATTGGCTACATCGCGCAGGGCAATAATTGTAGAGGCATCACCTACCATAGAATGATATGCTGTCGTTATGGGGATCATTGTTTGCGGTTCATATAAACGCGAACATACCATGGACCGATATACAAGAGAAGGGTTACCCGTGACACTGTTTGCTAGTGGAGTGTTATCAGCAGGTATAAAAAGACCTATTCCCCACATATCAAAATGATTTTGGCTTAAAAAAAGGAATTCATTGTAGATATCTGTAATTGTTTGTCCTGGTAAACCAATCAGGAAGCCAGAACCCAGAATAAAACCCGCTTTTCTGATTGATTGCTGGGCCAAAAGTCGACTCATTAATTCTTGATGAGGGTGATATGACCGATAAAGAATTGGATTCACACTTTCGTGCTTCATCAAAAAACGGGAAGCTCCAGCTTTTCTAAGCTTGCGATAAGCCGGAGATTCCCGTTCTCCAATCGATAGAGTAATCGCTATATCCGGATAATAATGAATGATTTCAGAACAAAGATGCGCAATTGCAGATGTTGTATAGAAAAGATCTTCACCAGATTGCAATACAACCGATCGAATACCATCTTCATATATATAGCCAACGATATCTATTATCTCTTCGATTGACAATCGGTATCTGGAAATAGAGTTGTTTGCTGAACGAAGCCCACAATATTGACAGGACTGGGAGCAAAAATTTGAAAACTCAATAATACCCCGTAGAAAAACTTGTTTTGCATAATACTTTTCTGTTAAAAAGTGACATTGACGAAGTAGCACCTTTTCTTCTATTGTTTGAGTTGTAGCGTTATCGCGCTGTAAATAGCGAAGGATTGTATCTTTAAAAGTATAAATCTCGCGTACCTCGTTTCACTTTTTCGTATGCTTGCAAAAGTTCTTGGACCTCTGTAGCCGGAAAGTTTTCTTTTACATCCAGGATTTCTTTTTGAATAATTTTTTCTCCTGCTGCTTTCGTTTCATTTGATGCAAAATCATCAAGCCATTCTCGGAAAGTTAAGATGGCATTGAGTTTACAGAATTGTCCTTCTCGACCACAGCGGAGCAAATTCATAATCTTTTTCCCTGTGCGACCACATCGATACCCCGCCGTACAAAATGAAGTTATATGGCCTGTTTCTGCAAGTTCACGAATTACATCGTCCAAGGATCGATCGTCTCCTAAAACAAATTGCTGTTCTTCTTCCTCTTGACGGAAAGTTTTTTCATAGCCTCCAATTTGTATGTTTGTAGAGGCGTCTCGCTGCGTCATAATAGGGTACATTTCTTTCAGTATTGCAGGAGATTCTCGTGCTGTAAGAATTAAACCTGTATAGGGTACAGATAGTCGAACGAGAGTAACAATTTTACGAAAATCCTCATCACTAACTGTATAGTTGTAATGAATTGACATATCGGTATTGCTTGCGGGTTGCAATCGAGGTACTGAAATTGTGTGTGGTCCGATTCCAAAAACTTCTTCTAATACACGGGAATGATGTAGGAGCCCTAAGAGTTCATATCTCCAATCGTACAAGCCAAGGAGTGCCCCTATACCAACATCGTCTACACCAGCTTCTTGCGCTCGATGCATACAATACAGTCTCCACTCATAGTTACCCTTTAAAGTATTCTGTGGATGAATGCTTTCATATGTTTTTTGATGGTATGTTTCTTGAAACACCTGGTATGTACCAATACCAGCCTGTTTTAATAGTGCCAGGTCCTCTATCGACATTGGTGCGGCATTAATATTTACACGTCGTATATTGCCATATCCATGAAGAGTTTTTTCTTTGACACTATAAATGGCTTTTAAAGATTCAACTATATAGTCTACACTCGATAGTGGATGTTCTCCTACAACACTAATCAATCGTTTATGCCCTATTTTTCCTGCGAGTACCCTTGTTTCTTCTTTTATCTCATCCATGGTTAGACGTTTTCTATGCATTCCTGAATTGTCTTTCTTGAAACCACAGTACTGGCAATTGTTAACACATAAATTTGACAAATACAAAGGCGCAAACGTAACAATACGATTGTCGTATACTTTCTTCTTGACTTCTTCTGCTGTATGAAACATCTCGTCCCATAGGTCTGGATCTTGTACTCGCATAAGAGTAGCGAGATCTCCAAGCGAAAGTGATTCAATTGCTAATGATTTTTGCAGGATATCACGAACAGAATCGATAGATGGGTTGCTTTTGTCAGCTAGTAAAGTCTGAAAGATACCATCTGAAATGAAATGAGCTCCATGTTTGTACTTTTCGATTTGGTGTGGAACTATAACGTTTTGTATCCATTTTTGAATAGAATGATTATTTGATTGCATTAGAGAACTCCTTTTGATATTGTTTTGCTTTCACTAGGTGTGAAGAAACAGTGACGCACGGAATCATCCCTAACTTACCTGTTAGAGAACCGATGTCATCGGTTGTACCATCCACCATCAAACAAATCAAATGAAGGTCTCTTTTTTCGTAAGGAATGCCCATTCGACCAACAATAATATTGCCAAAGTCAGAAAAAAGGGCGTTCACTTTTTGAACTGATGAATTGCGGTCTTCAATTACAACTGTTACGATACCTACTCGATACATAAAAAAAACACTCCTTTGGATCCGGGAGTGGGAAATACAATAATTCTTACATTATTGACTCCCCTGATCGCAGATAGATTCCTTGATCTCAGGATCAATTTAAATGGGTTTTTATACAGCTAAAGAACAAAAACTACATACAACTACTACCACATCCGCAGCCGCAACCATCTTCTTTGGGTATTTCTACCATGTTAGAAGAAACGGTAATACCATGAATGTTTTTTAATTCTTGTTCAAACGATTTGATTTGGTCTTCCTTAGCATCAATCATAAGAGAAATAAACGATACATCACGTTGATCATATGGAACTCCCATACGTCCAACAATAATGTTAGCATGATTTGACAACACTTCGTTAATTTTTGAAGCAGTACATTCACGATTTAAAACAACAATACCAACTAAGCCAACGTGTGTATTATCCATAAAAACTCCTTGTAAATAAAATAGATCTACTAACACTTCCACGACTGGATATATTCCCAGTTTACACTGGGAATTTCTGGAGATGATACGTTCCATTCACCAGGTAAACCCCGTTCTTTTGCAGTTAGCTCAAAATGGCATAAGGCAATGCCCATATCAACTTTCTGTAAATCTAGCAACAATGTTTGAAAACCGAAACCAATAAGACCTTTTTTCCTTTGTAAGAAAAAGTGAAACATGTCACCATCATATAAAATTCTCCAGGGTTGAAGGTTCATCCCCGAAGGTCCAATTCGTACCATTTCCAAGCAATCTCGATACAGAGGACACACAGAAGGATCAAGGGGAGTATCGGTCGTTTGGAAAAAGAAAAGTTCATTCCATGGCTTTTTTTGTTTTTTGGGTGGAATGCTGGCAGGATATCCTATAGGAGTAATCATCCCTACAGAAGGATGATTCGTAGAAGGAACAAGAGATTTAAAATGATGTTGAGGGAAAATACCAGTCCAACAAGTGGCCAGTTCCATTTGAGTACAAGTTAAAACAATACGCTCGAAGTGAACACCAAATAGTACAGAATCAACCTGATTTGAATCTAAGCAAGCAATGATGTAATCGTGATGATACCTGGGAGAATATTCAATGAAAAATTCAAAATGTTCTGTTTTTTCTGTAAAAAGATACGATTCAAGAGTCTTTTTTGTGGTCGTATCAACTCGTTTAGACTGGTAGTTTCTACAAGAAAAACGTTTTTGAATCGTATCTACGACATTGGTTAGCATGTATAATCATTCCTCCAAAAATTAGTTTCCCTTAGTATACCATGGTTTCTCATGAGATAGAGGGATAGGAAAGTAGAGGAAGCATGTCGCAGAATGCTTCCTCTTCTATATTTAAGGGAAGATTTTATTCAACTTCTACGCTAGCAATTTTGACCTCGGTTGGAAGAGTCATGGTTTTTCCTACGGGACAACGAGACTCAATGAAATGAGCAAATTCCATTTTCTTTTGATCATCTACATCTGCTTTTAAATGTAGGTGAATACGAACTTCTTTAAAACCGACAGGAACCCCAGGTGTACCCTGTAAGAAACCATCCGGGTCAAGATCTCCTTCAATTTCAGCCCAAATACCCTTGAGTTCAATGTTAAATTGTTTGGCAAAAGCAGCACCAACAATACATTGACAGGAACCTAAGGCACACAAAATTGCCTCCACAGGATTCATTCCCTTATCAGTACCACCCAAGGATGGTGGTTCATCCATAATAACTTTGAAATTACGTGATTCGTTTTCTACAGTAAAACCTTCTAGTTGTTTTGATACAGCTTTAAATGTTACAGTAGCCATGTAGTCCTCCTTAATGTATATAACAAAGTAAACATCAAATAGTAAATTCTAGACTTTCAAAAAAGTTCAATAAGTTTTAAAAGGGGTATTTTTTTGCAAATCCAAAAGAAGAGAAAATGCTTGTATTCCATATTGAATCGTTTTGTCGCTAGGATAAAAATCGGTATGATGTAGACCTACTTCAAGTGAATTTTGCTCACGTGTTCCTAACCAAAACATAAAACTTGGGTAGTTCGCAGAAAAGTATCCAAAATCCTCTGCAGCCCATATCATATCTGCATGTAATATAGGAAATTTTTCTTGCAATATATCGCAACTCTTTGTAAAGAGTTCATGATGATTTTGAACAGGTGGACAATGGGAACCTTTCAGTATCGTTCCTTTCACGCCGTGATCGTTTTCTATTGTATGCACAATGTACTGGATTTTTCCTAGTACTTCTTCCAGTTTTTCAATTGTTCTCGCACGCGTAGTGATGTACATTCTTGCTTCAGCGGGAATACTGTTTCGTGTAACACCAGCAACAACTCGTCCTATGCCAAGAAAAGAATCATTTTTTTCTTCTTGCTGGTTCCAAAGAGAATTAAATCGGATACACGCTTTCCATGCATCAATCCCTTTTTCAGGGCATGTTATGTGGCCCTGCTTTCCTTGGAATAAAATATCAATTTCTTGCGATGCTGCGAAAAGTGTTGTATCGTTAGATGCAATACTACCTATTGGGTATTTATCATGGACATGCAAAGCTAGGCAATTCAGAATAGACCATTGATTCAATATTTTTGTATGAAGCACTTGCTTAGCACCATCACCTGATTCTTCACCAGGTTGAAACAGAAACAGAATGTTTTTCTTGGGCATTGTATTGATTACTTTTTGTAGTATTCCCCATAGAATGGCCGTATGAACATCGTGTCCACATAAGTGAGAGGCCTTTATGACGGTAGTATTATCAGTAGACATGGGTAATGCATCAATATCTGCCCTAAGAAGCGTGCAAGGGAAAGATTTTAAGCCTTCATAGAAAACCAACAAACCTGTTTCAAGTGGTTGGAATACTTTAACAGAATGGATAGAAGAGAGTTCTTGCTGCAAAAGATGGGTTATTTTATTCTCACGAAAAGCTGGTTCTGGATTACTATGCATCCACTTGCGAAGTTCAGTGGGTGATATCATAGTGTTCTCCTTGTAGGCACTGCTCCAAAAAACTGGTGTTCGATTCAGCTTTTCGTATGATCTTCCATTTACCATTTTGCGAAAGAAAAACCTCAGCAGGAAGAGGAAAACCATTGTAGTGATTAGACATGGAAAATCCATACGCACCGCTTTGGTGGATAGCAATAAGAGAACCTTGCGCAGGACAATTCTGAACCGTCGATGGAACAAGTATGTCCCCTGTTTCACAAAGACGACCCATGATTCGAACAGATTTCTTTTGTGGAATTGGATCTGTTGAACTAAATGAATGATGAGCCTTGTACAAAGAAGGTCGAAGTAAATGATTCATGCCACCGTCTGTGATACACATTGTTTCCGTTTCCGAATCACGATTTTCACAAGCTCGTACAATATACCAACCAGCTTCACCAATGAGGTAACGTCCAAGCTCACACCAAATACAAAAACCGGAAAATAGCGATGAAGCTATTGATTTCATGTGTTTTAGGTCTAGATGGTTCTTTTCAAAATAGGGGATGCCCCATCCTCCACCAATGTTAATGTCTGAAAAACCATAGTGCTGTGATAGTTTTGATATGTACGAATAAGCTTTTTCAAAAGAATGTGAGTCAGTGATCTGGGAGCCTATGTGAATATGGAAACCTCGTATTGTTAGACCGTAGTCTTGAGCGGTACGTAAACAGAAATCAATGTCGTTCAGAGAAATCCCAAATTTATGTTGTTTCATGCCAGTCTTTATGTAGGGGTGAGTAGATACTTCGATCGACGGGTTAATGCGTAAAAATAGAGAAGGTAGAGGAAGATCATGATTACTCTTCAATTGCCCCCACTTTTGAAGCTCGTAAATGGAATCAATGTTTACATTTTGAATATGTTGTTTGGAAAAAAAAAGCATGTCCTCTTCTGATTTGACATTTCCATTCCATGTCATTTGATTAGTGGGTATACCACCAGCTCTAGATGCTTCGAATTCACCTCTGGATATAAAATCTGCACCGATTCCGTATGCCTGGAAGACTGATAATAGAAAGGGATTTGCATTTGCTTTCACAGCAAATGTTGGCCGAAAGTCGATGGCAGAAAAAACGTGCAAAACGTCTTCTATGCGAGATTGTATCATAGACTCATGATAGAGAAAAAAAGGTGTGGTAACTGTTCTGGCAATGGTTTCTAATAGTGATTTCATGAGCTACACTGCTGCAACGTTTTTTGTAAGGGTTGAATCATCAAATTCCATTCTTCTTGTGTAGTGTTTAAAGGTGGTAATAATCGTATAGTACCATTGTAAGTGACATTTAGAAGAACATGATGATATTCTCGACCAATTCGGACAACCTCTTTTGTAGAGTGAATGGGGTCAATACCGATCATAAAACCTTTTTGTCGGTATTCTTTGATGAATTTGCCCAGCATGGAACGAATCATTTCTTGTACCTTTGGTTCCATTTTTTGAATATGCGAAATGCAAGACGGTATTTGACAAAGGACTGTTTTTGCTGCTGCAAGCGAAACAGGATTGGGTGCAAATGTAGAACCGTGATCCCCGGGTAAAAAATCGTTACGTAATTCTTCAGAGAAAATTGTTGCTCCTAAAGGAAGACCACCTCCAAGACCTTTGCCAACAAGAACAATATCTGGTTGTAATCCCCAGTGCTGGAAAGCAAACCACTTTCCAGTTCTACCTAACCCGGATTGGATTTCATCACAAACAAGAAGAATATTGTATAGTTTCTGGTAGTGCTTTAACTTCTCGGCCATTGAGTCGGATATAATACGAATGCCCCCGGAACCTTGTATAGGCTCAACAAAGATGGCCAATACTTCTTGACCATTTGCACTCATATAGGTATCAAGGGCTTCTACATCGTTCCACTCAAGAGATTGAATGTTCGGTAAAAGAGATCCAAAACGTTCTTTTACGGGTCCATCTCTAAGAAGAGATAGAGAGCCAAGCGTTCTTCCATGAAAACTACCGGAGAAGTGAATAATGATATTTTTGGAACATGTCTCTCTTTTCTTTACAATGCGTAAAGCTGCTTCCGTAGCTTCTGTTCCCGAATTTGTATAAAACAAAGCTCCTTCTACCATTTCAGCAGCTGATAGAAGAATACTTTCAACGGTAGTAGCGTCTTCTACGGGGAAGTAGTTGGAAAGATGCATATAGTCGCTTATTCTATTTCGAATGCTTTCTAGAACAGGTTCATAGCTATGTCCTAATAACATGACACCTATGCCTGAAAACGTATCAACGTAAGATATATCTTCCGAACTTTCAATGACGCATCCCACAGCTTTTTTGACTTGGATAGGAAAAGAGTTGTAAATGGAAATCTTCATAACGAGAACCTCCTAGCAAGTTTTGCTATGGTTTTGTTTGCTTTCTCACTAGAGATCAATAGCGATATACTGACTTCTGATGTAGTAATCATATAGATTTCATTTGGTGGTATTACCTCGAAGATCGCGTCAGTAACTCCCACAGTCTTTCTCATGTTCGAACCTACTAGTGTAATTTTGGATAAATTTCCTTGTACAATAACAGATTGCGACATTGATGTAAGAACTTGCTGTGCCTCTGCAAGCTTATCTTCAGCAGTTTCCCAATCATCCTCCCATACTGTCATCGACAAAGACCAGTTTTCTGTGTGATTGGAAAGAGCGATCATATCGATGTTCAGAGCATATTTTTGAAGAACATCCGTTATTGTTTTTAGAAAATTTGGATCGGCCCCGTTTGTTCTCGCAGTAATCAACCACTGTTTGTCCAAAACGCTGATTCCGATGACAGGTTTGGTGTGAATTGTTTCAATCGTGCGAAAAATCATACTTCCTCCTTTGTCGCTAAATGTTGAGGCACAATAAATGGGAATGTCAAACTTTTGTGCAATTTCAACAGATCGATCGTGTAAAACACCCGAACCTTGTCTTGCCATTTCAAGCATTTCTTCGTAGCTGATGTAATCGAGTTTCTTTGCTTCAGGATACACAGCTGGATCAATTGAATATACGCCATCCACGTCGCTAAAAATATGACAAGGACAACCCAACGATGCTGCAAGAGCTACCGCAGTGGTGTCAGAGCCACCTCGCCCAAGAGTAGTAATCTCATTTTGATTCGTTATCCCTTGAAAACCGGTGACTACAATAATGTCGTATTTTTTAAGTTTGCCACGAAGAAACTTTGTATTCACTTTTTGGATGTTTGCTCTTCCCCATTTTTGATTCGTTCGTATACCCGCCTGATATGCATTGAAAGATACGCTTGATATCCCATGTTCTTGGAGAACCATCGTTAATATGGAGGCAGATATCTGTTCCCCAGTTGTTAAAAGCATATCCATTTCTCGAGGATGCTTTTTTGTAGTAAAGGATCGCACCATCTCCATTAAATCATTTGTTGTTTTGCCCATTGCAGAAACAACGACAATGATTTTATCAAAATCTTTCTTTGTGTTTTGAATCTTTTCTAAAACTTTTTCTAGACATACCTTATCTTTTAATGAACTACCGCCATACTTTTGGACAACAAGTTTCATTTGTTTAAGTTTCGCAAAGAAGGTTCGATAGATGTTTTAGAAATCGTTTTTTCATCGACTTTTTTAAGGATTCTTGCAGGCGAACCCGCAACAACGGTATAAGGGGGAACGTCCTCAATGACGATTGCCCCAGCTGCTACTACTGAGTGTTCTCCAATTGTAATCCCTTCAAGAATAACTGCATTGGCTCCAACAAGAACATGATCTTTTATCACGACAGGATTGGCATTCGCAGGCTCGATAACGCCAGCAACAACTGCTCCTGCACCAATATGGCAATGTGTACCAATGATTGCTCGACCGCCAATAACGGCATTCATGTCAATCATAGAGTGTTCTCCTACTGAAGCTCCGATATTGATTACAGCACCCATCATTATTACGGCTTGTTTGCCAATTGACACCATTTCCCGAATCATAGCGCCGGGTTCAATTCGAGCTTCAATAGATAGCAAATCCAGTAGGGGAATTGCAGAATTGCGTCTATCAACCTCTATGCGTAAGGATTCAATTCTGTTTTTGTTATGTTTGATCCACGGTTCCATTTGATCCCAATTGGAGTATAAAATCCAAAAATCAACACCTTGATAATACTCAAACTCCTGTACATCTTCCTTGGTAAAATTTCCTTTTACCCAAGCTTGCACGGGAGTTTTTTTCTCGCTATTGGCGATCGTATCGATAATCTTCTGCGTTTCTTGACACATTCTATTCTCCCTTAAAACGAGATTTCATAGTAAAAAAACCATTTTTACTATTGGATTGAAGAAGCCACCTAGCACAATCCAATGCACCTGATGCAAAGACGCGCCTTGAATAGGCTGTATGTGTTAGGTGTATCGTTTCATTGTCATTTGTCATGATTACTTCATGTTCTCCTGGAACTCCTTTCAATCGGAAAGATTCTATGGGGCAATCTCGACCAATCGTTTTTTGAAGAGAAAGAGCAGTTCCACTAGGAGCATCTTTCTTTTCTTTGTGATGAGTTTCAATGATACCAATGTCCCATCCTTTTAACTGTGTACGTATTGAATCCAACATTGTATGGAGACAATGAATACCCAATGAATAGTTTGTGCTATAAAATACAGGAATGGAATTGGAAACATTCATTAATTCTTCTAGATGGTGGGTCTCTAACCCTGTCGTACCTACTACAAGGGGACATGCAAAATCAATGGCTTTCTTACAAGAATAGGAAAGAGCTTCAGGAATGGAAAAATCAATTATGCACTCTGGTGTACACTGGAGAATTTCATTAGTCTGATCTTTCCTGTAGACACATGTATCGTTCTCATTTTCTTCTATACATTGTAAGATCTCTTGCCCCATTTTGCCAAGGTATCCAATTATTCCTACTTGCATAGATACCCCAATTCCATCAAATGCTTTTCGATACGATCTTCAGTACATTTTTCAATAGGAATCAAAGGTTTGCGAAGAATATTTTTGCAGTATCCCAATACAGAGTTTGCATACTTTACGGGGGAAGGATTTGTTTCAAGAAACAATGCTTTCATCATGGGAAACAGAGTGTTGTTGATCGATTGAGCCTTGTCTAGGTTCCCTGCAAAGAAAGCATCGGTTAAAGATTTCATTTCTCGAGGAATTACATTGGATGCTACGGATATAACTCCTTTGCCGCCTATGGAAAGAATGGGCAACGTTTGATCATCATTTCCCGAATAAACCGTTAAAGAAGATGGTTTTTGGGAGATTAACCAGTTGATTTGAGAAATATCAGCACTAGCTTCTTTTACGGCTACAACAGAGGGAGCTTTCTTGTGGATTTCTATAATGGTTTCAGGTAGTACATTCATGCTGGTTCTAGAGGGTACATTGTATAGAATAATGGGAAGCGCGGTTTCACCAGCAAGGTATGAGAAATAATCTACAAGGCCTTTTTGTGTACTTTTATTATAGTAAGGGTTCACTATCAATAGTCCGTCAACTCCGAATTCTTCTGCTTGCTTGTTATATTCAATCACATGTGCTGGATTGTTACTTCCAGTCCCAAGGATAATGGGCATATCCCCCTTCAAATGTTCTTTTGTGAATTGAATCAGTTGTTTTCGTTCTTCTTTCGTAATCACAGGACATTCACCAGTTGTACCAAGAAGGATACAAGCATCAATGTGAGAGTTTTTTTGTTGTTCTAAAAGTTTCTCTAAACTAGAAAAATCAATTGAATAATCTTCCAAAAAAGGAGTAATTATTGCTGTACCTACACCATTAAATAACGTCATTACAAGTCACCTGTCCTTTCAGATAATAGGATTGAGAATCAATTGAAACAGAAACGTCCCCACCTTTTGTATGTACTGTCCATTTGTCATGGGAACTGTTCAGTGTATTCTTTAACAAGTACGAAACAGCTACACATCCCGTACCACATGATTTTGTCTCTCGATTTACGCCGTTTTCAAATGTACGTAACCAAATGTGATTGCCTTCATAAAAGAAAACGTTTGCATTTGATTCAGGGGGGATTAAATCATGTTTTCGGATGGTTGTAAAAAACTCTTGAAGAGGAAACTCTTCTAGTTCAACTTTGGTTTTAGTTTGTTGAGCTACATGAGGTACTCCTACTTTAATAACATCGATCAGTACACCATTCCAAAGTAAGGACCGAAACAAAACAGGAGGTGGCATTAAAACAGTAGGTATACCATTTGTGTCGACAATCCCCTTAATTTCACCAAAAGAAGTGCCCAAAGTAATCCATTTATTTTCCGGTATTTTCCCATGAGAATACAGATAGTAATAAACACTACGAGCGCCATTACCACACATAGCTGCACAAGATCCATCGCAATTATAATATTCCATGTGCCATTGATGGTTCTTTTCATATAACCAAATTACACCATCTTCTTTACAGGTATTTTCCTCAAACCATTTTTTTGAAGTGGGTTCATCTTCTTTCTTTTCCATAATTAAGAACGTATTACCATTTGCATCACATTTTGTCATACAATCCTTCTTTCTACATACTGTACAATTTGAAAGGCATTCCATGCAGAGCCTACTAACAAATTGTCAGCAATACACCAAAAATGTATCGCGTGAGAGTCAATCTTACGAAGTCTTCCAATGTGAACTTGATTTGTATTGATAGCATCTACAGTACGAATTGATGTTTCATCATGCTTCAAAAATGGAGTTTGTTGAATAGAATCCAGCAAGCTATCCATTTCGATTTCTTTGCTGGTTTCAATATATACTGATTCTCCATGCGTGACTTCAATAGGCACGCGAACAGTAGTTGGATATATAGGCAATGCGTGATCGGATAATATTCGCCTGGATTCATGAATCATTTTCATCTCTTCTTGACAATATCCGTTATCTTGCATAGGTCCTATGTAAGGAGTACAGTTTTTTGACAAAGGAGAATCAGCCACGGGTAAGTTTTTCTCTGCGTGAAAAAAAGCTAATCCTTTCTGCCCCATACCAGATATTGACTGGTATGTTGAAACTACAATTTTTTCTAGTCCAAAAAGCTTTTGAATAGGTACTACAGCTTTGGTCAATTGAATGGTACTACAATTGGGATTGGAAACAATGCCTTTATAATTTTGTAGTATATCACCGTTGATCTCAGGGACAACAAGGGGTATAGAGAGGTCATCTCGGTGGGCACTGGATATATCTAGTGTCCACGTGGAATGATTTTGAATGATAGGAGACCATCTAGATGAAACCTCGGAATCTGATGCCAAAACAACAAGATCGCACTCTTGTTGCACTACTTTTCTTGTTGTGTTAACAATTTTGTAATGTTTATTTTGAAAGATCTGATCTTTTCCCTCTGAATGTTCTGTGGCAGATAAATAAACTAGATCAACAGGAAAGGTAGATTTTTCTAGAACAGAAAGAAATGTTCTACCGATAAGGCCGGTAGCACCAACAATACCAATTTTCATAAAACCTCCTGAGAATGTACTATATCTTGAAAAGTGTTAAACAAATCCTCTAGAGGTTTCATCTAAACGGCTCTCCAAGAAGCAATAAACTTCAAGGCAGTTATACAAGTATCACTTGTATACCCAGGCAAATCTATTTGAGGAATAGATTTCCTTCGGCGTTGTACCCCTTTTTCATAGCTATTACCTCGTGTACTATGAAATACCTATACAACGCTCCTCCGCACAAAAAAATTTTTCAAAGTCGTACTACTATTATAATCAAAAAGGACTTAGCTGTCAAATAAGATGGCTGAAAGTTTCAGCTAGTGTTCTTCAATCAAGATATCGTCAAAGTAAGCGCGAGAACTACCCCAGGTTCGAAGTCCGACAGTCCCAGCATCATAGGTGTCATCTTGAGCCGTTATAACAGGTTCTCCATTAACAAAAGCAGTAAATGTATTTCCCTCTACTTGGAGCGTAATTTCATGTTCTTCATACCATTCAAAATCACCTACATCTATTCGACCAAAAGGGCTTCTTTCGTGACCATTTTCCCATTTACGAAAAAGAAAAGCACCATTTCCGTAGCCAGGATCGTACTGAAAAGTATACCCATTTATGCCACTAGAAGCATCTATGTCGTTAGCTCGAAACCATACTCCATATCCTTGTCCTTCTGTAAGGTGTGCTACATCAATACTCATCTGAAAGTCATTGCCTTGATAATCCATGAAAGATCGATTTTCTCCGTTTTGTGTGTTATAGAATCTTCCTTGCTCGTCAACATCGAACTGACCACGAGTGGAGGTCCAGTTATCTGCAGAATGAAAATCCTCTTGAAACACTATATACGTAGAAGACCATTGTTGCGCTGATTCATCAATGACTTCTTGATACCGATTAAATACATCAAGGATCGGTTGGTGTAGACCAGGAAATGAAAGAATAAGAACAAGGATGACTACAGCGATTACGAGGGCATATTCTAAGATAGTTTGTCCAGAAGTGTTATGTTGGTAGCACTTCCAGAACTGAATATTTTTCTTAACTAGACTGCGTGCTCTCATAAATGTCCTTTCAAAAAAACGTGGAACGTTTAAGAATATATAGCAGATAACCAAAGGAAAATGCTACCAAGTAAAACGGGAACAACTGTTAGTACCATGGGCAAAATGCTATCTAGACCAAATAAAAAGGCCAGACCTATACCTGTAAGTAAGGAAATGATAGAACTGACTTTAGGGTAATGAAAAGAAAGGATTAATACCAACAATAAAAATATACTCGGGACATTCTGCATGACAAAACATAGAAAATTAGTGCAATCAAGAGACATGGTGATAAAGAAAACAGATACAAACAGCAAGATTGCAAAACCAATATACCAAAATATATTTTTTTTCTTCATCCCAAAGCGCATATTGAACTCCTCAAAAAAGAAATGATACTTTTATTATGATAATGAAAATCCATTAAAATTAAACCATAACCTTTTTTTGGAGATGAAAATGAAAGATTTCAAACAACCCGTCATAATTTTTCTTTTTTTCCTATTTGCCAATCTCCCTTTGTATATTCTTTTACCAAAAGTTCATTTTATACCAGCTCCTTTTAACTTTTTTGGTCTTGTTGTTATCCTTTTGGGTCTTATTATAAATCTTTCAGCGGATCATCTTTTAAGAAAAAATCATTCTTTTCAAGGTGAATCACGACACCCAAAAAAACTGGTTTTCTATGGCATCTACAAATTTTTGCGTCATCCAATGTACACCGGAATGGTAATAGTATTGATTGGATTTGTACTATTCTTCAATTCCATCGCTTTATTCATTTTGCCTTTTGTGTTTTCTATGCACATAATTTTTTTCACGATCCCTTACGAGGAACGTCAACTTATGACATTGTTTCCCAAAGAATATCCTCTTTATCAGAAAAAAACAAGTTTTCTCTCCATTATTCGTACTTTCTTTCCCTATCAAAAAAAGGGTAAATAAACAATATATTGACGTATTGTTAAATTAAAACACAATATATTGTAGATATTTGCTTGCATTTCAAATTAAATTTGATATTTTTTTATAGATAAGGAGTTAAAAATGAAATGCCCATTTTGCAATTCTACTTTGCACAAAGTTTTAGACAAACGTGAAACGAAAACAGGTAATTCGATTCGCAGAAGAAGAGAATGTTTATCTTGCTCAAGGCGTTTTACTACCTTTGAAAGAATTGACTTGGGCAATATTATGGTTGTCAAACGCGACCAATCCAGACAAGCATTCGATCGCGAAAAAATAAAAACCGGTATTCTGAAGTCAACGGAAAAGAGACCCGTTACCATGCAACAAGTTGAAAGTATGATTGATTCGATAGAATCAACGATCCGTAAAGAATACGAAAAAGAAGTGCATAGTCTTGAAATAGGGACGCTTATTATGAAGGAATTAAAGAATACTGACCCTGTAGCATATATACGTTTTGCTTCTGTGTATAAGGATTTTCGCGATATTGATGAATTCGTAAATGAAATTCACGGTTTACAAAATAAAGGAGGAACTTTTCATGATGAATCTTTATGAAATTGAGACCAATTTGGATTTGAACGATGCTAGTTCATCTGTTCACGACACTTTGTACTCCTACGTACTGGACGGTTTTAGAAAAAGAGATGGTAGTATTGTTCCATTTCAGATGGATAAAATTACCAATGCTATACAAAAAGCTTCTCAACAAGTACAGCGCAAGAATCTTGCGGATGTACCCATACCCGATGCCCAAAGCATTGCAAAAAGAGTATGTGATGAGCTAAACAACCCAACCTCTATTTATTTTGTACAAGAAGCAGATGGAAAACGTATCGCCAACATTGAAGATATTCAAGATTTGGTTGAAATTACACTGAGTCAAGAAGGTTTTCCTGAAGTAATGGTGTACTACAAAGAATACCGAAAACGAAGAGAAACCATCCGAAAGCAATTGAAAATTCGAACGAAGGCGAGTCAGGATTCCAGAGACTCTACGGATGCTCTTCTTCTTGTTGAATCTTCATCAGAAAACATAGTACATCCGTGGGATAAGTCTCGAATTATTTCCTCTCTCATGAAAGAAACATCTTTATCTTACAGCGAAGCACATACCGTAGCGAAAGCTGTTGAAAATAAAGCTTTTGCATGGCAAGGTTCCGAAATAGGAACCACACTAATCCGAGAAATGGTCAACAACGAATTAGAAGACAGAGGGCATGTAGCCCAATTGAAAGACTTAGCTCAGTTTTCGGTTGCCAAGTCTACTCTTGAAAACATTATGTTTGAGAAATCAGAAGAAAACAGCAATATCAAAAGTAACAACCCAGAAGCTGTAACGCAAACCATTGGAGAGTATATATTGAAACAATATGCACTTCGATATGTGTATGGATCGAATCTCTCAAGGGCACATTCCACTGGACGCATTCACATTCATGACCTAGGTTTTCCAGATCGCGTATACTGCTCCTCTCACTCTATTGAATATATAAAAAAATATGGCTTGACAGGACTTGTGAATCTTAATAGTGAATCAAAACCAGCCAAATCAGCTCAAGTTTTGACAGGTCATTTGAACACATTCATTGCCTCTATGCAGGCTTATTATGCTGGAGCATTGGGTGTTGCCTATATAAACATTATGTATGCACCACTTCTAAACGAATTGCCTGATGATGTTTTATACCAACGTGCCCAGGAGTTAATATTTAATGGTTCGCAAAATGCTTTTGCCAGAGGAGGTCAAACTGTTTTCCTTGATTTCAATATCCATACAGGAGTTCCTTCCTACTTAAAAAATGTTCCAGCTATTTGTGAAGGCGGACAATACAAAATGCGATTGCCATCTAACGAAGATGTTTCTTTAACAGAGGGGCAACTCCCAAGCACTAGTCCTGCTGGTCATAAACGCATGCAATTATCATACAATGGTGAAGTAGTATTACAAGAAGACATTGACGCAGATGGGAGTATTGTATACAATCAAGAAATTGTCCAAAAAACCAAGTCCAAGGGATATCACATATATACTTACGGTGACTTCGAAGACGTAGCTCGAAAATTTGCTATGGCTATGCTTGATGTTTGGGAAAAGGGTGATAAAAATGGCCGCATCTTTGAGTTTCCGAAATGTGACTTTCACGTAAGTGAAGAGTCTTTTTCTGATCCTGCACAAACTGCCGTTCTAGAGAGAGCGGTTGAAGTTGCTGCCAACAACGGTTCTGTGTACTTCATTTTTGACCGAGACCAAGTTACCCTTTCTGCTTGTTGTCGCCTTCGTACTACAATTAACGACAACTATATGCTCGTACATCCTGAAACCATGCGTTTTTGTGGATTTCAAAATGTAACTATTAATATACCTCAGGCTGCTTATCTTGCTGCAATCGACGGAAAGAAGACGATAGATGGTCTGTTAGAAAAAGTCTATGAATCCATGGATATGGCCATTCAAGCACATCTCATGAAAAAAGACTTTGTTGGACAAAAAATGATGCAAAAAGGGAGTCCTCTTTGGCAAATTGGGAAAGAATCTAATGACGGAAAGCCCTATGTTGACCTAGATAAGAGTACTTACATCATTGGCTTGATAGGAGTTAACGACGCCCTGCATTATATATATGGAAAGCAAATGCATGATTCACCTGATATGGTAGACAAGGCAATTGAAATTGTAGCAGCTATGAATATCAAAATTCGGGAATATACAGAAAAATACAATTTAAAATTTACATTGGAAGAATCTCCTGCTGAATCTGCCGCTAGACGACTAGCCAAAACCGATTTAATCTATTATCCCGATCATGCAAAGGACATCGTGAAAGGAAGTATAGAAGATGACAATGTCTACTATACAAACTCTGTTCACTTATCTGCTGATGCTCCCGTTGGTATTGTAGATAGAATCCGGGTTCAGGGCATGTTTCATGGTCTTATCGAATCCGGTGCCATAACGCATGCTTTTATTGGTGAGGAACGGCCTTCAAAAGAAAGTATCATGGTGTTGATCAAAAACACTTTGTACAAAACTCAAACAGCACAAGTAACCATTAGTCCAGAGTTTTCGTATTGTAACAAATGCCATCATCAAATGATGGGGATACAAGGCACGTGTGACAAATGCGGAAGTACTGATATTGACTCTATCTCCAGAATTGTAGGATATTTCAGTGTGATCAACAATTGGAATAAATCCAAAATAGAAGAACTCAATGCTCGACATGCAGGCAACTATGGCGTAGACACCACGCAAATGCCACATACGATACAGCTTATTCAAGGGATCCACCCCCAGGGTAATACGCTTTCTACATCTGATCTGAAAACTGTACCCTCAAAACCTCATTGCAATGGAGATACGTGTCGTTTATAGAAAGAAGGATGTAATGGAGAAAAAAACATTTATGATGGTGGTATATGGAAAAGACAATTGTCCACACTGTAAAGAATTACAGAAAATTGTCACTGGAGTTCTTGAAAATAATACACTTTTTTTTGCTGACTTTCAAAATCTTTCTACAAAGGAAGGTCTTGTTGCCTATGCAAAAGCAGAAACAATTAATGGACAAAGAATTCCGGCATTGCAAATCATGAAGTGGAATCAAAAAACGGATTGCTATGAAAAAATGATAGATCCAAGAAAACCATTAATGAATAAGAAGCAAGGAATTGAATACATGCCTACTTATTTACAACTACAAACTGACTATGCAAATCATCACTATATAACCCAGGAAGATATCCTCGAATTGTTGGATGTTGCGAAGAAAACGGCATAAATTGAAACCTACATCTATATATACTTATCTCCCTAAAGAATCCACCATCGATTATCAGGGCCATCTTTCAATCCTCATGTTCACAGCAGGTTGTAATTTTAAGTGTAGGTATTGTCACAATCCAGAATTGATTCCCAAGAAGAACGATTGTATCAAGTCCGATGATTTAGAAAAAATTCTCATTCATGCGAAGGAGAATTGGGTAGATGCTATTTCTATCTCCGGGGGTGAACCTACAATGTCCCCCATTTTGCCAGATACTCTTCAAATCATAAAGTCTTATGGATTCAAGATAAAATTGGATACACAAGGTTCCTTTCCAAACATTCTTCAAGAAGTACTTCCATACCTAGATTACATTGCGATGGATTACAAAATGCCAATCGAAAAACTGTCCCAATTAACCCAAACAAATGCTCCTAAAGAATCAATTAACCGGAGTTTGGATCTCATTAAGAATAGTGGCGTTGACTATGAAATCAGAACAACAGTCGTACCAGGTTTGCATTCAGAGTCAGATATGATGAAAATTTGTGAAGAAATTACTACTGTAAAACGTTTCATCTTGCAACCATTTGTGCCTAGAGAAAACCTTCCCGATCCTTCTTACCAGAAAAAACCTCGAACGCCCATCCCCTTGTTGGAAAGGTTTCAAAGGGTTTGTCAAGACTACATTCAACATGTCATTGTCCGATAAATGTAATAAAATTGTTACAAAATGTTTCGTTCTTTACATGCCTTTTAAGTTTTTTTTGAAAACCTTTGCAATTTCTCTTGGAAAAAAACATTGAAAGGAGGCTATATGAAAGACCTATATCCTGTTTACTTACAACTATATCAAAAAAAAGTGTTGATTGTTGGAGGGGGTTCTATTGCAACTCAAAAAATTAAAACATTGCTAGATACAGGATGTATCATCACTGTTGTAAGTCCAACGATTACAAAAGAAATAGCTTCCTGGAACCAACAAAAGCTTCTTCGTTTGAAACAAAGAGAATTTCTTGCAATAGATGTAAACAACATGAACTTGATATTCTCTGCCACCAACAATAGAGATGTCAACGAAAAGATAAAAACACTTGCCAATCAAAAAAGTATTATGGTAAATGCTGTTGACGATCCACCGAATTGTGATTTCTATGTCCCTTCCATTGTCCGCAGAGGTTCTCTGGTTATAGCTATATCCACACAGGGAGAATGTCCAGGCTTTGCAAAACTCCTTCGAAAAAAAATTGAAGAGTTGATTCCTTCAAAATATGGTGAATTTGTCTGTTTTCTAGGACGTCTTCGCAAACATATGAAAGCTTCTTGCAAGGATTCTAACCAGAGACAATCTGTAATGAAAGACGTATTGTATGATGGTATAATAGATGACCTAGAAAACAAAACTTTGAAAGAAGTTCAAGATAAGGTGGAAAATTGTATATCTACGCACTTGCGTTAAACCATAAAACAGCGTCTTTTAAGCTACGAGAAAAGATTTCCTCGTTGGAAACAAACAGCGATGAGTTCTATAGCTCGTTAATGAACAATGAGTCTATTCATGGTTGTGTGTTTCTTACCACATGCAACCGTTTTGAAATATATATCTCAACAGACCAACTCGACAAAGCTAAAATGTTACTGCAAAATATCTTCTTTTCTTCGACTACTTTATCTCCTGCTGAATTTAAACATTGCTTCGTAGAATATCAATGCACCCAAGCTGTTGAACATCTTTTTCATGTTGCTGCTGGTTTGGATTCCTTGCTACTTGGAGAGGATCAAATCCTTCACCAAATAAGAGATGCTTATCAATATTCTCTCGATAGGAATGCTGCTGATAAAGTCATACACTCCTTGTTTCAAAAAGCAATTCATGTAGGAAAAATGGTACGAACTGTCACAGAAATTAATCAACATTCCTTATCGTATCCTGGTTTGTGTATAGATATTTGCAAAGATACATTTTCTTCCATTCATGACTGCGACATACTTGTACTTGGTTCCGGTGAAATGGGAACCGATGTTGTGAAAACATTCATGAAAAAAGAACCTCATTCCATAACCGTTGCATGTAGAAATCCAAAAAAAGTGAAGTGGATCTCTTCTCTTGATCCTTCCATCAAGGTTTTGTGTTTGCACGATATTCCAGCCATTCTTTCCACCATTAATACGGTGATTAGCTGCATAAGAGTTGACCAACCATTTCTTACAAGTGACATGATTTCACAATCAAAACTCGTACTCTCACAACATCCAAAAGTTTTCATTGATCTTTCCGTACCACGAAGTATTTCGCAAGATGTTAAAGCCATCGCAGGATTAGAGTTGATTGATATGGATATACTCGCTACGCGAATACAACATGCTATGAAAAATCGCACCGACGAAGTACAAAAAGTATCCCTTTGTATTCAAGACGAACTTCAAAGTTTTTCCCAATGGCTTCAAACCAAACATATCGACCCGACCATAGAAGCTCTCAAATCTTTTTCTGAATCCATCAAGAACAAAGAGTTATCTCGTGCTATTCGTCGTTTTGGTCCCCTAACAGAAGCACAGGAACGAATCCTAAACGATCTTGCCCATTCCATAACATACGGGATCTTACGCTATCCTATCCAAGAAGCAAAGAACCACATTCTTGCAACTGGTCAGACTATGGAGTCAGTAATACTCTTGCACCAACTATTTCACCTAGATGAAATGGCAAAAGATGAACGCAAAAAAAAGACTGCTAAAAAGAATGCGTCCAGCGACTATGAATAAAATTCGTATCGGCTCAAGAAAAAGCATTCTAGCCATGAAGCAATCGGAGCTTGTAAAAATAGAACTGCAAAAACTAGGAATCCCCCACATTGAAATCATTCCTTTTGATACATCCGGTGACCAAAATCAAGAACAATGCTTAACAGAAATCGGAGGAAAAGGAGTATTCACCGAGGAAATCGAGAAATCCCTTTTGAATAAGGATATTGATATTGCGGTTCATAGTCTAAAGGATCTGCCAGTGAATCTTTCTTCTCCATTTCAATTATCGGGTGTTCTTGCACGAGAAGACCCCCATGATGCTTTTCTTTCCTGCCGGTATACATCCATCGATGACATCCCCCATGGCGGAACAATAGCAACTTCTAGTGTCCGTCGAAGAGCATTTCTCTTGTCGTATCGACCAGACTTACAGTGCGTACCCATCAGGGGTAACGTTCAAACACGTTTCAACAAATGCATGGCTGGAAAAATAGATGCTACGATAATGGCTTTTGCTGGTCTTAAGAGATGCAATATGGAATCGCATATTCAATCCATCCTTCCTACATCCATCATGGTACCTTCTCCAGGACAAGGTGCAATTGCGATGGAAACACGGAAACATTCTCCCATCCATGAGATCATCTCCTTAATCAATGATTCAAAAACATGTAAAGAAACTTCTTGTGAAAGAACTCTGCTTTCTCTTCTTGGTGGTGGATGCCACACGCCATTTGGCGCTGTTGCAACGATTTATCATGACACCATCGACCTATACGCCTGTATTGTTTCTCCAGATGGAAAAACAAAATACGAAACCAAACAGACCGGCAATGCTGAAGACTGGAAGTCCGTTGCTATAGCATCATTTGAAGATTTACAAACCCAAGGATTAAGCACTATTTTGAAAGAAATGGATTCCAATGAGAAAAACTGAGCAACCGAACGTTTATTTGGTAGGTGTCGGACCCGGTGATCCAAAGCTTCTGACTTTGAAAGCAAAAGAATTGATTGATACTGCTGATGTTATTATATACGACCGATTGGTCAGCCAAGAAATTAAAGAATTGTTTCCCTCCAAAGCTACTTGCATCTATGTTGGCAAAAATCCGAATGGAACAAGTGTTTCGCAGGATGATATTCACGCTGTTCTTTTACAATATGCTCATCATGAAAAAATTATTGTACGATTGAAAGGCGGTGACCCTTTTGTTTTTGGTCGTGGTGGTGAAGAGGCACTTTTTCTGAGGCACCATAGTATACTTTTTGAAGTTGTTCCTGGGATTACTTCTGCCATTGCTGTACCAGAATATGCTGGCATTCCTGTAACGCATCGAGGACTCTCTACAAGTTTTTCTGTCATTACAGGGCATACTCAGGGTGATACTTCTATCGACGACTATCCATGGGAACATATCGCACATAGCGTTGATACCCTAGTTATCTTAATGGGGATCCGCAACCTTCCTATCATCGTAAGTCATTTACTTTCTGCGGGAAAGGATAAACGTACCCCTGTTGCCATTATTGAACAAGGTACCACCCCTAAGCAGCGAACCGTTGTAGGAACATTACACGATATTCAGTCTCGCGTGCAAGAAGAAGAGATTCATCCTCCTTCGATTATTATCATTGGTCATACGGTTCCCTTACACGAATCCATCGCTTGGTTTGACCAGCGACCGCTTTGGAATAAAACAATTCTGGTAACAAGAGCAAAAGACCAGGTGAGTTCGCTACGAGACCGCTTAACAAAACTTGGAGCCAATGTCATATCAATGCCTTCTATCGAAATCAGAAAGCTACCCTTGAACAGTTCTTTTGAAAGCGACATTCGTTCCATTTCTTCTTTCGACTGGATCCTTTTTTCGAGTGTCCATGGCGTAAAGATCTTTTTCGAAAAACTTTCCGAATGGAATATGGATGCCCGTATCTTGCATAGGAATAAAATTGCATGCATTGGACCCTCCACTCAAATAGAATTAAAGAAACACGGAATTACTTCTGATCTGCTTCCTCAAAGGTTTGTAGCAGAATCTTTGTGGGATGCTTTACAAAAACATATAGAACCAGGAATGTCTATTCTGTTTCCTCGAGCCAAAAATGCCCGAACTTTTCTACTTGATAAACTTGTAGAAAGTCAATGCCATGTTCATGAACATCATCTTTACGAATCTGTGTATGAAACAACATTTACAGAATCACAAATAGAGAAAATATTGAACCAAAAGATCGATGGCATAACTTTTACTAGTGCATCTTGTGTGCATGGATTTTTTCAGCGCATCCCTCAGACCCTACAAAGGAAAGTGCTAGAAAAATCTTTTATTTGTATTGGCCCCATTACAGCTAGTGCAGCAAAAAAACATGGCGTGATGGAGCCTATTGTATCACAGGAACATACTATCAAAGGACTGTGTGATACAATCGTTCAAATTTTGAATCCAACGAAGAAATAGAGGTACCTATGATAGGATTTACAAAGTTATTGTGTGGCACTGCGACCGTTTCAGAAGTGATCCAAAAACAACACCAAAAAAATATCCCACCTCATCTTCTACAATTCTCCGATATTAATAGACCCTTGGTAGTATGGAATGCAACCAATCGATGCAATTTACGTTGCCAGCATTGCTATATCAATGCCGAGGACCAATCGTATGAAAATGAGATCACAACCGAAGAAGCCAAGATATTTATACAAGATTTAGCAGACTCCCAAGTTCCCGTTCTTTTATTTTCAGGTGGGGAACCTTTGATGCGCAAGGATTTGTTTGAGCTTATCCAGTTGGCTTCTACAAAAGGACTGCGTCCCGTGTTATCCACCAATGGTACCCTGATCACACCACAGGTAGCACAACAGTTAAGAGACGCTGGTATCATGTATGTAGGGGTAAGTATTGACGGAAAACCAGAAACGCATGACTTTTTTCGAAACAAGGAAGGTTCTTTTATTGCTGCTTTGCAAGGCATACGAGAATCCCAAAAAGCAGGGCTAAAAACAGGTATTCGCATGACTCTTACAAAATCTAACTTCCATGATTTACCCAGCATTTTTGACCTTGTTGAAAAAGAAAACATTCCTCGCTTTTGTATTTACCACCTTGTTTATGCTGGAAGAGCTGTTGATTCTGCAATGGAGGACCTTTCCCACGAAGAAATGCAAACTGTTGTCGAGTACATATGCCAAAGAGTCTATGATTTTGCCAAGCGAGGTGTTAAAACTGAAGTTTTAACCACTGACAATCATGCTGATGGCATTTATCTCTATCACAAAATACTGAAGGCCCAACCTGAGCGTTCTCAGGAGATTATGAAACTACTTACTCTTCATGGAGGATGCTCAGCGGGTACAAAATTTAGCAATGTTGGTCCCACAGGCGATGTACATCCGTGTCAGTTTTGGCAAGATGTATCGATTGGAAACATTCGCGAAACACCGTTTAGTGTTATTTGGAATCGACCACACCCACTCATGGATTTGTTACGAAACAAATCTCAACATGTAAAAGGAAAATGCGGGGACTGCCATTACAAAACTGTATGTGCTGGTTGTCGAATCCGAGCTAAATCTATTAAAGGAGACATTTGGGATGAGGATCCTGCCTGTTACCTTCCCAACGAAATGATTGTTACAAAGGACATCACAAAATGACATATCCAATTCATCGATTGCGTCGTTTACGTCAAAACTCAACGATACAAGCAATGCTGCAAGACGTTCACCTCCAACCAACCGATCTTATCTACCCTATGTTTGTAGCAGAGGGCATTTCTGAGCCAAAAATGATTCCTTCCATGCCTTCCATTTTTCAGCATCCCCTTACCCACATTGCAAAACGGGCTAAAGAAGTATACAAAACGGGGATCCAAGCTATCCTACTTTTTGGCATTCCTGCTACAAAGAAAGATAAAGGGGAACATGCTTATCAACCAGAGGGTATTGTACAAAATGCCATCAAAGAAATAAAGAATACTGTGCCTGAACTTTCTATCATCACTGATGTTTGCCTCTGCAGCTATACTACATCGGGTCATTGTGGAATTGTCAACAAGCAGGGTATAATTTGCAACGATCAATCTTGTCGTATCATTGCAAAAATTGCTCTTTCTCATACCAAAGCAGGAGCCGATATGGTAGCCCCCTCGGATATGATGGATGGAAGAGTATCCCACATTCGCACCCTCCTCGACCAAGAAGGATATGACATGATGCCCATTATATCCTATTCTGTAAAATACGCGTCGAATTATTACGGCCCCTTCCGCGATGCAGCAGAATGTGCTCCTACATTCGGAGATCGTACGACCTATCAAATTGATTTTAGACGCTCTCGGGAAGCTTTTCTAGAAGCCATATCCGATATCGAAGAAGGCGCTGACATGATTATTGTCAAACCTGCTCTTGCTTATCTGGACATCATAGCAAGGCTTCGACCTGTTATCCAACAGCCTATTGTTGCGTATAGTGTTAGTGGTGAATATGCAATGATGAAGGCTGCAGCAATGCAAGGCTGGATCCAATACGATCAAATCGTAATGGAAACCTTGCTAGCAATGAAAAGAGCAGGGGCAGATATGATCATTTCATACTCTGCTATAGATGCAGTAAAAGCATTGCAGAAAGGATAACCTATGCTGGTTTCATGGAATAGTACCAATCAATGTAACATGTATTGCAGTCACTGCTATCGTGACTCAGGTCTAAAAGCGAAACGCGAACTAGAAACGAATGAAGCAAAGAAAATGATTCGAGAGATAAAAAATGCTGGATTTCAAATTATGATATTCAGTGGCGGAGAACCTTTGATGAGAGCTGATATCTTTGAATTGGGAAGGTATGCATCCTCCATTGGTTTGCGTCCTGTACTTGGAACCAACGGAAGCTTGATTACAAAGAATGTGGCGAACTCTTTGAAACAAGCAGGCTTTCTTGCTGCTGGTGTTAGCTTAGACAGCTTATCCGCAGACAAATACAATGATTTTCGAAAAAAAAGAGATGCTTTTGCTATGGTCATGGAAGGTTTTGAAAACTTAAAAATAGCACAAATTCCTTTTCAAATCCATACCACCGTTATGAAATGGAATGTTCACGAGCTAGATGCTATGACGGATTTTGCCATAGAGATTGGGGCAAAGGCACACCATATCTTTTTTTTAGTTCCTACAGGGCGAGGAAGTGAAATCGAAGATCAAATTGTCCCTGTGCATCAATATGAAACAATTTTGACGACTATCATCCGTAGGCAAATCGACTGTCCCATCGAATTGAAACCAACTTGTGCACCACAGTTTGTTCGAATTGCAGAGCAAAACAATGTGCCTACAAGATTCACAAGAGGTTGTTTAGCAGGATTGCGATACTGCATTATAAGCCCCATTGGTGATGTACAACCATGTGCTTACTTGGATATTCCATTGGGTAACGTTCGAGAAACTCCTTTTGATGTTATATGGAAGAACAATCCTCATCTGCAGAGATTACGAACTGAAGAATACACAGGAAAGTGTAGCAATTGTGCCTACCGAAAAAAATGTGGTGGATGTAGAGCACGAGCGTACTATGTTTCTGGCGATTATATGTCTGAAGATCCTTATTGCGATTATATACCTGATCCAATACAATGAAACTTGATGATGTCGATAGACAACTCCTCAATATTCTACAAACATCGTTTCCTATCACTTCTGAACCCTATGCTGCCATAGCCAAACAACTCCACATATCTACGCAGGAATGTTTGAACCGAATTCAACGTTTACAAAAAAATCATATCATTCGTCGAATTGGAGGCATTCTTCAATCCAATCTGCTTGGGTATAGGTCTACATTGTGTGCTGCGAAAGTTCCTTTAGAAGATATCCCTCGCGTTGCCAACATACTGAATGTGTCTCCATGCATCACTCACAATTATCAGAGAGACCATGAGCTTTCTTTATGGTTCACATTCATTGAAAAAGAAGAAAGCTTTGATCACGAACTTCAAAAGATATCATCAAACATTGGATACAAAGTTTTTTCCTTCCCATCAAATAAAAAAATTAAATCCAAGGTGCAGTTCAATGTCTTGTAGTGATTCACTAAGTTTATCTGATCGAACCATTCTTGAATTTCTTCAAGACGAAATCTCTATTTCCGAACGTCCTTACAAGGAATTATCCCTCCGATTACAAATGTCCGAACATGACATCATTCATCGAATCCAATACCTCATTGATCAAGGATTTGTAAAAAGACTGGGTGCGATTCTTTATCATCACTCGGTGGGATATACCTGCAATGCTCTTGTTACTTGGGCTGTTTCACCTTCCTCTTCGTCGATTGTGACGGACATAGTACAAACAAAAATGTATGTGAGTCATTGTTATTTCCGATCGTGTCCCGACGCCTTTCCTTATCCTTTGTTTACAATGATCCATGCATGCACCAGCAAAGAATTACAAAATAGTATTAAAGAATTATCAATTCTTTTCCATTGCAACGATTATCTTGTTTTAAAAAGCATCAAAGAGTGGAAAAAAACAAGTATGAAATATACACTGTAAATAAAAAGAAATGAGAGGTTGCTATGAACTGGAAAAATGATGAATCAAAAATCGCCTTTCAAAGAGCCCTGCAAATACTACCTGGGGGAGTAAATAGCCCGGTTCGTGCTTGGAAACATACCGATATGGATCCGGTAATCATCGATAGGGCAAAGGGTTCTAAAGTATACGACATCGATGGAAACGAATATATCGATTACATTGCATCGTACGGTCCTCTCATTTTGGGACATGCACGTCCTTCTGTTGTAATGGCCGTAGAAAAGGCTGTAAAAAAAGGAACCACTTATGGCTCTACATCTCTTGAAGAAATTGAGTATTGCCAAGAAATTCTAGATGCTTTCCCTGCCATGGATAAAATTCGACTCGTTAATTCAGGTACAGAAGCCACCATGAGTGCTATCCGATTGGCCCGTGCCTACACACAAAGAGATTTGATACTGAAGTTTGAAGGATGCTATCATGGACATGCCGATGCTTTTTTAATGAAAGCTGGCTCAGGACTTTTAACGGAACGGATCCCTTCTTGTCCAGGTGTTCCCACTAGTACAGCGCAATGCACTCTAAATGCTTCCTTTAACAGTTTTGATCAAGTAAAAACTCTCTTCCAGAACTATGGAAAGAATATTGCGGCTGTTATTGTTGAACCGTTCCCAGCAAACATGGGACTTATATTCCCCAAAAATGGTTTTTTGGAGTTTCTTAGAGAAAGTGCAACACAATATGGATCTCTACTTATTTTCGACGAAGTTATTAGTGGTTTTCGATTTTGCTATGGTGGGTTGCAATCGATCGTAGGCATTGAACCCGACATTACAACCCTGGGAAAGATTATCGGAGGAGGTCTTCCCATTGGAGCATACGGCGGAAGGGAAGAAATTATGAATCATATTGCTCCTCAAGGATCTGTTTATCAAGCCGGTACCTTGTCAGGAAATCCTATTGCTGTTGCAGCTGGAAAATCTACCCTGCTAGAATTGAAAAATCAACCAACTTTGTATGATGATATTGAGGATCAAACTAAAACCCTTACTTTTGGCTTGGATACCATTCTTCAAAATCACGGCATCCCACATATTCTGCATTCCTACGGTTCTGTCTTTAGTCTTTTCCTAACAAATACTACTACTATCAATGATTACGATGATGTGGTTAAGACCAACGAATCTATCTTTTCTTCTCTCTTTACAACCCTGATCAAGCGAGGGATTATGATTGCACCTTCTCCCTATGAAGTTAGCTTTGTTTCCACTGCTCACACACAACTCGACATCAACAATACGTTGATATCGTGGGAAGAAGCTGTTACGAAATGGAAACACCAACACATGGTTTAAAAAGGATCCATTGACAATTTCATGCAACCAACCATAACTATGTTGTTCATGTCAACTTAAAAATAGCTATAAGGAGATAAAATGTCAATTCACAAACTAGGAATCATTATTTGTGATCGGTATCGACGTTGCGCTGGTGGGAAGTGTTTTTCTTCTTTCCAAAAACGACAAGGAGCTTTTTCTCGGTATTTACACCAACAAGCAGAAATTGTTGGGTATACTTCTTGTGATGGTTGCCCTGGAGGTAATATAGAATACGCAGCCGAGGAAATGATTAAAAATGGTGCTACTGTTATTCATTTTGCTACAGGATTGATTGTTGGCTATCCTCCCTGTCCTTCCCTTGAATATTTCAAAGATTTTCTTACTCATCGATATTCAATCGATGTTGTATACGGAACCCACCCAATTCCACAAAAATATTATGATATGCATAAACAACTACAAACATGGGCTGAACCTAAATGGTCTGATATTCTACGTGACACACTTTCCGATGAGCCAACCCGTCTTGCCTACAACTAGAAAATGCTGCGTCGCACTCTTACAAAATCACGCTTTCAAATAGCCTGCCAATGCCCCACAAAATTATTTTATGTAGACCAACCTATATACTCAAACATTCGTCAGGAAGATTCCTTTTTAGAAGCCCTTGCAGAGGGTGGTTACCAAGTACACGAATTAGCAAAATACTATTATCCTCATGGCATCGAAATAGGTACGCTAAACACAGACCAGGCTCTTTTGGAAACCAAAAAGCATATGGAAACCGATGCCATTACTCTATATGAAAGTGCTTTCCTTCATAAATCTCTTTTCATACGGATTGATATCCTGGTTAAAAGAGGAACACATCTCGATCTGTACGAAGTTAAGGCAAAATCATATGACAGTGATAGCACTGGTCTTGTTACCAAAAAAGGATTTCCTTCGGCAACATGGAGACCTTATTTATACGATGTTGCTTTTCAAAAATATGTTCTCCAAAAAGCTTGTCCCACCTATACCGTGCAAGCTTATCTTGCGGTGATGGATAAAAATGCAAAATGTCCTACCGACGGACTCAATCAAAAGTTCACAATAAAACGCGATGCAACCGGAAGAAAACTTGTCGTTGCCCATCATATCCAACCAGAAGACCTAGAACCTCCTCTTCTGAAAGCAATTAATGTAGACTCGATATGCCACCACATCTATACAAACAAAAGCCCTGTTCCTAACGATTTTTACGAATCGTTGTCTTTCAGCGAAAAGGTACAAGCCTTTTCTGAAGCTTATTCTTCTCAAACCAAACTACCTCCTGTCCCAACAAAAGCTTGTTGTAACTGTGAATTCGTCCTGCCAAAGACCGACATAAAAGGAACTCCTTTGCTTTCAGGTAAAGAGGAATGTTGGAGAGAAATTACAAAAGATCCTTCCTACAACACCTCAAAAAAGACAATCTTATCTCTTTGGAACTACAGACATAAGGAACGTTGTATCCAGCAAAAAAAGTTCTACATCCAAGATCTCACAAAAGAGGATATCCAACCCAAGACAGATGATAAACCTGGATTATCTGTCAGTCAACGCCAATGGATGCAAGTTCAAAAAGAAAAAGAAAACGATCCTTCTGTATGGATTGATCGAGACAACCTTTTGAAAGAAGTCCAGTCATGGACATATCCTTTGCATTTGATAGATTTTGAAACGACGATGGTGGCGCTGCCTTTTCACAAAAATAGACATCCCTACGAGGGCATTGCATTTCAGTTTTCCCATCATACCCTTCAAGCTGATGGTACAGTGTCCCATGCAGGCGAATTTATAAGCACAAAACCTGGCTTTTTTCCAAACATTGAGTTTGTAAGACACCTGAAAAATCAATTAGAAACAGATGATGGTACAATTTTTCGGTATTCACACCATGAGAATACCTTTCTGACGATGATTTATTCACAACTAAACACAGACCCAAAACCTGTTCCCGATCAAAAAGAGCTTTGCCATTTTATTCAGACCATTACCAAATCAACCAGTAAACAATCCGAAAAATGGATTGGCAATCGCAATATGGTTGATCTTTGCGAGCTTGTTAAACGATACTTTTATGACCCACAAACGGAAGGTTCCAATAGCATCAAAAAAGTATTGCCTGCCATTCTTAGTAGAAGCCAATTTTTACAGAAAAAGTACTCCAATCCCATCTATGGTTCCAAAGACGGACTGTCTAGTCACAACTTTGAAAACTGGACCTGGTGTCAATATACCAACAATCAATTGATCAATCCCTATGATTTACTACCAGATTTGTTTCAAGATATTCCCGATGACAAGCCCTGGCTTTTAAGTACCGATGATCGATTGCAAGATGGAGGTGCAGCCCTCACTGCATATGCTAGAATGCAATTTTCAGAAATGACAGAGTATGAACGAAAAGAGATTCGTAAAGCCCTCCTGAAGTACTGTGAATTGGATACATTGGCAATGGTATTTATGATAGAATCATGGATACATGATTATTTATTTACCTCTTTCAAACCTGCTCTTTAAGACGAAGATAGCTTTCACAATAGTTGACACATTGCAAGAAATGCCCTACACTTCAATTAGGAGTAAAAATAAACAGATTATAATTTTTGAGAATTTTGCCCATAGGTTGTTTTAAAACTGAAAGGATGGGAACAATGAAATGCCGATACATTCTCACAGCCTCTTTATGCTTTATTTTCATATTGTCATGTTTATCACGTACCCCTTCTACTGCTTTGGCAGCAGAACCAACCACATCCATTGTGGTAGAAGATGCTAAAGAAAGGGAGAATGGTTGGTACTGGGAACTTCCTACTATCACTTTTTCTTGTTCCCATCCCTCTGCGAAGGTGTACTACTACTTCAACGAAAATAAAGGAGAAGAAACTCTGTACAGGGAGGAACCTATAAATTACCTCAATGTGTATGCAATACACAATGGAATCCCCGGCAAGTTTATCATCCGAATCTCCTATTACTCTGTTGTAGGAGATATTAAAGAAGAAGTTCAGTCATTTGATCTGAAGGTAAATAGGGTACAACCTGAAATCGTTCTTGAAGAACCATCCGAAACACAATTTGAAACTACCTTAGAGTCACTTCTGATTAAAGGCCGTGGTACTCTTATCTTACTCATTGACAAAGGAGAACGTGTTTTAACATGCGATGCATCGATCTATATCAATGATGAAGAAGTACCGTTGGATGACGAAACGTATTACTTTCGAAAAACTGTTCCTTTGGTATTGGGAGTCAATCAAATCAGTATTACTGCTAAAGATGCGTCGGGTAGAACCAAGGAAATACACCTCCATGTGTATCGATATCAAGATCCATCAGATGCAAACAGAGTGCAACACTACTCTTTGCGAATTGATGTAGACAATCAAAAAGGATGGATAAACGATACACTTCTCCCAACCATAGACGATCCTGTCATTATCAAAAATGGATCCAGTTTTCTTCCAATGGACGTACTAGAGGAGCATTTTCCTTTGGATATTACAAGAAAACCCATGGAAGCAACTTGTCAGATTGCTTACAACGAGATTACAATCCAATATCAGATGAACTCTAGCATAGCTCTTGTAAATGGCAAAGAACGAATACTACCTTGGCCTCCTTTTTACAAATCAACATCCCTCTGGATTCCCCTTCGTTTTACATTTGAAACCCTTGGTGGTGATGTTGGTTGGAATCCAGAAACACGAGAAATTACAGTAGAAATTGATTTGTGAAGAATATCTTACAGTTTTCAATTCAAAAATGACCATTTTCTTCCTTTTTCTTGACAAACTTTTTTTACAGACTGGATAGTTTTAAAAAAGTAGAACCTCTTTTAACAATGTATTTAACACAGTGAAAGGAAAGTGCTAAATATGAATGGAATATCATTACGAAAGAAATACTGGATTTTTATACTTGTATTGCTATTGCTGTTTCCAAGCCCTATTTCTTCGTCTGGACAGTACAATCCACACAAAATAAGTCATCATGTTGTGGAATCCTTTGGTTCTGCAGCATTGCTTGGAATGGTTGTTCCACTGCACCAAATTGAAAAAGAATGGGATTATCGCGTGGATGGAATCTATTATCTGGTAGACGAATTGAATGAATATCGCAAAATCCTCCCCAATGAATATGGTTATTTACGGTAGGAGAAGATAAATGGATATCAATATGTAATCACGGCTTTATTCTTTTCTGAATTGGCACGTACCGTTAGAGGCTAAATTTTGATCTATGTACTGACTTTTATACTTTGTTTAGGTTCCAACTGTCTTTGGATAGGTTTTTCTAAAGGTGGCTTCATCCCTAAGCTGAGTAACAATCCAAAAAAACTAAGAATAGCAGAAACACCATAACTTAGGATGTATGTCCCAGTAAGATCTCTTACAATACCGCCCAGCAAGGGTCCCAAAACACCACCTATTCCCCAAGCAGTAAACACAATTCCATAATTGAAACCAAAATTTCTCATGCCATAGTAATCTGCTGTTACAGATGGAAATACAGTAAGCATGCCTCCAAATGTAAAACCAACCAGTAGAATGCCAACCAGAAGAAAAAGAGGTGTTCGTAAAAATGGAAACGCAACATAGGTGATGAGTTGAATAAGGAATATGGCAAATAGACTATTTTTTCTACCAAGTTTATCAGAAATAATGCCCCATAAAATCCTCCCAAGAAAATTGAACAATGCATAAAAGGAAATAAGTATGAATGCGGATTCCATTCCAGCTTGTTCACTACCTATTTTCGACATCTGTCCAATCGTTAAAAGACCAGCAAAAGTTCCAAAGCAAAACATGATCCAAAGGATATAAAACTGTGGAGTCCGAAGCATCTCTTTTATCTCGAACTCTTTCTGTGGTAGCTGTTTTTTTGCCTTTATGACAGCAGAAACTTTTGGTTTATAATGGGGAGGAGGATTGCAAACGAATTGCCCCAAGATGAGGATTGCTACAAAAAAAAGTACACCAAGGACATAAAAACTATTTTGTATACCTAAACTAGCTATAAAAGCAGTTGTCATGGGTGCAATAAAAATGGGTGCTAATCCAAAACCACTGACAACAATACCTGAAACCAACCCTCTTTTTGATGGACAAAACCATTTTATAGCAGCTGGGGTTGGTGCAGAGTATCCCAAACCCATAGCAATACCAAAGACAAGACCGAAAAAAATAGAAAGCCCAATTACTGTCATCACCGTTCCTGACAATAAAAATCCTATTCCCGCAAGGATAGCAGAAACAATAATGATAGGTTTTGGTCCAAATTTATCTTGAAGCCGACCTCCAGGAACCATAAAAAAAGCAAAAACTGCACATGCAATCATATAGGGTATTTGTGTTTGTGTGGCAGTCCATCCCATTTGATCAATTAGTGCAGCTGAGAAGATTCCCCAGGCATAAAGAACGCCTAGTGTTAAATTGATACCTAGTCCTGCAAACATAACGATGAAACCTTGATCAATCTTTTTACGCATTGGAGGCTCCTAATTATATGACAGAATAATAATAACTCTATTATACAGTTTTACTGACTGCAGACAATATTGTAAACACTACTTTTATATGTTCATATTTAATCAAAATGTCCTATAATAGTAATGAAATATTTGACTTGAGGTGTATTAACAAACAATGTAAGGAAGTACCCCGTACATATATGGTTGAATCTTGTGGAGGACTATATTATGGATGAACACTGTGAAAATGATGTAGTTGAATTAACAACTGAAAAAAAAGACTGCATAAAAGCATCTGCCAATGCAATCAATTCCACTCCAATGGCTCGACAGATACTTATATACTCGCTCTTTTTAGGAATTATTTTTGTGTTACTATTCTATAAAAAATCTGTAGGCATATCCTACTTTCTTTTTTTATTATTTCTGTATGGAATCCTTTTTTGGATTCTTCGCAAAAAAATTACTTTTAAATGGAACTTCGGCTGGATTGTAATGATCTCTGTGTTGCTCTTATCGTTTTCGTACGCATACCACTCCAATATATTGCTTCTCTATATCAATTTCCTTCTCATCCCCTTCCTTTTTGTTGCCAGTATTCTTCTCATTACTAGACAACATGTCTACAAGTGGTCACAATTTTCATTTGTATACGAAGCCATTAAGAATGTTTTTCAACTTCCTCTTGAACATATATTCTACCCCTTTAGGATTCGATTGTGGGATGCTCAAAAACAAACCTCAAAGAAATCATATCAAACTACAAAGAGTTTGGTTATCGGGATTCTTCTCTCGATTCCGCTTTTATTCTTTGTTGTGTGGCTTTTGAGCACTGCTGATCTTGTTTTCAACGATCAACTTCAAGCTTTTTTAAAACACTTTCAAGACGTTCATTTTGCTGATATCGTTTGGCAATTGATACTTGTTTTTGTTATTACAATCTTTGTGTTTAGTTTGCTTTGGAGCTTGTGGAATAAGAAGCAATCAGAAAGAATGAATTCTAAGCCTCAACCAGTTTTTCCCGGAGTCGACTCCACACTACTTCTGCCTATACTTATTTCATTGTGCTTGGTCTATTTTCTGTTCAGTTTTATTCAGTTTACTTATCTCTTTGGCTCTTTTTCCTATTCCTTACCGGAAGGAATAACCTATTCACAATATGCCCGAGAAGGATTTGCACAACTTATATTTATCAGCCTTATCAACTATATTCTTTTACTACTTAGTACTTCACGAAAAAGAGACGGTAACCATTCGTTTTACTACATTATACAAGGACTTTCTGCCTTGCTGGTTTTGTTTACATTGATCATGTTGATCTCTTCTTATCTTCGCATTACGATCTATGAATCAGCTTATGGGTACACCTATTTACGGATATTCACGCAAGTTTTTATTGTCTACCTATTTATTCACTTTATAATGATGCTATGGAAAGTATGGATTCCTACAATATCCTTAATGAAAACTTTTTTCGTTGTTTCTTTGATGGCTATCCTGTTCGTCAATTATATGGGAATCGATGCGATTATTGCTCAAAAAAACTTTCAACGATATATCAAAACCGGTGAATTCGATGCTTCTTATTTTACAACATTGTCATACGATGCCATTCCTGTTTACGTAAAATTTGTCGAAAAAAATCTTTGGGTAAAGGACTATACTTTTTTTCATCAATTTGACAAGAAACTTCAAAAAATGCAAGACGTTTTTATTAACACTGAAATACCTTGGCAATCTTTCAACGTGTCAAAATATATGGCAAAAAAGGCTATCGTTTCTTACCTGAGCACCTCCATGAACACTTCACAAAAGATTTCTGCAAATAACCAAACTCCTGGGCTTCTTCAGGATGACAAATGGATATATTTTGTAGAAAAAAATGGCTTGTTCAAAATTCAACATAATGACACTACCTCTATTGAGATACTCAGCGAATCATATTTCTCTTCAATATATCTCTACAATGACTGGCTTTATTACTCTTTAAACCGTTCTTTTGACCCATCTGGGTTGTTTAAAATAAAAATAGATGGGACAAACAACCAAAGAATACATGAAGATCAATCCACAGAAATCATTGTACAAGAGGATTGGATATATTACATTAGCAACAATGTTCTGTACAGAATAAAACCGGATGGAACGGAAAGAACCTTCCTTCATGATTCTGTCCGAAACATCAATATTATTGACAATTGGATTTACTATATCCATCCTACTGATGGAATCTGCAAAATACATACGGATGGCACACAGAAAACCGTGGTATTCCCTACCGGAGTAAAAAATATGATCGTCGTAAATGATTGGATTTTCTACTCTGCAAAAGACTCTTTAGCAAAAGTAAAAACAGATGGAACACATCAAGAAGAAATACTTTCTCTTGATACCTTGTTTTTGGAGTTTGATCACGATTGGTTGTATTTTTCAAATCTTGATGACAAAGCACAGCTTTATAAGGTACGAATCGATGGGACCGATTTGGTTAAGCTATCAAACAACTTTCCACTGGGTCTATCCATTATTGATGAATGGGTTTACTACATTGATGAGCATGACATTAAACGAGTCCAGAAAGATGGTAACTATGACGAAGTATTCAAATACGAAAAGTTTTCTAGAATGAATACGTCTATTAAAAATGAGGTAAAAGATGAAGAAAAACGAAAATAAAACCATGTTTAAGACTGTGAATAATATTCAATAAAAGTATAGGGATCAATGATTGTAAAAACGTATAAGAAAAATAGAGTCATATCATTGCTGGGGAAGTTTTTTGGATATCGTTTCTGTAACTTTAGAAAAGTTTTCGGGAGTACATTCAATAATCATAAATTCTATAAACTTGTTATAGATGGTGACCCGATTCTTTTTTGGATAGATTTTGAATTTTTTGCATTGAGACCACCTAAGAAAAACAGATTGACGGCTTTGGGCCAACAAACCAGCTCCGGCAACAGAAGGTTTACCTGCTAATCCACCAGCTATGATAGTGGCTATATTGACCAGTCTATTTTTTCTACCACTGGTGGCGGCAAAACCCATAAATACCCCATCATCATTTATTTCGTAATGCATCCGAAAACGGTTACGGTAGACCACAAATAAGAACAAGGCAGTAAGAGCAATCCAAAGTCCTATGAGTAAAAGTGCGTATTGCCAACCATCAAAGCTTACAATTCGTCCTTTACTCATGTCAGAAATATATTGGATGGCAAGGAACAAAAAAATAAGACCAAAGGGTATGCCGAAAGCAAGTCCCAGTTGTTTGAGTACAACTTTGTTATAGATGGTTACATCCTGGTCCCATGATATTGTATCGATCATTTTCTTCATTTTTGTACCTTTCAGGGGCTTCAATGGTTTTTATCCACCACATTAAACACTATAATATCTACCATCTATTTAATGAAGTTTGGAACATTTTGCAATACAGAACTGAGGTATCAGATGTTAGTTTACGGGCCAGTGCCATCAAGACGTTTGGGAAAAAGCTTAGGTATCAACAACATTCCCTTTAAAACATGTAGTTATTCCTGTAGCTATTGCCAGTTGGGTAAATCTATTACGATGACAACGGATCGAAGCATCTTTTATGATCCAAAAAAAATTGTATCTGAAGTTGAAAAAAAGCTGAAGGTATTGCACAATAAAGGCGAAACAATTGATTATATTAGTTTTGTGCCCGATGGAGAACCTACATTAGACATCAACCTCGGCACTACAATCTCACTTCTTAAAAAATTCGAACTTCCCATTGCTGTCATTACAAATTCTAGCTTGTTAGACCAGCTAGACGTAAGAAATGAACTGTTTGAGGCAGATTGGGTTTCTATTAAAATTGATTCTGTAAGGGAAGATACATGGAGAAAAGTGGACCACCCTCATCGGAGTCTTTCTCTTCCATCCATTCTTGAGGGTATAACTGAATTTGCATCGATGTTCGAGGGAATATTGGTCACCGAAACAATGGTAGTAAAAGATGGCAATGATGATGAAGAAAATGCTTTTGAAACAGCATCCTTCCTTTTCAAGATTCAACCTGCTTTCTCCTATATAAGCATTCCAACACGCCCTCCTGCCGATTCTTCAGTACAAATGCCCGATGAGGATTCACTAAATCGCATCTACCAGATTTTCTCTTCCATGGATATACGTGCTGAATACTTGATTGGGTATGAAGGAAATGAGTTTGCGTTTTCCGGAAACGCTGCGGAAGATATTTTAAGTATTACTGCTGTGCACCCAATGAGAGAAGATGCTATTTTAGAATTGTTGCAAAAATCAGGGAGTTCCTTTAAAACAGTCGAAGATCTTATTGAGAAAAATCTTCTTGTAAAAAATGAATACAATGAAAAATTTTTCTATAGTCGAAAATTTCCAACACAATAATTTATCCTTTCTGTAGACTGAAACTTTTTCGATCTTGTTCTTCGGGTGCATTTCCAATTTATTTGATTCTCGTGAAATAGGGCGTAATTGTTTTAGTCTTTCCTAAGGAGTAAGGTGTTTATTAACCTAAATTTAATAAATGCATAATAATGGCTTAAAAATGCATCGTTATTTTTTTAATAATATTTTGTATCTTGTTAATGTCCGTTAAGAATGAATAACGGACATTAAGGCCAAATATTTATGTACAAAGTACCAAAATACCTTGTTTTACTTATCTCCTTTCAAAAAAACCCAATAAAAAACCAATAGCCAAGAATTTTTATTGTTTTTCATTGCATATGTTGTAAACTATCATTAATATAGACTTTAGGGAGTATTGTTAAAATTTCCCTTTTTTCTAAATTGCCAGGTGTCAATTTTTGAACATCAAGAAATTTCCACGGAGCAGATCTTTCCTAATCGTCTATACATATCGCTTGAAATATGTTACAATTAAAGTGTAAATAGTAAATGTATATTTTTGAAGTTTTATCTTGCCATATATTTACTATTTCGACAAGTAACTGTTTGTTTCTACTTCTTTTGTTAAAAAGATCAGACAAACTGACTCTTCAAAAATATACACAAAGTAGCAATGATGATTGCATTTAGGTACTTATCAGCACATCATCTAGATTTGTTTAAGATGTAGTATACAGAACAGACAGCATAAACAAATCAATTTACAATGACAATCACCATTTGCTTATAGAGTGCGAATGTTTTGTTTTTTTTCAACCAATCATTATAGGAGGAATATAATGTCCAAAGATTATCAAAAGACCTTATCAAAAATTCAAAATGAGCTTGACAAGTATTACCAGAATGTGAAAAGTTCTATCGAAAATGCTTCCCCATCAGATACTATTTCCAATTTTGTGGAGGATAGCAAGCAGTATGTATCTCAAATTCGTGAAGATATCAATGAGATAGAATTGATATCGCCATCACAAAAGAAAGAATTGTCCCACAAGCTAGAGGATTACAAAGAAAACGTCAATCAACTACTTACATCCAGCAAATTTCCAGAAGATACGACGAAGAAGTTAAAAGAAAACTTAAAAGAGAGTTGGGATAATTTGGGTAAACAAGTGAAAGATTTGCTTGAATCCAACGAAAGCTAGAAATTTTAAGCTCTTCTTTAAAAAAGTTCGACGTAAATCCAAACCAATGGTAATGATGTTCAATGACTCAACAGAAAAAGCCTGTTCTCAAAAAACAGGCTTTTTCTGTTGATCGATTACTAAGAATGTTTCTACGAAATACGCCAATTTTTTTAGATTTCTTTGAACAGAACCGATGCAACCACATCAGTTCGATTTAAAAACACGGCTTATTAAACGTTTTGTAAAAATATCTTTCCAAGTACAATACCTATATGAAAGATTTTTTTAGGAGTTTTGTGTGTTTGTGATTGATATTCCTGAAAGCGAGTTGAAATTTACTTTTTCTCATTCCTCTGGCCCTGGTGGGCAGAATGTTAACAAAACCAATACCAAGGTTACGATTTCTTGGAATGTACAAGAATCCAGTGTACTTTCAGAAGATGAGAAAGAAAAGATTATCGGAGTTTTTAACAAAATAGAGCTCCAAGTAACAAATCAAGAAACTCGAAGTCAACAAGAAAATCGAAAGCGTGCGATCAAGAAACTACATGAATTGGTAGAGGACGCTTTGAAGGAAGATCCTGAAAGAATACCTACAAAGCCAACATATGCATCTAAAGTAAAACGTGTTGTTGTAAAGAAGCATCGTTCCATCATTAAAAAGTATCGCAGAAAACCACGATTGGACCATGATGATGATTAAATTCATGGCAAACAGAAAGAAGGTATAACCATGTTAGAACTGTTGTATCAACGAAGAAGTATTCGTAAATATCTACCCAAGCCAATTGAAGAAGAAAAGATTCTCACTTTGAAGAAATCTGTTCTTCTTTCTCCTTCCTCACGCAATCGTAAACCTTGGGAGTTTGTATTTGTTACGAATTCCGAAACAATTCAATTGCTTGCAAATTCCAAACCGCAAGGATCCGATTTTGTATCTGGAGCAGCATTGGTAGTTGTTATTGTAGGTCTTCCAGATCTCGCAGAACCCTGGATTGAAGATTGTTCCATTGCTGCCACTATCCTTCAATTGTCAGCAGAGTACCTTGATTTAGGCTCATGTTGGGTTCAAATTAGGGATCGTCAACATACAAAGCAAGAAAGCGCTGAAGACTATATCAAGAACATGTTATCCATTGATCATAATAAACGAATAGAAGCCATTATTAGCATTGGGTACCCAGATGAAACTCTTGAACCTCACATTATTTCTGATGAAATCTTTCAGAAGATTACAGAAGTGAAATAGTTTTCACTGCTTTCATCGTAGGTAAAATCTAATTTTTTAATTGGTAATCGTAATTTCTCTTGTCTCTCCGTTCCAATCAATAGAAGCACCAAAAGCTTCTCCAATAAAACGCAGTGGTACAAAGGTTCTGTTGTTTACGATTTCAGGTGGTGCCTCTAGGGTTACTTTCTCTCGTCCCATAACTCCTTCCGTTTCAATATAAGCTTCAGGATTGCCAATTTGAAGCCATATAGAGACGTCATCTGTATATAGCGTTATTGATCTTTCAACGGCATCATAGATAACATGAGCTCCAAAGGATTCTGAAATGAAGCGAAAGGGAACCATAGTGCGACCATTTTTGATATAGGGTGGGGTGTCCAAAGTCACTTCCTCATCATTGACAGATGCTTTTAGGTTTCCAATCTGCAATACAATTTTGTTGATGACAGTAATGACATAGTCCAAAGAAGTTTTGTTGGAAGCTTGATCTGTCGAATCAATAACAATCGTATTCCAGCCATGTGTTAGTGGGATTGTAACAGAGAAACTGCCGTCTTCTTGTAGTACAATAGTCTGTTCCACTATAGTAAGGGTACAACCAGGTTCCGTTATTCCAGTAATAGTAATTTCCCGATCTATTGTTTCTTTAGGAATTTCCGTCTCAATGGTGAGGATTGGTGGAGTGATGTCGAGTTCAACGGTAAGTGTCTTTTGTGTGGTTAATCCTCTGCGGTTGGTGGCAATGAAGTCAATCGTATTATGTCCTTCCTTAAGGGTCATTACATGCTCAAAAGAACCTTGTCTGGAAACCTGAACAGATTCTCCGCATATTGTTAGCGTTGCAGTTGGATCAGTGGTTCCGGTAATTGTTAGATCGGGTTTATTCGTAAGAAGATTTTCTGAAGGTGACATAATACGAAGCTCTGGTGGATGTGCATCGGGATTTCGAAGAACATGGATAGGCAGGAGTACTGTTTTTGAAATAGTTCCTGCCTTTGCTTGAACCGATAGTTTTACATCTTTCTCAAGCGTGATCTCATGAAAAGAAAACGTAAAAGTTGATTGTAGCGGTGCATTCCCAATGGGAGGAGAAAATATATAAGATGCAAGATCAGCAGGAGGATTTAAAAGGGTTAGCTCAACAGGATCGTCAATATATGGATTGGGAGTGATAAAAATTTCTACAGATTTCTTCTCTCCCGCCATGACGTTAAGATCAGTAGATTGTTGTATTTCAATATTGAAATCAGGAGGACTATTTTCAATGGCGCGAATTATACTCTTGAGTTCCTTTCTTTGATTCGTTGTTATCGACTCTATGAGGAATGTAAACTCTTGTTTTTCATCGCTTTCCTCTTGATCTGGTATATCATATTGAATCTTGACAGTTACTTTTTCATAAGGGTCTATGGATATGGCTTGATCAGTCCTATTTTCCCCATCAATCGTAACACTATAGTTCCATGGATTCTCTGATGAATGCTTCGTTGTAAGTTTGTATTGATCCCTTACGTTGCCGGTATTTATGATATCAAATTCCATACTGCTATCATTTCCTTTGATATTTCTCTGGAACAAAGATCCATCAGAAACGACATCAAAAGAAAGAAATTCTTGATTTTTCACCGGGTACTTAACAGATTGTAAAACCTTTTTTGTACTGTTGTCCTGTACAAAAACTACAATGGAGAGATTGTCCGGATTAAAAAAATCGGGTATCGAAAAATCTACATCTAGATCAAAACAATCCCCTTTGCTTCCAAAATTATTACCAGAAGTTAGTAGCATGGGGGTACCAAGATAATCATTTTCATTGTCATTTGCAGGTGTGATAAAATCTCGTAAAACGAAATGATGATATTTGTCCCCATTGACAGCAGAATATTTAATGTTGCTTTCGACGATGGCAATCAAAAGATGCAAATCGTTTTGGGGAAGGTTTTCAAAGGATTCAACTGCAACATGAATCTTCCCAGCCTTCGTATCCTCGTCAAATATATGCTTCGATTGAATACGGACTGGTGAAGATTGATAAGATTTTTTTATAGTTTTTTTGAAATAATCCTTGAACATACGTTCTTTTTTCGCTTCAGGAGTATTGTTATCAGTTGCAACACCTTTCAGATAATCAGTACCGCCAAAGAATATTGTAGGTAAGCCTTTGTCGTGCATGTAACATCTCATTCTGTCTTCACTTTCTATCCAAGACAAACGGGGGACAGGGTGATCACTTGTGGAATCGACATAATAGGAAATGAACGTTGCATAATCTGGCCCTATTATATGTTCTATCCTCCTCATTGCCGTATGGGAGTTCACACAACCCAAACACCACGTTGCGGTAAACAATTCACCGGTAGTTGTTGTAGGGATATAATCTGGGGGATTACGAAATGGTAAGGAAATTGTGGTAGAATGAACTTTATCGTTCGGTCCGCTTGAGTCGATTTGAATTGGTATTTGAGAGTTTTCGCGGTACAATTCATGTGTGGATATTCTCATGGTTACAGTTGTTTCCTCTGTCACATCTATACTGGGAGGATCAAATTGGACACGAATTTCTTGCGGTGCAGTATTGGCTGAAAAGGTTACCTCCCCCTCGAATCCATTTTGAGGATGAACTATAATGGGTATTTCAGTCCAGTGATATTTTTCTAAACAATGCAAACCGATAGGTTCAATAAAAAAATCTTTATTAACGTTTGCTCGAAACACTGTGGGAATGTTAATAGAGTGATCATCTGTTACAGAAATTGTGATCGTTTCCATATATACTTTCCCTT
>CAYRWA010000059.1:0-26145 GCA_964427915.1 uncultured Caldisericota bacterium
GGCTATTGGGAAATCATCAATCAATAACGGGTAAAAATACAATACTATGTTCCCTTATGGCCTTTGTCATTTTTTCAGAAACTCAATGGCTAGTTGTAAGAATTGGGTGGGTTCTTGAAACATGAAAATGAATCCACCAAAAGAATCTTCCATATCTAGATGTACTGCACTTTTTGTGATATCCTACTTTTATACTTAACATTGCTTATGATTCGGAGGTAGTATGATGAATATTTATGATTTTACTGTAAAAGACCGTGCTGGAAACGATGTATCATTAAAGGAGTATGAGGGAAAAGTTTTATTGATTGTGAATACTGCAACAAAGTGTGGTTTTACGCCACAGTATGAAGGACTGGAAAAGTTGTACAAGAAGTATAAAGATCGTGGTTTTGAAATTTTAGATTTTCCCTGTAATCAATTTTTGGCACAAGCACCCGGAACTAACGAAGAAATTGCAGAATTTTGCAAGCTGAACTATGGAGTCACCTTCACGATATTTGGAAAGATTGATGTAAACGGAGAAACAGCTCATCCGCTCTACAAATACTTAAAAAAGGAAAAACCTCAGGACGTAGAGAATGAGAAAACCGGAAAACTAAAAAAAGTTTTGCATGATTTGCAGCAAGTTGTTCAGGGGGAAAGCATTAAGTGGAATTTTACCAAATTTCTAGTGGATCGTCAGGGAAATGTCATTCAACGATTCTCCCCAACAGTTGCACCGGAAGAACTAGAAAAGGAAATGGAAATATTGCTATCTAACTGACGTATTACTACCAGTGGTAACTTCATTGTTATGTTGAGCACGATTTTCAAAGTCGTTCTGGTGTATCATAAAGTATTTCAGTTATTCCCATAAGGAGGGATTATGCAATATACAGTACCAAGAATTGGTGTTAGCAAGTGTTTAACTTTTGATGCTTGTAGATATGACGGGCAAATGATACCCAGCGAGTTTATTGAAAGAATGAAACCATTTCTAGATTTTGTTCCCGTTTGTCCAGAAGTTTCAATAGGCTTAGGTGTACCACGAAAATCGACTCGATTGGTGTTGAACGAGGACCAATATTACATGGTTCAGCCAGCGCTGGAAAAGGATTGCACAAACGATATGGAAACCTTCCTGGTTTCATGGTTACACGATCACCCCGATTTGGACGGATTTTTGTTAAAAGGTCGATCTCCGTCTTGTGGGATGAAGGATGTGCGTTTGTATCCAACAATGAATAGTCAATCTACCATTGGCAAAGGGATGGGGTATTTTCCGCAAAAAATCCAACAACTCTATCCGCATCTTGTCATTGAAGATGAAGGAAGAATGAATAATGCAAGAATCCGAGAGCATTTTTTCACTCGGATTTATCTGCAGAATGCTTTTCTAGATTTGACCAAAAGATATTCTATCTCTTCTCTTGTTCAGTTTCATACGATTCATAAATATTTGTTTATGGCGTATCGCCCCTCTGTCTTGCAAAAAATGGGTCAATTAGTTGCTCGAGCAAAATCAATGTCAAAAGAAGAAGTACTTTCCTCTTACCAAGGCTATATTGAAGAAGTTTTTTCTACCTTGCCTCGAACTCCTTCTATAATCAATGCTTTGCAGCATTGTTTTGGGTATGTCTCTGACAAATTAAGTAGCCAGGAACGATCGTATTTTTTAAAACAAATGCAGCATTACAAAGATAAACGGATTCCCCTAAGTGCATTGTTAAGTTTAATGAAATCGTGGATTGTCCGATTTCAAGAACCGTATCTTTTAGAACAAAAACTCTTTGATCCTTATCCAGAGGAATTGATGGATGTGCAGGATTCTGGGAAAGGAAATGAGTAAAGGCAACGATCCACGATTGTAAAAAATAGACTGGACAGAATCTTTTTTTGGGTAAAATATATCATGAGTAGTCTTCAGTACTTCTCAATATACATTGTTTGAAGGTGTTCATGTGAATAGTTGGTTACAAGAGATTGGATGTACCAATGCAATGTGGGAACAAGCGAAACAATACGGTTCGCTTGTTGTTGGTCGGATCATTGCACAGCATAAGGCGTTATACAGAGTAGCTACAGAGAGGAAGGAATGCATGGCGGAAGTGTCGGGTACATTTCGTCACAATGCTAGAAGTTCTTCTCAGTTTCCGGTTGTGGGTGATTTTGTATTGTTAGATCGAGACAATGATGAACATGGAAATGCCATCATTCATCATGTATTGGAAAGGAGAAGTACCTTTTCAAGAAAGATGGTTGGTAGTGAGTTTGACTCGCAGATGATTGCTGCAAACATTGATTTTCTATTTCTGTGTATGTCGTTAAACAATGATTTTAATATGCGACGATTGGAACGATACATTGCAGTTGCATGGGATAGTGGGGCAATCCCCGTGGTTGTTTTAACAAAATCAGACTTGAGCGAAAATCTGGATGAGCTTCTTGAGGAAGTTCAAAATATCGCCATTGGTCTGGATATTGTGATTACTTCTAGCATAGAGGAAGATGGGTTACAGTCTATTCAAAAATATATCAAAAGTGGTACTACCATTGCCTTTGTTGGATCCTCTGGTGTTGGAAAATCAACCATCATAAACCGTCTTCTTGGAGAAGAAAGTATTGCCACACAAACCCTCCGAAATGACGATAAAGGGAAGCATACGACAACACATAGAGAGTTGTTTCTCTTGCCCGGAGGTGGAGCTGTTATTGATACTCCTGGCATGCGAGAATTGGGGTTGGATTTTGCAGATCTTTCCAAAACATTTACAGATATTGAGGAGCTGGCTTTGCGCTGTAAATTTAAGGATTGTACGCATCAGCACGAGCCTCATTGTGCCGTTCGCAAAGCCATAGAAGACGGGATTCTTTCTGAAGATCGACTGCTGAGTTATCAAAAATTACAGAAAGAAGCAGGTTACAAAGGATTAAACTCTCGACAAATTGAGAAACGAAAAGTGCATGAAATGTTTTCTGGATTTGGTGGGATAAAAAATGCAAAAAAATATGTAAAATCAAGAAATAAAGACTGGTGATGTAAAAGAACTAAATCAAGATGAAAAGGAACGCAGTCGAATATATTCTTTGAAAAAAAGGTCTGCGTAGCGATATTTCCCACGGCCCATTTTCTCAATGAAACCTAACTCGATGAGATGTAAAATGGCTCTGTTTAGGGTGTTGGGGTGCACAACTCCATATCGATTCGCAAGCTCTTGGCTAAAAATACCAATATCACCTTTGGCAATGCTCCATAGAATAATGCGCTGTTCCTTGGTGCGAGCTTGTTGAAAACGTGCTTCATACTCATATTGATTGGATGTAAGTTCTTCATTCAAAGCCAAGTTTACAATCTCTCGATCACAAATCGTTTCTGTTTTTTGCCATGCTCTTCGAGCCAATAGTTGTAAGAACAAAGGATGCCCTTGGGAGATAGTGAGGATAGATTCTACACCATCGGGTGTGATTTTTTTCCCGCTATCAAAAAATCGTTTGCTCAGGTATTGGTTGCATGATGCAAGCGGTAGATAATTGGTAAGGTGTACTTGTTTCATGGACTTGAAAAAAGGGGCATTTTTTGAGAAAAAGATTTTTTTTAAAAGGGATTCACGCGATCCAGCAAAAATGTATGTTGCCTCCCTTTGATGTTGGATTTGACTTCGAAAAAGAGGAATCATTGCTTCGTCCAATACGTACAATTCCTGGAATTCATCAAAAGCAATAACTACTTTCTTTTGGTGTGATAGCTTCTCTGGGATACTCAATGCTTCTGTAAATGCTTGGTAAATGTTTTCATGATTTTGCGTCCGCAATTCAAATCTAATAGGACCCATCGACATGGAGAAATGAATATGGGTTTGCGGAAGAAACTGCTTAAAAAAATGTTCCACTTTGCCCTCAAAGGAAGAAGACTGATACAATCTGCTGACAAAATCGCTGATAAAAAACGAAATCGTGGGGTATTGCTGGATATCAAAAAAGAGAGTAACCCGATTGCTTTGCGCTGCCAAATCTTGCAATACTTTTTCTATGAGCCAGGTTTTTCCCAGACGACGAGTTCCATGGATCACTACATTGCCTTGCTGTTCAATTTCTTCGAGAAGAGTAGTGGATTCTATTTCTCGATCAATAAAGCTATCCGGGTCATACTTTCTTCCAACAATAAATGGGTTTTTCATAGCTCTATTTTATACATAAAATGTACTAAACGCAAACCACTAAAAGAGTGACTCACTATAAATGTGATTGTGTGGTTTGTAAATATGACCCATGGAATATGCTGAAAAGGATACACCTTCGATTATTCAGGAGCATCCTTTTCAGCGATTCAATCCTGTTAAGCAGTACTAATAGATGTTTTGGGGCTTCTTAATGTTACCAGTTAAATGGATTGAATTTTATAGTGTCATGATGGTTTTTTACGTATGGATTACTTTGTGGGGTTAAAGGGAATATTGTGAGGTTGTAATCATACGTTACTCCTTTCATGTGACCATCATATCTTGCAATGTAATGAGAAGGTATATTTAGATCGGTGTCATCTGGATTTTGAAATATTTTGTTTAAAGAATCCTCATCATCAAATATCAAAATTGATATTGTCTCCGAATGTCCACCATACACAATAAGTTTTTTAACAATATTCTTTATGTACGTGACATATTTTCTTTGATCTAAATTCACCGTTGGTATCAATATGTATAGACTTTCTGCTTTGTCTGATCGTTCTTCAAAAGAAGTTTCCACAATATCAAACTGTGGGGTTATCTCTATTTCAGGAGATGTTATAGGGGAGTCGATAGAAACCGAATACGGATCATTTTCTGAGTTTGTGTTTTTTGTAGAGTCCGGTATGGTAGTTTCTGCTGATGGAATCGGTATATTATTCTTGGATTGTGTTGATAAATCGGAGGACGCAACAGCTGGGTTAATGGCTGTATCTAAAGAGCTCGATTTCTTTGTCGAACAAGACATTTGCAGAGTAATGAGTACAATAATCGCGACAATTGGAAGGTACTTTGTTTTCATTCTATTCACTTTTTTCACCTACTTCTTCCTCGTATATTGGCTTATCAAATATCGAGTATCATCACTTAAATAGAGCTCTTTGATTGTACCGTATACGAATTGTGAGGTGTTATCAGATGGTGATTGGATGGATCGATAAGGAGAATAGTAGCCTCGAAAATCAACTCTCATATACCGATTATCACTGCAGCAATCACCGTCGTAAAATGTGACTGTCTCACTACCATACGAGAAAATGTAATTTGTTTTAGTGGGAACAATCCTATATGTCCCTGGGCAGGGAAGGATGCATTCTGATGCTGTGGATGACTCGTAATATCCATCACTGTTTGTTTGTCCGCTCCAAACTTTGGTTCCGTTGCTGTTATAAATAGATATGGTAGTTCCAGGATTGCAACCTGAACCATAGACATAGCCCTTGATACGAGCTTTATCTGAAGAATTAACACTATAGGCATTAAAATCTATGCGCATATAATATCCATCTTCACAACAGCTTCCATCGTTAAAAGTTACCGTTTCACTCTCGTGAGAGAAAGTATACCCGGTTTTACTAGGAACTACTTTATATGTACCTGGGCAGCTCAAAATACAATCACCGTATATAGAAGAAGTTTCATAATGCCCATTGCTGTTCGTTTGTCCTTGCCAAACCTTTGTTCCTGCACTATTGGTAACTGTGATTGTTACGCCAGGATTCGCATCTGAACCATATACATGACCAGCAATCCTTGCAGTTTTCGTCGATGCACAATTTGATTTGAAATCTACTCTTTTGTAGTGATTGTTTTCACAGCTATCATTCTCTGAAAAAGTAATGGTTTCATCCGTTTCAGTGAACGTGCAACCAGTTCTGCTTGGAACAATCTTGTATGTTCCTGGACACTTTAGTATACAGTCGTTTCCAGCATCAGATGTCTCATAGTAACCATAAGAGTCGGTTTGTCCAATCCAAACTTGAATACCATTGCTATCATAGACTCTTACAGTGGTAATTGGATTCCCTTCAGTACCTGTAATGTAACCTATTATTCTAGCTGTTTGAGGGAGAGAACAATTTGCTTGAAAATCTACACGCATGTATTCGCCATTTTCACTACAATCTGTTGAAGTAAAAGTGACCGTCTCGCTTTGATTGGTGAAACTACATCCATTTTTGCTAGGGGTTATTTCGTATGTACCAGGACATGCCAAAATACCTTTTTGTCCATACACGGACGTTTCGTAGTAACCATTGGCATCGGTTAATCCACTCCAAATTTCGTTTCCATCTTTGTCGCTGATGGATATAGATGTGCCTGGATTCGCTTCAGAACCATACACATAACCAACTATTCTAGCTGTTTTGGATGATGTGCAATTGGCTGTGAAATTCACTCGGATATAGTAGCCATCTTCGCAACAATCAGCTGAGGTAAAAGTGACCGTTTCCTTTTGGTTGGTGAAACTACATCCATTCTTTGTGGGAATGACTTTGTATGTCCCAGGACATTGTAGTATACAGTTATCCCCCATAGAAGATGTTTCGTAGTAACCATTGACATCGGTTAATCCACTCCAAACTTCCGCTCCTGTACTATCTGTAATGGTTATAAGTGTGTCTGGGTTGCTTTCGGAACCATATACTCGACCAGCAATCCTTCCTGATTCTTTCGGAGAGCAATCAGATGTAAAATCTACTTTCATATATTGGCCATCTTCGCAACTATCCGTTTCTAAAAACTTGACTAACTGAGTTGTTGGAGAAAATGTGCATCCAGTTTTGCTTGGAATAACCATGTATGAACCAGGGCAAGCTAGAATTCCTGGGGAATCCAAAGCAGACGTCTCATAATATCCAGATGAGTCGCTTTTCCCGATCCATACTTGAACTCCCTTGCTATCGTACACTCTTACGGTTGTTCCTGGATTACCTCCAGAACCTGTAATGTTACCAATAATTCTAGCTGTTTTCGGTAGGGAACAATTGGCTTGAAAATCAACACGCTTGTATTCACCAACTTCGCAACAGTCTCCTTCCAAAAAGGTTACAATTTTATTTGTATACGTAAACGAGCATCCAGGTTTGCTAGGAACAACTTTATATGCACCCGGACAGGTCAATATACAAACAGAACCATATGCGGATGTTTCATAATAACCGTGAATGTTTGTTTCTCCTCTCCATACCAATATATCATTGCTATCAAAAATGGATATGGTGGTACCAGGATTGCTATCCGAACCATACACATATCCCATTATTCTACCTTTGTTTATAGGAGAGCAGTCTGCTCGGAAATCGACTCTTTTGTACTCGCCGTTTTCACAATTATCATTCTCGCCAAATGTAACGGTTTCTGTTGGATTGGTAAATGTACAACCTTGTTTACTAGGAGTGACAGTATACGTGCCAGGTGTAATCAATATACACTCTTCTCCAGGCGTAGAAGTGTCAAAATATCCACTTCTATCTGTTTCACCTTTCCAAACAAAAACACCATTGTTATCTAGGATTGTCACAGTGATGCCAGGATTAACGTCAGTACCATAGACATGGCCAAGAATTCTGCCTGTTTTTTCTGAAGAACAGTTGGACCGAAAATCTACTCTTTTGTACCAACCGTCTTCACTGGTTTCTCCAACCTCAAAAGTGGTTGTTTTTGTGGTTGTGCTAAAAGAGCACCCTGTTTTGAATGCGACCACTTTATAAGTACCCGGACAAGCCAGTATACCATCATATCTGGTAGACGTTTCATAATATCCTTTTGTGTTGGTAAGACCTTGCCAAACGATGCTTTCGCTTTCGTCAAAGACTTGGATGCGTGTTCCAGGATTTGCTCCTGCACCATACACATATCCAACAATTCTTGAGGTTTCCGTGGAAGGGCATTTTGATTTGAAATCGACTCGTATATAGGCATAATCACTACTACAATGATGTTCATTGAACGTTATCGTTTGAGATGCGTCATAAAATGAACACCCTGATTTGACAGCAGTAACTTAGTACGTACCAGGACATGGAAGAGTACCCTTTCCTTGAGCAGATGTTTCGTAATAACCATCTGCATTGGTTTTCCCATTCCATAATTCAGTACCATCATAGTTGTAAACAGTTACTGTAGTTCCTGAATCATCATTGGAACCGTATACATAGCCAAATATTCTTGCTTTGTAGTTTGGAATTGGTTTACAGCAATCTGGATATAGGTCAGGCCTTGCGCGCCAACTAATGATTTTTTCGTCATTATCTACGCGAACTTGGGCGCACCAATATGTTTGTGTGTTGTATTTTTGTATATATTCTTGAAATGATAAGTTGAGGAGTGAGTCTTTCATGTTTAGATCAATGCTTGCGTTGATAGGATAGGTTGTACTACAGTCTTCAAAAAATCCATATTGCGAAGAACCGGATGATACTTTGCGAATGGCTCCATCCATCCAGTTGCATTCTAAATCTTTGAACGTAAGTTGAGCCGTATTCTCTTCTGCAATCCATACAATATCCGTTGGTCCGGTAGCTCCTAAATGGTAGGAGATAAAACGAAGCGGGGTGTATGTTCTACCGTTAGAGATATAGGGAACAACTAAGGGGTTGTTTGGATCAAGAGGTGTTGAAACTCCATTAATCTTGGCTAACGATTGCCCGATTTGCATCTCAATGGTTGTCCCGTCTAATGTTGTAATGGTAACAGTTTGCGATGCATTGTCCCAACCTACTGTTGCACCAATTTCTTCAGCTAGATACCGTGCCATTAAATTTACACGTGAATACCGAATTTCAGGGAACGCATCCATGGGACCTTTTCTGACATTGTTCTTCCAGTAATAGTAGCTGCCAACTTGATACTTCAACTCCATTAAGCAATCTTCTTCGCTGATGTCTGGAGGAGTTGGCATATCGGTACTACAAGTATAAGTTGCACGTGCTTCAGTGGAAGATTTAAATTCAACATAGTCTTTGTTAACTGCTTTAACAACATAATAGTACGTACTGTCAACTAACAAACCATTATCGTCTTTATAGTAGTTGTCGACAATAGGGAAATCCGTTAAAGGCATATTGTATTGTTGTCCTTGAGAAGGGCCTCGATACACAAAATAACGGACTGCATCGGGAACCTTTTCCCACTCTAACATAACATAGCCACATTCTGCCTTAGCAGATAAGCTAAAATTTAGAACAGCGTTAACAGAGTTTACAGGAATGAAACTAATAGCCAGAATAAAGGCTAGAAGTATTGCGTAGAATGTCTTAAATTTCATAATAACCCTCCTTACGGGTCAAATTCGAAAGGGACTGTTACAAATACTTGTTGTGATAACGACAGTAAGGGTTTTGATGCTAGATAGGCAATTTATTTTTTAAACAAAAGTGAGCTTATAAAAATTACCAAAATAGAACCTGATACAGCGACAATGAATGACTTTACGTTAAATCCTGTAACACCAACGCCAAAAAGAAGATTTCCTAGATAACCACCAAGAATTGCTCCTAAAATACCAATAATAATGGATCCAACTATTCCTCCGTAAATGCTGGGTGTCAAGAAGTTAGCAATGGCTCCGGCGATCAGTCCGAAAATGATCCAATACAGTATGTTCATCATTCCCTCCTTTCTTTTGGGATACTTTTGTATGACATTGGGTAATGATTCAGATCAAGCCGGTCAAGAAAAAATTTCTCTTGATGCGAGTTTCCAGGGGTAGATAATTGACTAGTGCATGCTCAATAAGAGTAGCTAAGCTTTTTTCTTCTAGTAGGGCCTGGGCTTTAGCTTGTATGATGAGATCGGGATTTAGAAAAATTGTTACTCGTTGCTTTTCACTATTTGTCATGCTTGTAATAGTACAACAAGTTGTACTAGTTGTCAAGCAATTAATAAATAAAATTAAAAATATATTTATTGATGGGTTATGATTAGTATTCATGGCGTGTCTATAAAAGAACTGACACATATACGTAACAATAAGCAGTTGCTGTTATATTGTATATTTTGATACGGTATAAGGTTGCCAGGCCAGGTGCTTTTAACATATTGACATTGCCATAAAATAAGATACTATAGTTAAAATGAAAAACAAACTGTCTACTAAACAACGAGTTACCGTTTTTATTGACCCTGGATTGTTAAAACAAGCAAAAGCACAAGCCCTTATTGAAGAAGGTACATTGACCAACTTAATCGAAAGAGCTCTTCATCAATACTTACCTACAGAAATTCTGATCATTAAACCCGAAATATAAGCTATTGCTTTGCTAGCATCTGCACAATGAGGCCTCCTCTTTCCCTCTGTATATATCTCTCAAGGGTAGTGTTAATGTGCCCATTGATGGTTCTTCAGAAGACTTTTTTCATCATTTTTGTTTTTTGAACCCTCCTTTCTCCATAAGAGTACTAAGTATACACACAGATTTTTATGGTATGTGAAGAAATTTACCAACCAAGGATGTTTCATGAAACGAAAATGTGTTTCTATTTTGATCGTGTTTTTTCTTTATATAACACTGTTTAACCCTTATTTTATAGCGGAATCCTCTGATTCAAAATTCTCCTATACCAGTTGGCCACTTCTTCGGGTTGACTCCTCCAATACTGGTTTTACCACAGCTTCGTTTCCTACTACTATGGAATTTTCAGAGTTTCTTCCCATTCAGAGTCAGCGACCTCCTATTGTTGGGGGCAATCATTATTATTTGGTGGAATACGAAACCGGAACTGTATTTTGTTATGAAATTGAAAGCCAGGAATTGGTGTGGAAAAAGCGATACACTCGTGCAGACAGTGTTAACATTCACATGGGAAATGGTTGTGTATATTCAGAAGCAACCAATCAGCTCTTGCTTCTTGAAACAATAGAAGGAAACTGGGAACGTAAAACGGGGTTTGTTTCTCGCATTTATGCCCTTCACCCTACGAGTGGAGAGATCCAATGGAAAGCTGATATTCCTGGTTACTATGCCAATAGTTTAACCGTAAGCAAGACAGAAGTTTTTGTGAAAGTGATTGCCATACGCAGTACTTCTCAAAGCAACTATTTAAGCATTCAACACAAGGTTTACTCATACAATATAAGCAATGGTCAAAGAAATTGGGCATCTCCTCTTTTGAAAGGTGGAGATGGATACTGGAGTTTCAATGCCCCTGCGTTTAACGATCGATACATTGTGACCCCTTCTACAAACTGCATTAACCAAAACCCAGATGGGACGGTAACAGCTATTCAACCTTGCTATGTGACCCTTTTGGATCGAGCAACAGGAAATCTTTTAGACACCATGGTGATGGATGATTTTGTTGGAACGAGTATGCCACTCCTTGTGGATGACAAGATTTACGTAATATCCACATTGTCTGGTACCGGGGAGCTACCGAATTATTTGTTTTGCCTATCCACCCAGGGCAATAAACTGCGACAATCCTATCGTTTGCTTTTATCGGATGAACAGCATGACTATATTTACAATGTAAATTTAGCAAAGTACAATGAGTACATCTACTTTTTGGACTATAGCGGGTCCTTGTTATGCCTTTCCACAGTAACAGGACGCATTGAATGGAGAACAAAAGTAGGAGAAAGAAGCTGGGTGGGTCCCTATTTTTGTAACGAAGAGTATATCATCATTTGCACCGTGCACCGTGTACGCTCTGAACAATCTCGATACAATTACGACAACCATATTAAAGTGCAATATATTGATCCTGAAAATGGAAAAGAATTATTCTCTAATTCTGTATTGTTTGAGGGGTATCCACCGCATCATTTAAGTGGAACAGATGATCATATTTGGGCTGTATGCGGGAATCAAATTGCACACTTCACTCCCAAAGAAGTATTGGAGTTTTCCGTGTCTCCTCAGGATATTCATGAAACTGCATGGGAGGGTGACACAGATCGATTTGTAAATCAACTAGGGATACACATACAAGGAAAGGTTACTGGTACGATTCATTGGGAAGAAAAATGGATTCAGTGTGACACGATAAACATTCATCCAGACCTGTCAAGTGTGAAAGTATACGTAGATCCAACCGGATTGAGGGCAGGTCGATATCAAGGAACGATTTTGTTTCAAACGAATGCAGGAGAAGCTTTGGTATCTGTGCAACTGCAAGTGCAAGCATACCCCTTGTTGGAAGTAGTACCCGATGAGGTAACAATTACTATTGAGGAAGGAACGAATCCCAAATCTACCATATTCTCTGTTCACAACAAGGGAGGGGCTGGCTTGGATGGAGCTATTCATTCCTCGCAAGAGTGGATTGAGCTTTCACATACTACACTAGATGATCAGATAACCACCTTTACTGCTCACTATCATACAGATACAATGCCCTCTGGAGAGTATAAAGGAAATATTTTTGTGATCAGCAATGGAGGGAACCAAACCATTCCGATTCAGCTCGATATTGTGAAGAAGCCTTTTTTGGTAGTGACTCCTTCAGAAATTCTTCAAGAGGTTGCTATCGGTTCTAGTGCAGTGCTGGATTTACAATTGGAAAATACAGGGGGTGATGGTTTGTCCGGTGCTATAACTAGTGATCAGTCCTGGTTGTTAGTAGGAAATGGTACGTACAACGATGGTACGAAAAGAGTTGTTATAACCTTGGATGCTAGATCTTTGAAAGCGGGTACATATAAGGGTACTATCACGTTTACAGGAAATGATCAAACGGTGCAGGTACCTGTCACCCTGCAGTGCATTGTATGGATTACTTTGCATATTGGTTCACGAACAATAGAGGTCAATACAGTAAAAGAAACGATTGAAGCAGCTCCTTATTTGTTTGAGAAAAGAACATTTATACCAGTGCGTAAACTAGTAGAATCTCTCCCTATCTTGCATTATCTGAAAAATACAGAATTGCGATGGGATGATCAAGAACAGAAAGTAACAATTTTGGTGGGAGAAAAAACCATCGAGGTATGGATTCAAAAACCAATTGCTACAATCAATGGAGTCAATGTCCAAATAGACCCAAACAATAGAAACATCGCACCGCAGATTCAAGAAGGAAGAACATTTTTACCCTTGCGGTTTATCGCAGAAAATTTGGGGTATACCGTTGAATGGGTGGCATCCACGCAAACCATTCATTTAAAATACCATGTAAAGCAGAATTAAAGATAGGCTTGATGGAGTCGTAAGAAGGTTTAAAATGGGCGCAGTGATAAAAACCAAACAAGCGAACGCAATATAGTGGACAGGATGGTATACTGAAAAGCAAACGAATTTTTGCCGACAAAGGGGACGTTTCTATGAGTATACATTGTATCCGTAGCAGTGGTAGAAATTATGACATTTTGTGGCAGGTGATAGCATGATGGGTGCAATATTTCTGCAACTCAGTTTGATTCTCATCAATGCTTTGTTTGCATGTGCAGAGATAGCGATTATTTCTATCAACGACAACCGTTTAGCTTTGCTAACTTCTTCAGGTGACAAACGAGCTACTCGCCTTTCTAAGCTTACAAAGGAACCCTCTCATTTTCTTGCTACGATCCAGGTAGGAATTACATTTGCAGGATTCTTAGGCAGTGCTTTTGCAGCCACCAATTTTTCTGGACCTTTAACAAGGTGGGTGATAGGTCTTGGTGTTACAATTTCCCCCGTAACGCTCGATACCATTGCTGTTGTTGTTATTACTTTTCTGTTGTCCTATTTCACTCTTGTCTTTGGAGAACTTATTCCTAAAAGGATTGCCATGCAAAAAGCAGAACCACTTGCTCTTCTTTTTTCTGGATTCATTTATCGAATCTCCAAAATGTTTGCTCCCGTTGTTTGGCTTTTAACAATTTCAACCAATGCATCGCTGCGGTTAATGGGTTTTGATCCTTATGCTTCTCGCAAAGCAGTAACAGAAGAAGAAATACGTATGATGGTGGATTCTGGAAGCGAAAAAGGAACGATTGGCAGAGATGAAAAGGATATGATCCAGAGGATTTTTGAATTTGACGATACTCCTGCAGCGGAGATCATGACGCATCGAATAGATGTGATCATTTTATGGATGGATCAGACCGATGCACAGTGGGCACAGATCATAAAAGAGAGTCCCTATACGGCCTTTCCCATTTGTGCTGAAACAGCCGATCACATTGTAGGTGTATTGTATGCCAAAGATTACTTTAGACTAGAGGATCAATCGAGAGATCATGTCATGAATGCTGCTGTCAGGCAAGCATACTTGGTTCCTGAAACAGTACGAGCCAATGTGCTGTTTCGTAACATGCAAACCAATCGAATCCATTTTGCAGTTGTATTGGATGATTATGGTGGGATGAGTGGAATTATTACCATGCAAGATCTGCTTGAGCAATTAGTAGGAGACTTAGAAGATAATGATGATGCACCAGAGAGTTCTCCAAACATCGAACAGGTTGACACCAATACATGGCAAATTGTAGGAACCGCCCCTCTTGATGACGTATCGAAAGAGTTGGGAGTGGTTTTGCCAGACGATGACTATGACAGCTTTGGAGGGTTTGTTTTTAGCCTTTTAGGGGCAATTCCTGAAGACGGAAGCACCCCCGAAGTGGAAGCATACGGTTTGGTCATTAAAGTCGTTGAAATTCGAGATCATCGTCTGGAAAAAGCATTTGTCTATCGATCTTGATCAAAGAGAAGAAGATGGGGTAGTGAATTCAATTTCAACGGTTAGGTTAATTGTGTTGGAGTAGGGTGGATACGTACCTTCACATGTGAATCGACCAATACGTGTGATTTCAAACTGGAATGTATGAGTGCCTAGTATCGATTGATACCCCTCTTCTGAAAGAGCGTTTGGTTCCACCAATATGGTAATCCCAGCTTCTTTGCCACTAGGAGTTTCTGGGTATAGTACTGTCAGTTGATCTTTCAGTTTTGTTGGAATGGTAGCATTGCGCACCCAACCCCAGCCAAAATAACTTGAATCCTTGATACAATTAGCTGTTTCTCCCATATAGTCAAAATGAAGATCCAATCGAAAAGCTTTCATCTGATCCATTCTAACGTTGTATTGGTCAAGATTTTCATAAATATCGGTTTGAAGTTTGATATGAAAATCTCCTTCATTCTGAGGTCCAGCAATGACATTTTCACCCAATCCTTCAATAAGCGGTGATATTTTGACATCTGCATCATATGCATTCCATTTTGTAAACTTACTCTTTATTGTACCAGCTCTCTTTGTGCTACACGAATACCTCATCTGGTAGGATTCAGGACGAACTCGAATGGGAATTTGAGCTTCTTGGGTGTAATCTGTACCCTCTGATCGGTATGTGACTATAATGGGCACCGAGATAAACTTGGGGAGATTGTTTTCCATTTCCATATACCCGTTTTCATCTAAAGGCTGGGCATTAAGGCGATGGTTTTGCAGGCAAATATGGAAGGTGTGAGATTCGTTGTAGTTCAGTCTTACTACAAACCGGGATTGTTCTCTACAGGATCCATAATCATTTTCTCGAAAAATGAAGGCTGGATAAGTACTGGATTTGGATAGTACAGATTCATCCGCTTGAATGTCGACAATCTGAAATGAAAAAATGCCTCGATTAACAATGGTTAGGATCGATTTGGGATATTCATAATCTTCCCCAGATTGACTGCAATTGCAAACATCAAAAGTAGATTCTGAAGTGTCTACACCAATCCGACATCGATTGACAGCAATTTCCTCTTCTGGTGTAAGGGGCTCTTCGAAGGCTGGCCCACTTTGAAAAAGAGAGCGATTTCTTGAAGACCAAAACTGTGGGTGAACATAAATGGTCTCAATAGTACCATCATCGTATTCTCTATCCACTCCTCGAACGTATTTGTCCATGAGCATCGTGTAATCGTAGGCTATGTTCCAATCTACTTCTCGGTTTGGGTTTTCTTTTGCCTGATAATCCAAACTAATACGAAATGGTATGCCAAAAGTTCCCCCAGCGGAGGCATAACTCGAGTCGTTTCGACCCGGGTATTGACCGTAAGAATTTTCCGTGGGACCACTCGAACTAGCCACTTGAACATAATCATAACCGCTCGTTTTGAAAGCATTTTCCACTGGTTGGATTATGGCACCTGCTTTGCATGTATTGTTCAGTATTCGAATTTTTGTTCGAGAATGTAATTGTGGTACATCGCTGTGCTTCCACTTCTCAATTTCATCGATCAAATCTTGATACATGATTCCACCCTCACCGTAGGTACATATTCCGAATACATTCCCATGTGTGGCGATAAATATGTACACCTCCGGTATGACATCATTGGGGAGAAGGTCTATCTTATGAGATATTTCATCAAAGCATGCAAGCAGATTTTCTTTTGTACCTTGTCGTATGCGCCATCCATCATCCATTCTCCACCATCTCTGGGCATCCTGTTCCATGGTGTTTCTGTATTCTCTATCGTCCCATTCAAAATCAAATGGATTGCCATCCCCATCGTCGGCACATATTTCATCAATTTCATCATCACCACGTCCAAAACAAACATAAATGTTGTTTTTAGGAATCCCTAGAGAAAAACAAGTTTTATAGGTGTTGAGAACATCTCCCGTAAAGTCGGCTCTGGAGCGGTGATAAACATGCGTATTTCCTTCTTCATCTTCAATTTCAGCATCATCAATACATCCGGTGTAAAGAACAGAAAACCGGTGGGTTTGAATACCTAACGGAGAAGGAGGAGCCATGACAATTTCAGAGACTTGCAATGGTTCTTGATGAATGGGTTTTGAAAAAAGTATCTTTTTGCTTTCAATCATGGACAAACCACTTGGAAGGGTTTTTTTCCTACCTTTTATGGCTACAAAAGTACCCTCGTCAATCTTGGAGGTTTCCTGTAGTTGAAGAAGTACTTTTTTTCGATTGGTTTCTTGCCGTTCCGTGATGCTCCAATAGTCATCCACGAGCATAGGATATGGCTCTGCTGTAAAATACCCTTCTAGGTTCAATGTAGATCCATCTTTTATATTTTCTAAGTGAAGCTCTTTGATGGGGATAGTTCCTGGTAGGTGTGCATAAATGGGTCCAGCAAAGTGGTTGGAAGGACAGTATTCTTTCTCTTCAACGCTAAACCTGTAAAGATGCAATATACCGGGGCTTATGGCCAGTCGAAAAATATATTTTTGGGCAGTGTGAAGATTTGTTGGGATCGTTTCCACGGTTGCTTTGGGTGTGGAGAGAAATGTTAGCTCTGTATCTTTGTGAATCTCTTTGGCATGACCAAATCGGAGCGTTTTCGTGTTATCCTGTTTTCCCAAGATCAGTTTTACTACAGGAAGAGGTTTGTTTATGGATGCGTGGTATTCAACAGAAAATTCATAAAACCCACCCTTTTTTTCTATTGCAACAGGATAACGGAAACCCTCTTTGCTACATTCTGGATCTTCTACAAGAATGGTCACGGTATTCGTCTCGGGATCCCACTGAATATCTTCCATGCCTGTTGCTCCCATATTTTCAGCAACAAATCGTAGCGGTAGCAAGGTTCTTCCTTGCTGGATAATGGGTACTACATGAGAGTCATTAGGATCAATGGGGATGGTTTTGCCATTTACTTTTGCATTGGATTGTCCAATCCATAGTTCAACCTTGTCGCCATGATGCGTGAATATAGTAACTTTTCTTTCTTGCGAATCCCAATCAATGGATACTCCCGGAATTGCATTGGTTACATACCGGATAACCAGAAACATACGTGCATGCATTAAAATGGGAGCTGTGTCCATGGGTCCCTGTGAATCGTTATTAATCCAATATACAGTATTTCCAACCTGGTATTGAAGAACCAATTTGCAAGGTGGAAGCGTGGGCTCTTCTCCACAACGAGGGGTGGCCGCTACTCTTTCGGAAGAAGCAAATGTTTCGTTGTCCTTCCCGACAGCGGAGATGTAATACCAATACTCTTGGTCGTTTTCTACGCGTGAATCTACATAGGAGCATTTTTGAACTGGAAAATCTGTGAGAGGCATGGAATGGATGGAATCTTTGGAAGTACCACGGTATATCCAATATGAATCTGCTTGTGCAATTGGATTCCACGACAAAGCAATACAATTGCATTCTCCAAATGCGTATAGATCAAAACTATGGTTTTGTGCCACAGATGATTGTGTGTGAAAGGAAAACAGCAAAGCTATGATAAGAAGGAGTCTGACACCTTTTTGAAATACATTTTTCATTGGATTCTCCTTTGTTTTTTATGAGAGAAACACTACCTTTTTTATAGCAGATTCATCATCAAAACTAAAGAAAAATTTACTTTTTCCATGTATTTTCTTTAGGAAGGAATGAGGGTTTCCTATTTTATAAGGACAATGATTACAGCAAGACAAATGCCGGCCAAAAAGGCCCAAATAGAGTGTTTTGCTTGGTATGTTTTGGAAGATCTTGCTGCTGGAAGAAGATGAGAGGCAGAAACATAAATTAAAACTCCCGATACAAAACCCAAGGCCAATCCAAGAGTGGAGGGGCTCAATCTCTGGATAAACGGGTATGCAATGAAGGCTCCAATTGGAGTTGTCAAAGAGGAAACAAACAGTGCATATCGAACTGCCTTTTTAGGGGACATCTTTGCTTCCATAAGGACAGAATAGGTAATGACACCTTCTGCAAATTCATGAACAACCAGACCGATTCCGGACAAAACACCCGCTAAAGCACTGGCACTGAATGTAACCGTATAAATGAGACCATCCATAAAGGAGTGAATTCCAATGCCCTCGATGGCTGTAAGGCCAAAAGCAAGAGGTTCTTTTTGTGTAATAGACTGAAAAATAAAGTTGCTGAAATGCATAAAGAGAAAACCAACGAGAGCTGCAATCCCAGCATTTGCATTCATTGTGGTTGCTTTTGGCAAAGTATACATTAAAGGGACCGCTATCAGAACTCCAGATGCGAAACACATAAACAATGTCTTTGCTGATTCTGTCCAGGTTTGTTTGTTGTGAACAGCCATAATGCCAACTGCATTGATGATAGCAGAACTTATGGCGAACAATGCAATCCATAGAAACGGGTTGTACGAGTTCATCACTGTTACTCCTTGTATGCACTATGAAATCATATATTCTCCTCTTGTATACAGTAGAACACAAACTTAGAAAGTCAAGAGAAGCAACAGTACGAAATTTCCATTTGGAAAATTGACAAGTTTTCAAAGTAACATCTTGCAATCATTAGAGCTTTGCTATAATTACTATAAAAGCAATATAAATTGTCGATTATTGGTACAGTATTGATTGTATTTACACATCGTCGTTATCATGAATTTGTTTCTTGATCTGTAGGAGGAATCATGAGTATTCAACGAATTACAAAAAGTGAACTACCCTCTTTTATAAAGTTGCTTTCACTGGCATACAACATCAAAACCAAAGAAGAAGCTGACAAAGAAATGAAACAATGGGCTAAATTTATGGAAGCTGGTGTCGAGGTTTATGGATATTACATGAAAGATACAATGGCAGGATGTATGGCATTGTATCCATTTGAAATGAATTATATGGATCATTATCTTCCTGTGAGTGGGATTGGTGCTGTAGCTGTTCACCCTGTTTACAAGCGAGAAAAAATATGTTTGAATATGATTCAATACGCCGTGAAAGAAGCAAAAGCAGAAGGGTGTTATTTCAGTGTGTTATACCCTTTTCGTCCTGATTTTTATAGATCGATGGGGTATGGATTAGGTCCAATTACCTACAAATACAGCTTTCGTCTGGAACAATTTCAAGGTGTACTAGCTGATGTAGAAGATGGAGAAGGATTTATCCGACAGTTTCAAGAAGATGATTTCCCAAATATTCTAGAATTCTATCGTAAAATATACATTACAACCCATGGGTATATTATGAGACCTTCTTATGAATTGCTTTCCTTTTTAGAAAGACCTAACGTGAAAGTTTTTGCCTATATTGAAAACGCTACTATACAGGGGTTGGCAGTGTACGTTGCAAAACCAATTCATCCAGAGAATTTCCTGGAGAACAAAATTGTCGTGTACGAATGGAATGCGTGTCATTTAAAGGCAAAGAAAGCGCTCTTTGATTTCTTTTACAAGCAACGAGATCAGTTTACCCATATAGAATTTGTGTCTCAGGATGCTTCGATTCCTTTTATTATCAAAGACCCAAGGCACGCTTCTCACAATCTTTTAATCCCTACGATTCATCATCATGTATCCAATGCAGGTTATGGAATGATGTATCAGGCATTGCGGTTAGATGATCTTTTTACTCTTTTCCCAGCACAAACTATTCTAAGAAATTGGGAGGGTAAAACGTTTTCTATTGTCACCAAGGATCCGTTCACCTTGCAGAATCAAATCTATACATTTCTTGTCCAGTCCGATCAACTCCAGTGTATTTCTGACGAACGATCGGATGTAGTGCTTCAAGGATCTATCACGACACTATCTTCTTTATGCATGGGGTCTCTTTCCTTTTCTTTTGCCTATCAAAATGGACTGGTGAGTTTATCCGATATTCATTGGATTACCTTTTTTACTACTCTCTTTAACATACCAGTACCACAATACGATTCCCATTTTTAAATGACATATACTGCTTGCAAACAAGATACAAGGAGGTAATGGATGAATATGTCTGGTGAGATCGGTAGATATATTGCTTTACTGTGGCCAGTAGTAGTGATTCAATTGATTTTACAAATCTATTCTTTGGTGGATTTGTTTCGTCGTTCCCACGTGCCAACCAACAATAAATTGCTGTGGGGAGTGGTGATTGTCCTTGGAGGATTCCTTGGATCCATTGTGTATTTATTGCTACGAGATCGTGAAGGCTAACTAATGCCCAATTCTATTGCACCCACTACGTATGCAATTGAAACCACCTCTTTAACAAAATCTTTCCGCAACGTGAAGGCTGTGGATCACTTGGATTTGAAAGTACCCTATGGTTCAATTTATGGGTTTCTAGGACCCAATGGCGCTGGCAAAACAACGACAATTAAAATGCTACTGGGCCTTACCAAGCCAGATCAAGGAATGATTCGCATTTGTGGTGAAACACTGGTTTTTGGACGAGATTTCCAGAGGAAGCATGTGGGGTTTTTACCCGATGTTCCTCATTTTTATAATTGGATGTCCGCAGGAGAGTTTTTGAATTTGTGTGCTGGTCTCCTTACCATGAATGCAGACCTTGCACATAAGCAAATACAGAAACTTCTTGCACTTGTGGGTTTGCAAGGTGTTCAAAAGAAAATAGGAAGCTATTCCCGAGGAATGAAACAGAGACTTGGTATTGCACAAGCATTGGTTCACAACCCAAACGTTGTTTTTTTGGATGAACCCAGTTCTGCCTTAGATCCTATTGGACGAAAAGAAATCATGGATATCATTGCATCCTTGTCTGGGAAAACAACTGTTTTTTTCTCCACGCATATATTGAGTGATATCGAGCGTGTATGCGATCGAGTTGTTGTACTTAACAAGGGAAGCCTTGTGGTGGAGGGATCTATATCTCAGATCAAGACGATTGCAACTTCCAATACGATTCTTATGGACATTGTGGAAACCTCTTCTATTCCTACCGCCGTACAGTTTTTATTACAATTGGATTGGGTAGAAACTGCGGATGTAGTTGAAGAGTTCATCCGAATTCATGTGAAAGATATTACTCTCGCACAACACGAACTTCCGGGACTTTTGTATCAAAACGGATGGGGACTACGCAAACTACAAGTTCAAGAGCCCTCTTTAGAAGATATCTTTTTACAAGTTGTGAAGACATCATGAAACCATTTGGTTTTTTCCAAAAAGAAAGCTTAGAAATTGTTAAAACACCCAAGTGGATTGTTTTAACTGCTGTTTTTGTTGTGTTTGGTATCATGAGTCCCATTGCTGCTAAATATATGAATGAATTAATTTCTGGCATAGGGGGTTTAGAACTTAACCTTCCAGAACCAACGTATAGGGATGCCTATATGCAGTTTTTTAAAAACATGTATGGCTTATCTATTTTAGTTGTTATTCTAACCTTCATGAGTATGGTTGTCGAGGAGAAGGTACGAGGAACTGTTTTGCTTGTATTAACCAAAGGGCTTTCCAGAACCTCCTTCATTCTTTGCAAGTTTCTCTCTGCTAGCTTCTTTTTTTCGATTGTGTACACAATTTCTTTGAGCGTTTTTTTGTACTATACCTCCTTGTTGTTTCCAGATCATTCGATGCAGAATGTTGGAGGGCCTCTTTTTTTGTTTTGGCTTTATGGGGTATGTCTTATTGCAAGCACCCTGTTGTGTTCGACTCTATCCAAATCACATACGATAGCAGCTGTATCTAGTTTTGCATTTTATTTTTTCCTTTCTCTTTCCAATATGATTCCTGTCATTGGTACCTATCTTCCAGGGTCGTATCAAACCATGGGAGTGGAAATAATGACTGGCGTGAAAGGATTAGCTTCTCTTTACGTACCTATTTCGTTTGCCGTTGTATTTATAGGTGCTACTCTTTTTGTTACGATCCTTCTTTTTCGTCAACAAGAGCTTTAAGAAACTGCCTTCTACAATGCTTCTTTAGGAGAATGTGATGAATTCGACAACAAATGCTCAATGTAAATATGCCCACTGGAATGGAATGGAAAGCTCTCGTCTTGCTTTTCGAAAACTGACAATGAAAGATGCTGACGCGATTTTTCATTATTCTTCCAACCCTGCCGTGACTCGATATGTTTTGTTTCCTACACACAAGTCCATGGATGATACTTTTGCATTCATTCAGACCAATGTAGAAAAATACCGCGCTGGAGAAGTGGCATGTTGGGGCGTAACGCTCAAAGAAACCGGTGAACTGATTGGCACAGCGGATTTTGTGTGGTGGAATGTCTATCATAAAAAAGCCGAAGTAGGGTATTGTTTTGCCCCAGAATATTGGAACAAAGGATATGCTACAGAAGCTTTGATGAATTTGATTCACTTTGGATTTCAATATTTAAATCTTCACCGCATTGAAGCAAGGTGTTTTGAAGAAAACCAAGCATCTGCTCGTGTGATACAAAAGGCAGGCCTTACCAGGGAGGGGATTCTACGGGAAGCGTTGTGGTCCAAGGGATCGTATCGAAATGTGTATCAATATGCAATTTTGCAAAATGAATATGAAATCTTGTCACAATACTTGAACTATTCTCTTTCGGTTCGATGGAAATAGACACTTCCTATTTTTTTCATCGAATATTGACACTGAAAAAATCAAAATAATGATGAAGTGTTTGAAAAAATATAAGAAACTTGATAAAAAACTTGCTATAAAACTTGCATATCCGATCGCTACTTAGTATAACAATATTATAGTTTTTATAATCATACACGATGCACCTTTGTGAGTGCATTCAGGGAGGTCATATATGGCAGGAATTTTAGAACGTTTTAAAGACATTATGTCCGCGAATATCCACGCTATGTTGGATAAGGCTGAAGATCCAGAGAAAATGATTGATCAGTATCTTCGAAACTTTGAAAGAGATTTGGGTACCGTAAAAGGCGAAACGGCTGCAGTGATTGCAGAAGAGAAAAGTGCACAAAGACGGCTGAATGAATGTGAAGCAGAGATTAAAAGAATGGATGAGTATGCAAAAAAAGCATTGCTTGCAAAAAACGAAGAAGATGCTAGAGCATTTTTGCAGAAGAAAGACTACTTAAAGAATGAACTCGGTTCTTATCAGCAGAGTCTCAAAATTTCTCAGACCAATGCAGAAAAAATGCGACTCATGCATGACAAATTGAATGCTGAAATTGAAGATCTTCGCGCACGTAGAGGCGAAATTAAAGCCAAAATGAAAGTAGCCAAAGCAAAGCAGCAAGTTAGTACAACCGCTTCCAAAATTGGCATAGGAAACAGTGCATCTATATTCGAAGCCATGAATGAAAAGGCGCAGCGCCTTATTGATGAAGCCGATGCCATGGCAGAACTGAACACACCTAAAGAAGATACAATTGATGCGTTAACTTTAAAGTATTCCCAATCCACCGAACCAAACCCAGTAGTAGAAGACGATTTAGAAAGATTGAAGAAAGAACTGGGAGTGTAGGCATCTTATATAACCAATAGCAGGAGGGTATCTACTATGGGATTGTTTGGCAATCAGTTTGCGAATCTTGTTGAATGGGAAGAATTCAGAGATGATGTGTTGTTCTGGAAGTGGACCAACAAAGAGATAAAAAAAGGGTCCCGGTTGATTATCAAACCAGGACAAGATGCAATATTCTTATACAATGGCAAAGTCGAAGGTATCTTCGAAGACGATGGTGAGTATGATATTGAATCCGACATTGTCCCTTTTTTGTCCACATTGAAGGGATTTAAATTCGGTTTCAACTCCGGAATACGCGCTGAAGTTCTTTTCACGAATACGAAAGAAATTAATGTAAAATGGGGTACAAAGAATCCCATCAGTATACCTGCCCCAGGATTGCCTGGCGGTATGCCTATTAAATCCTTTGGTACATTTGATTGTAAAATTGATGACCATGGAGTACTAATTGAGAAAATTGCCGGCATTAAAAAGCAGTATCACGTAGACGATTTGCGAGATCGCGTCATTTCTATGTTGGATCAGCTTTTAATGAAATGGATCACTCTTGAAGGCAAAGACATGTTTAATCTGCAAGCCAATTCGTTTGATATTGCCAAAGGGATTCGAGAAGATCTGGATATGGAAATGCGAAAAATTGGTATTGCAATTACCAATTTCAATATTTCTAGTTTCAGCTACCCAGAAGAAATCCAACGCATGCAACAAAAAGCTGCTGGTCATAGTATGGTAGGCGATGTGAACAAGTATTCTCAAATCTCTATGGCAGATTCTTTAGGAAAAGAATCAAGTGCTGGTAGTGTCGCTGGTAGTGTGATAGGTATGCAAATGGGGATGGCGATGGGTCAAAAAATGGGAGAACAGACGCAACAATCTTCTTCATCAAACAAACAAGAAGAAACTCCCAATAGTGATTCTAATTCAAACACTACTGCTCCCAAATTCTGTCCCAATTGTGGGGCTAAGAATGATGGGTCGAAGTTTTGCCCAAACTGTGGGTGTAAACTAGGTTAGGAGACATATTTTGAGCACCAATGAATATTCTTGTACATCATGTGGTAGTAAAGTAGAATTTGATGTTCGATCCCAAGATTTAAAATGCCCAAATTGTGGGACAGTATATCCCATTGAAAAAGAACTCGCACACACAAAACACTTGATTAGTGACTATGTGTCGGATGAAAACGCAATGACCAAACATGAAGCAACCGTCATTGTATGTTCGTCGTGTGGAGCTAGTATTGAGCTTGATACACATGTTACTTCTGGGGCTTGCCCCTACTGTGCTTCTCCCGTTGTACTATCTGAAAAGGCCGTCACTTCCATTGAGCCCGATGGGATCTGTCCCTTCAAAATTGACCAACACGATGCTGTGAGTCTTTTTAGAAAATGGATTAAAGGCAAATGGCTAGCTCCGAATGCTCTGAAGAATATGTATCAATCCGGTAAAATAATGGGTGTCTATTTGCCCTATTGGATCTTTGATGCCGACGCCGATTGTAAATATCAAGCAGAAGGGGGCAAAGATCGTCGAGTGGAATATACAGAAAATGGCGAGAAAAAGACACGAACAGAAACCGATTGGTATTCTGTGAAAGGAACCATTTTTCACAGTTTTAAGGATAAAATTGTACGTGCAACGAAAAGTATTAGCGATAGACTACTACGAATCTTAGGTGGATTTAACGTGAAAAGTGCCCTGTCCTTCCATGCTAATTTTTTTACTGGGTTTTCTTCTGAGATATTCAATATTCCTATTCATGATGCCTACAAAGAAGCGCAAGACCATTTTCAAAATGTGCTACGAGGCATGGTGGAATCGAAAGTCAGACTTACTTATGATCGGGTTCGCAATGTAAGGTTGTGGGTTACATGGAGCAAAGAATACTATCGTTTTATGTTTCTCCCTGTCTACACAATGGCTTACTATTTTAATGGGAAAACCTACCAAGTTCTTATAAATGGGGATAGCGGTCAGATTGTAGGAGATTATCCAAAATCCTTCTGGAAGATATTCTTTGTTGTATTAGCCATCCTGATAGTTTTAGGACTACTATACTACTTCTTTGGGTAATAGTTCTGGCAGCTTATAGTAAGGTAAAACGATGATTTCTGTTTCTTCATACATCCG
>CAYRWA010000060.1:0-4718 GCA_964427915.1 uncultured Caldisericota bacterium
AAATACTCCATCCTATGGGGAATTACAAAGTGCCTGTCATTACATTGAGTCATCAGATACCAAAAGAAGCTGTATGTCAAGTTTTTGAAAATGTCAACACAGGGGGCGTTTCTTTAACTGTCTTTGAGCTTATTACAGCAACATTTGCAGCAGACAATTTTGAGCTTCGAAAAGACTGGGACAAGCATTTTGAAACCATGACAGAGAAATCGAAAAACCTTCTATCAGAAGTATCTTCTACAGACTTTCTCACCGCAGTAACTCTTTTAAGCAGGTATTATGTAAAGTTATCCGGTGGAGAAGCTGTCAGTTGTAAGAAAAAAGATGTACTGAACCTTTCCCTTCAAGAATATAAAAAATATGCAGATGAACTAACTAACAGCTTCATTGAAGCATCGAAGTTCTTGCAAGAACAACGTATTTTTTCACCCAGGGATTTACCTTACTCCACACAACTGATTCCATTGTCGGTTTTGTTTGCCATTCTCAAAAATAAAAGTTTTGACGGAACCATACGAGATAAGATATCACAATGGTATTGGTGCGGGTTTGTTTTGCATAATAGTGGTACCCAATTGGGGAAAAAAGTCTTGCCAAAAACAATGGGGCAAAAAAATTAAAAGTTTAGCATTGCTTTTTCAGATTTTCTGAATATGATAATATCAAACTTATACAAGGAAGTTAATATGGAATCAAAGTTTTTATGTGAATTTAAAGACCGCTCACAAGTTACGATACCAAAAAAGCTTGTTGATAAACTAGGTTTACAACCTGGGGATATTATTGAAATTAAAGAGCTGGATGGGGTATTATTTTTAACACCTTCTTTTGTAGTACCCAAGAATCAGTCATGGTTTTTTTCAAAAAAATGGCAAGAAGAAGAACGAGAAATCGATGAATCTTTACAATCAGGTAAAGGAATTAAAGCATCCGATAAAGAAGATTTATTCAAAATCCTTAATTTAAATTCTTAATCATGATCATTGTTTCACCCTTGTTTAAGAAAAAGGTTCAATCATTCTCACCAGATATGAAGAAATTGCTCCAAAAAAAACTATCTCTGTTTATAGACAATCCAAAACACCCGTCATTGCATTCTAAGAAAATTCAAGGAACAGATCAAATCTTCGAATCAAGAATAAATTTAGATATTCGCTTCACTTGGCAATTTGATGGAGAAGATATTATTCTCCGCAATATTGGATCTCATGATCCTACGCTTAAAAACCCATAGAACTTTCATATAAGGTGTATTTTGCATGAGTTTTTTCACTATCACCTCTCCGTCACCATTTGTGCATTGCTATTATGCAAATCACACAGAGTGCCAGAACAATAATTCTACAAAATTAGGAGCTGCTAAATGATAAACATCGATAAACTGAAAGAAATACTGGTTGAGTACAAGAAAGACTTTCTTTCTTCACAATGGAAGAAGGAGAAATACAAATGGGTAGCACTTCAACATTTTCAAGATCACTGGAATGTTGACGCCCCTGATTTTCCATCTATGTTTTGGGAAGCGACGAGTAAGCAGAAAAACCTTTTAGCTTCAAGCTATTACTACCCAAGGGGAATGATACGTGAGTTTGCAAAAGCAGATATGGCAAAGGTTCGCAGAATGTTTATGGATCTTTATGATGAATCAAAACCGTTTGCTCCTCGCATTATTCAATTTGAAAAGGAATCCGATTCATTGCGAAAAAAATACGATGATGGGACCTGGAAAAGTCTATATTGTTAGATCCAACATAGTTATTGTGTATCCTCTATTTATAGAGTATTGTTCTTTCTACAACTTCTCAAATGCATCTCGTATAACACTGGCCATTAATTGTCGTCTGTGTTGAAGGAATTCTTTGTATTCGAGAGTTTCCCAATTTTGTGGTAACGCATGCCAATAGTACATTTTTTGGATTTCTTCTGGTGAATAGCGATGCAAATAGTATGGGAGATACTCCTGAGGAGATTTATCTGAGATATCAATATTGTCATTCCACTCGACATAGGCGTAATTAGCGACTTGATTTCGTTGTTTCTGTTGATCAATACCTAGCTTTTCTAAATAGTGTTTTGGAAACAAGTGATGTTTTTCTAAAGAAGATTTGTTTGCATTTGTAGTGGGATCGAGAAGTTTGTCGATCGAGATTGATGAAAACAAAGTTTTTGCTTCTAAGATTACCAATGCAGCATTAAAAGCTGACCAAGCAGGTGACAAAGAGGAGTTGGTCTCTAGATTGTTGGGTAGACGTGATTGCCAAAAATCGTTAGATAGCTCAAGTTGTAAAGTATTCTCTAGGGTGGAAATAAACTCTTCACCTGACTGGCAATCTATAATTCTACTTAAATCTTCTTGCATTTGTGTTTCAGCTGAACCCGAGTATCTAGTAGTAATGTGACACATAAAAAACCATCTAGCGATAATTCTGCGAAGATCATGCTCTTTGATTCCAAATTCAGTTTTGCCGATTAAATATAGGCTGTAGCAATACATATAGGCAGTTTTTGAGGATATCATTCTTTCGTTTCGGAAACCCGCATATAGGATACATTTCTCGTAGTCATGCCAGTTTTGGGTATTTAAAATATCGTGAAGTTTTTCCTGGAATATTTTAAACTGTTTATTTCGTAATTGAACATCATATTTCCGAGTTTCAAAATCTCTACCTCGTAAAAGTCTATAAGCGTAATACAATTTAGCTCTTTTGAAACCATAACACATAACAGAACGAACGATATGTACTGGGTCAACTTCAATAAATCGATTATAAGAGGATCTACCACCTTTATTTGGTTTACGTGAGTCATAGCAAAATTGATCAATTTCTCTTCGTCCTTCTTCCCAAAATACTGAAACCAAAGTAAGTATAAAGTCAGATTGATTTAAAGATTGTCCTTGTCCGTTGATTCTAACAAAAATATCTGCTACATCCTCTTCTTTAGTTTCTTGGCTAATTTCAAGGGCAGAGAATGGATAATCTTTTAGCGACAACAGACGAGAAATGTTATTGGAAATGGATTTTTTAATCTCGGGAGTGATCTCACGATGATCAGATAAATCTTTTAAAATTTTTTCAATTAAAGACCAGGCATCTTCACTTTTTTCAAATAATTCGCTAATATCATATATCCACTCATTACTTTTCTGATGAGCGGCGGAAGCAACTTCAAATTGTGCAGTCAAAGGATTGAATGCTATACGAATCTTCTTTTCTTGAAAATTCTTATCCACAATTCTCTTATTCATGATAACGGCATATAGAGATGTTAGCCTCTGTTGTCCGTCAATGATCAATGTTGAAGGCGTGATGGTGCTAGCATTCTCCACTCCGATTCTCCTATTGTCCTCAGATTCTGGTGTTTCCCATAGCAATAAATAACCAACCGGGTATCCTTTGTACATAGAGTCAAACAATTCTTTAACCTTTACATCTGACCAAACGAAAGGACGTTGAATATCTGGCAAGCCGTATTTACCTGTCTCTATTGCAGATAATAAATAGTTCGCCGAATAATCAACTTTCTTAAAAAGCACATTGTTCATCAATATCCCCCTGAAACATCCTAACATTAGAGATACTTCATAATAATAAAAAGACGAGAGATTTTCAATATATTCTTATTCTCATCAGAATATTGTCCCTTATTCACCATTATTGAATAGACAATATCAACTTATGCAAGGAAGCTACTATGGAATCAAAGTTTATATGTGAATTTAGAGACCGTTCACAAGTTAAAATAGATCGAATTTTCGAATCAAGAATAAATTTGGATATTCGCTTCACTTGTCGATATGGTGGAGAAAATATTATTCTCCGCAATATTGGAGCTCAGGATCTCACTCTAAAGAATCCATAGAGCACTTATATAAAGATTATTGCATATTGGTTCCACTTTCTAAAATGCTTCATTTACTTACTTTGCATGTATATTGCACAATTGTGCAACCCTCCTAGGGAAAAGGTCTTGCAACAAACAAACTAGTTTTGACGAAAGCTCATCTAGTCAAATAAACCTAAAACTTGGGTTAATTTATGCACATTCTCCTTATTAGGTGTAGTGGCACCTAGCTCCCAATTACGGTATGTATTGTATCCAACCTTGCAAGCAATTGCCATTTGTATTTGGGTAAATCCTTTTTCTAAGCGCTTCTGTTTGATAAGATCAGGGGTGATTTCTATAGCGCCTTTCTTACGGATTATCATCATAATTTCTTCATCGGTCAAATGAATGTCGCTGGTTTTGATATGTTTTTCTTGAATACTCTTATATCGTTCAACGATATCTTGATCATGTAAAATAAATTTTTTTGGATTTTGCCCTTTTGTATCAAGAATGAAATACGTTAGTTTTTTCATTTACTTACCCCCACCAAAACCATTGGATCAATCCAATTGTATTGTTTCTCCGTACGGCTTTCATGAACATACTTCGCATACCCTGATAAACTGCGGACATTAACGTTACACCTTGATTCTAAATATTCCATAGAATCCTCCTAATAATAAATTTTAAAACCATATTCACCAGAGTACAAAACTCTCATATTCACATTCTGATGATGAAAAATATTGCCGAGGGAACTTGGGGTTTTTCCCTACTTTACTCCATTATCTATTTTAAAACATACGTCAATATATATTCTCCTTTTGTATGGTCTTGATTCCCATCAGTAGGGCTTTATTAAAATAGTTTAGTGCCATCATTGTTGTTAG
>CAYRWA010000061.1:0-70197 GCA_964427915.1 uncultured Caldisericota bacterium
CAGAAAGGGTTGTCAATGGAAAAATGGAAGAAAATGTAAATTTTTTTTGGTATTTTTTAGAAGAGCTGATTTAATGAGAGTTTAGAGGGGGTGAAAAAAGAAGGGTATTTAAAAAAAATGTAGTTATTTACACCAAAAATCTTTCTGTTACTTTTGTTTTTCTTTTGTCATATAATATTCTTACATTGAACTTATTTTTATTTACTTACTGGTATTTTATTGTTATTTGACTAGCAGGAGGATGCTATGAGTGATTTTATTAGACCTAACGTAAAAACGTCTATTCCTGGCGATCAATCGCAATCTATTGTGGAACAAGACAATTCTTTTGGAATTACCGCAACCAAGGTATTTCCCGTTGCTATTAAGAGAGGAAAAGGGATTGTTCTAGAAGATGAAGATGGAAATATCTTCTATGACTTCACATCAGGTGTTGGTGTCTGCAATACCGGTCATTGCCACCCACATGTTGTTGAAGCTGTCACGAATCAGACCGAAAAACTAATGCACTTTGCTGGTACAGACTATTACTATACAGCTCAATCTAGACTGATGGAACGTTTATCCAAAAAAGCTCCTGGTCAAAAGAAAAAACGTGTTTTTTTCACCAATTCCGGCGCAGAGTCTGTCGAAGCTGCCATTAAGCTGTCCCGATATAAAACTCGTCGACCACAATTCCTTGCCTTTATTGGTGCATTCCATGGCCGAACCATGGGAGCCTTGTCTTTAACAGCTTCGAGAGCTGTTCATAAGGAAGGTTTTCAACCAACCATGCCTGGCGTTGAACATGTACCCTATGCCTATTGTTATCGGTGTCCCTATAATCGTGAGTACCCTTCTTGCGATATGGAATGTGTCAAACAAATTGAAAACTTCTATATGAAAAAAGTTCTTTCTCCTTACGACGTGGCTGCATTTTTTGTGGAACCCGTCCAAGGAGAAGGTGGATATATCGTTCCTCCTAAAGAATTTCTTCCCATGATCAAAGCTTTGTGTGAAAAGTATGGAATTCTGTATGTTAGTGATGAAATTCAAGCTGGATTTGGAAGAACCGGTACCTTCTTTGCGTGTGAACATTTTAACGTTACTCCTGATATCATCTGTTGTGCAAAAGGAATGGGTTCTGGCTTACCCATTGGATGTATTATTGCAGATGAAGATTTAAACTACCCGCATCCTGGTTGTCACTCAAATACGTTTGGAGGGAACCCTGTATGTTGTGAATCATCAAGTGCTACTATTGATGTAATTGAAAATGAAAACCTTCTAGAAAATGCTACAAATCTCGGTAATTATATGCATCAAGGACTCTTAGATATTCAAAAGAAACATCCCATTATCGGAGATGTTCGTGGCTTGGGTCTTATGCAAGCGATCGAAATTGTCAAAGATCCTACAACCAAAGAAATGGATCCAGAACGCAGAGATCAAATATGCGATGAAATGCTCCACATGGGTATGATTACAATAGATTGTGGACCCAGCTCCATTCGATTCATACCACCGCTTGTGATTAAGAAAGAAGAAATGGATGTAGCACTAGACATCATTGAGAAGGCAGTTGCAAAAGTTGAAAAGCATTAAATGTTTTGCCATACATGACCATGCTAAATTGCCATCATATTCCCATGATACCGATGCTGGAATGGACTTGTATTCATGCGAAGAAGTCGTTCTTTCTCCAGGAGAGTGGAAAAAGATTGGTTGTGGATTTCAGCTAGAAATACCTCCAGGTTTTTTAGGTGCCGTTGCTCCTCGATCAGGCTTAGCCTACAAGCATGGAGTGACGGTTTTGAATGCGTGGGGAGTTATTGATAGTGGGTATCGAGGTGAAATTTGTGTAATTCTTATCAATCATGGGTATAATGTTATTATATTACCTGAGCATTCTAGAATTGCTCAGTTAATTATTGTACCATTTGAAAAAGTAAACCTTGTAGAAAGTAAGTTCCGTTTGGGTGAAAGCGATCGAGGCTCGAATGGATTTGGCTCTACAGGTATTTAATTTGCAGGAGGACATATCTGTATGTTGAAACGTCTCTGTACTTATCTTATCGTTTGTAGCTTGCTTTTCGGACTGATACCATTTTCTATTCAGTCTGCACAAGCATCTAGTCAAAAAGTTGACCTGGCATACCTACAGGAAGTTAAAAACTCTTCTCAACAACAAATACTCATTTTACAGTTTAAAGAAGATCCAGTAGTACCCTACTCGGAAAAACATCAACTTCAACTTCGGTCTAGTTATTCCAGCGAAAAAGACTCTCACCTTCTACTCGATACAAGTTATGGTGATTCTCTTGAAACAAAACAGCTGCATGTTTATCAAGGTATTCAAAATACATTAAATGCCGAACTTCTTCACACATACCAGTACCTTTACAATGGCATTGCCATAAAAACAGCAGGATACAATATTCCCTATCTCCTAAAGATTCCATCTATTCAATACATTCATCCTGCCATGGAAGAAGACTATCCATCCAGAGTCATTGGCACAAAAACGATTTATGCCGATGAAGTATGGGATATGACAGACAAGGACAAAGTGTCTCTTTCAGGCGTTGGTACGCGAGTTGGAATTATCGATTCTGGTATTGATTACAATCATGATGATTTTACCCCAACTGGAGTTGGTACCGATTCAAGAATTAAAGCTGGCTACGATTTTGTAGATGGCACCAATGACTGTAAAGATGCTGGCTTTGGCGGCATAGCCCCTCCTCATGGTACTCACGTTGCAGGTATTACCTCCGGTAACAATCCTAATCTAGACAGAAAAAAAGGCGTCGCCCCCGAAAGCGACATTTACGTCTACAAAGTATTTTCAAAAGAAGGAGGGGGAGCAAACCCTGCAAACATAATAAAAGCTGCTGAACAATCTGTTAAAGACAAGTGTGATGTTATTAATCTGTCACTCGGTCATGGCACAGATGGTGGCTCTGATGCATCAGGAAACCCTTACTATGATGCACTTTTAAATGCCGATAAAGCAGGAACTATGGTGGTGGCAGCTGCTGGTAACTCCGGTACTCGTCACAAAAAGAATCCATGGCCCATCGATAGTCCTGGTATTTATGGTTTCGTTTTACAGGTTTCTGCATCAGATGATCGACTACATCAGTCTTTCGTTTTTAACCCTGCAAATGACGATGAGATTTCTACTAACGCCTATCGAGCAAGACATTCCCCCGCCTTCCCCACAGATGCAAACTTCTATTCAAACATCAAATTGATTGATTGTGGTTTTGGTGCGAAAGAAGAATTCCCTTCCTCCATAAAAGGGAATATTGCTCTTATTTCAAGAGGACCCAAAAATGATGGGCTTTCCTTCCAATTGAAAAACTTAAACGCTAAAGCCGCTGGTGCCATAGGTTGTATCATTTATAACTACGACCCAGATCCTTTTGGTGGTATTTTAATTGATCCCAGAAGTGGTGAGAAGCCTGAAGATTTTGAATTTATTCCCTGTATTTTTATCTCAGGGGTAAAAGCCACTGCTATGAAAAAACATTTGGATCAAGACTACAAAATATCTTTCCCGATCGGTTCCGATGTTTCTTTTTCTGACTTTTCTTCCACTGGCCCTAGTTATTCTGTTGATGACAATATTTTAAAACCCGAAATATGCGCCCCTGGTAAACAAGTTAACTCAGCTGTACTAAACAACAAATATGAAGATTGGGATGGCACGTCGATGGCTACACCATTTGTTTCAGGTTGCGTAGCACTAACTCGTCAAGCACATCCAACATGGAGTGCCCAGCAAATCAAACGAATTTTTATGCATTCTTCTGATTTGCTAAAAAACTTTGTGAACGGTCAGTACACCTCGTATTTCTTACAAGGTGCAGGACAAGTAAATGTAGAACATGCAATCACTAGTCCAATTGAGATCAATCCTCCTTACATAATGCGAAACAACGAACAATTTGAAGAACCGGTATCTATATCTATCACCAACATTATTGATCAAGACGTTTCCTTATCACTCTCAGCAGAAATTTTTGAAGACGTTTTGGTCCAATTGAATCTAGAAGACTTACCCATCCCTGAAACACCTGTTTCTCTTGAACTATCTGACAAATCCATTACACTGAAACCAGGAGAAACAAAACGAGTTCAACTAACGATTAAAGAACAAGAAGAGGCTTTTGTTGAGAATAAATATGAAGGCGCTTTTTGGATAGATATCAAGAATGCATCTGCGGTTGGTAGCTCATCAAATCAACATCACTTGCCTATCATTCTTTGGCAAGATACTCTCCGAAATGTATCTGATAGTATTACTGATTTCTACTTTTCAAAAGATAGCATTAATATTGAAGCAGAAGAAAATGGCTATGTCCATTTTAGTCTTAATGCGGGAAGCGCTTTTGAACTGAATATTGGAAGTCCCCAGGATGGCAAACAATACAATAACTTAGCTAGTTATCTTAGCTTTCATGCCTACGATCAAACTGGAGTAGATTGGGGTACTGTTAAAACATTTGAATATCTTCCTCTTGGTGAGTATGTCTTTGAATGGGACGGAAAGAGTTTAGAAGGCAATGAATTTCTACCCGATGGAGATTTTTATCTTGCCGCTTCTATCAAAGGAACTCGTTTCGACGGAGGAATAGAAGATATTTACGAAACCTTCACAGCAGAATCAACCCTTTCAATATCCGGCTCGTCAATTCCAAAACCGCCCACTTTTTTACTTAGCTCCCCTAAAAAATTGAATATTGGTGATAGATTTGTTGTCAATATTGGATTTAGAGAACCTTTTAACATCACAGAATTTGAAATTGAACTCAAGTTTTCACGGTCGAAGCTCATCCATGAAAAAATGCATATTGGAAATTTCGTTGACACAGATCTCTTAACAGACAAAGATGCAGAATTTGACAGAGGAATATTTTATATTAAAGGAACCCGCAATCCCGATTGGAACGAATATGGCAATGCAATTATTGCTCAACTTGAATTTGAAGCAAAAAGAGCCACGGATACTTTGGACGTAGAAATTATTAATTTCATTTTCAAAGATTCTGATGGGAATAAAAGAAAGACTCTGTTTTTACTCCCACCTTTTGAAATTGAAAAGGAAAACGCAACATTGGGTGATTTTAACGAAGATGGGTTAGTTGACGACGATGATTTCATCCTATTAAAGGAACACTATTCTACAAACTGGCAAGATAAAAATTGGGATCCACTATACGACCTAAATTCCGATTATTATGTCAACCTTGAAGATTTGAAAATTTTTGCTCGATATTATATTCCTAGTACCTAAGGAGGGTTTATGAAAAGAGTTGTTTCACTTATCTCAGTCTTATTTTTATTTACTAGTATTTTAAGTTTTAACACGTTTCAAACAAAAGCATTGGAAAATACAGATCCATTGCAAATTTCATCAGTAATTGGACTTACGGACACGGTTGGTACCTTTCGTATGGCCACACAAGACGGTTCGTATTTCAACCCCATCTATCAGATGGGACTATTTGTGTCAGAAGATGAGAAAATATTTGTTGTTGATAGCGGAGAGTCGCAAATAGAGGTATATGATCTTCAGTTAAATCCTCTTTACCACTTTGGCACGATTGGCAAAGAAGAAGGCGAGTACATGTATCTCACTTCTGTTAATGTATGTAGTAATGGCAATTTGTACATGACAGACTCATATCTAGGACGCATTACTGTTACAAAACCCGATGGTACTTTCATTAAAGTCATTGATGATGAACATCTACAAGCCCCATCCGATCTAGCCTTTTTACCAGACGGGTCATTTGTTGTTGCCGACTTTGACAAAGGACTTCTCAAATTTGATGCAACCGGATCCTTTGTTGGTTCCTTTTCAGATTACGATGGCTTAACCCCCTCTCCTGAAAACTACTATGGCCCTTCTCAGATCGAAGTTGATAGCAACGGCAATGTTTATGTCTCTGCATCTTCTATTGCTGGCATATGTGAAATAGTAACCATGGATTCCAAGGGAAACCATCTTTCAGATTGCATTGATATTGGAACAAATGAAGATAATGTGGGTGGTTTAATTACAGGTATTTCTATTGAAAATGATATCCTGGTTATTAGCCAAATTAACGGGCAAAGTACACATATTAAAAAATTCCAAATTCCCCAAGATCCAAACGATAAATTGGAATTTATTAGCATTGTTGCCAAGCCACCAGCAGGCAATACTATTGAAAAAGAAAATATCCTGCTCCCTACATCTGCCTACATTAAAGATGGCACCGTATATGTCCTTGAGGGAGCGCTTTCCAGATTAATGGTATTTGACAAAGACAACCGGTATGTAACTGATTACATGAGTATGGCTGATGGAATGCCCATTTATACATTAGGATTCCTGTATTCACAATCGTCCCCGAAAGGTATATTATCAAATCCTCAGGGTGTACGGGTTGATGCTGATGGTAATATCTTCGTGGGCAACAGCAATTTTAGCAATATTGTCGTGTTTGACAATGATGGCAATGACATCAACCACATCGGAAAACCCGCTAGAAGTAGAAATCCTGATATTGGAGAATTTTTCTCCCCTACCGACGTTTGTTTTGATCAGGATGGATACATCTATGTTTCTGATACACAAGCTGGCTTGATTCATGTTTTCGATGAATTCTATGAACCTTGGGCTTTGATTGATGAAGGATTTAGTTATCCCCAAGGATTGTGTGTTAATGATCATGGAGAATTAATTGTCATTAGCTCTCGCACTGCCACCCTCTCCCTTATTGATATTTCAGAAATGATTGACGAATATGCCTTTGAAATTGACGCCTACCCAATTAACGGAGAATGGCCAGTTGGCGTTTCTTGCAATGCAATTGGAGACATGTACGTCGCTCTAACCGGTAGCGATAGCATTGTGGCTATGGATGTTGACGGTGATCTACTTGCACAATGGGGTGAAACAGGTTCTGAACCTGGTCAATTAGATGCCCCCCAAGGTACATGTGTAGACGGTGCTGGCAATGTCTATGTAGCAGAAACAAATGGAGGAAGAATTCAAAAGTTCACTCCCGACGGCGACCTTATTTGGACATCGGATCTCCAATGGCCTGGTCTAACATTTATTACCATGGATTATGACGGTAAATTGTATGTAACAGATTGCTTGCACAGTGTTGTTATTGTCCTTGAAGACGAAACAGCTGTTCCACCTGATGATGGTTCAATAAAGGAATCAGATGCACAGTTTAGTTTGGTTGCCCAAGAAGAAATTATTGAAAACGAAACCTTTTCGATTCAAATCGAAGGTGAAAAATTAGAAGATGTCAGTAGAATTGAATTTGGAATAACACTTCCGTCCGAATACATCGAATTTGACTCTGTTACAGCAGGAACTCTTATCGATCAATGTACTATTTCCGATGCAGATTTACTTGGTAATCTTCTCATTTTTGATATCACCGCAAACAACGCTCCTATATCGGGCACCGGTACAATTGCTACAATGAAATTTAAGGCATTGCAACCAGGGGATGTAGAAGTCGAGTTTGATCGCATTCGATTGCTTGATGAACGCGATAAAGAGATAACCTTTAAAGGATTTACTTCTGTCATGTTTACCATTCTCAAAGGTGATACACAACCACCTGAAATCCATATTGAAGAAACTCCCGACATTGTATACAGCGAATCATACACAATTAAAGGGAAAACGGAAGCTGATGCCTTTGTAACCATCAATGAAGAAGAAGTACCAGTAGACAAAACTGGTAGTTTCACGTACGAAGCCACTCTTGAAGTAGGAGAAAATACCTTTGTAATCCAAGCAACCGATCTTTCTGACAATACGGCAGAAGTAACCATTACAATAGAACGTAAAGTTAGAACCATTATTGAGTTCATCATTGGAAGAACAACCTACCTATTGAATGGGGAACCCTTCTTATTAGATGCAGCTCCGTTTGTCCATGAAGGCCGAACGGTATTACCAATCCGTCCCGTTGTAGAAGCCATTGACGGAGAAATTGGTTGGGATAATGCAGAGCGTAAGGTTACCATTAAAAAAGATGACATTTTGATGGAACTTTGGATCGATAAACCTATTGCTCGTATCAATGGAGAAGAAGCTCAAATTGACGAGAATCCCAATGTCACCCCCATGATTGTATCAGGAAGAACATTCTTGCCTTTACGATATGTTGCAGAGAACCTTGGTTTTGATGTTGGTTGGGATGGAGCTACACAAACTATTACTTTAACACACCCAGCTCCTAAATAAATCCTATCTTTCAAGATCTTTTCGGTGATACAAAAAAAGCCCCAGGAACTTCCTGGGGCTTTTTTCTTTTTTGATATTTCTGTATTCTTCGTATTAATGAATACGAAGAAATGATTCTAGAAATCTATCCTGTTTGATATTTTAGGGACGATAGTTCCGAATGAATTCCCGAATAGAATCAGTTCCATGACCTTCTCCTTGAACTACAAGGTCTTTAATGGGAGTATCAGCATCATCAGGAGACGAAGCAAACTCTTCCATCAATAGTTCCAAAGGAACACTATACCCAACGGATAACTCTCGCAACGTCATAAATCCCCTAATATCGTCCACTTTGTTTTTTATCACTTGTTGCTCGTAGGGTGTAGTAGTATTAGGAAAGAACCATTTAAAATGGCCAGTTAGAGTAAATGCACCCGCTACTAACAACATAAAAACGATAGAAACAGCAGTCACCTTCAAGGGAGTGGAAGTAAGGGTTCTATTCTTTGTTGCAATTTCCAGTGTATTTTCAACTGGGCACGCATTGACACATGCGTTGCACATAATGCATTCTTTATCGGTTACAAATTCTACTTCTGAAACGTGAATATTGACGGGACAAATCTGATCGCATTTTTTACAATCAATACACGTTTCGGGATTGCGATGTACTCCATACAATCCAATTGGAGAAAGCAACCCCAAAAAAGCTCCAAAGGGGCATAAATATTTACAAAATAGACGATCTACCCAAAAAGCACCAACTATACTAATAAGCAAAATTGCTAAACCAATCGGAAACTCAAACATTTCTTCCAAAGAAAAAACATGGGCGTATGCAACCCATGGATCAAATGCACGAATCAGCAGAGTTCCTGTTGCCCATGTTCCAATAACAAAAACAAAAAGCACCAGGTATTTTAGCAAACGAAGAACTCGGTCTTGTTTTGAAGATTTTGTTACTCTATTATGGACAGTTTTTCTGCCGATAGAGCCACAAATTTCTTGCAAGGTTCCCAAGGGACATATTTGCCCACAAAAGGCTCTTTTGTAGAGAACTGTTAAAAGAATCACAGCAAAGAACAAAATGAAACTTCCCAAAGCTAGACGTTTCAGCATCGATCCTTGGAAAAGCCACGAAAACAACCCTTCCAAGCCTCCCATAGGACAAAAAGAATCGATGGAAAGCGTTCGTCCAACAAGATCTGGGTATTGATGGAACACTGAAATAAGAGTCATCAAGATCAAAATGAATACTAAAACAATCCAACGGAACACAATACTTCTTTTTCGATGTAGCACATTCAATTTTTTACCGTTTACGCTCATTAAAACTCCTTTACTTTTTTTAAAAAAACATCTCAGTTGTGTGGTCTTGATATGCAATAGGTACGTTTCGAAAAAACGTGTTCAGCGCTTTCATCTTATTGTGGCCCGTAGTACAATTGGTGTTGATGCATAGGAAAAGTATATGGTCTCCACTCCTTGTCCTGCATTGCCGCATTGCGCTTACCTACACCAATTATACAGGTTAAAACTAATATGGTTACAGCAACAATCAAGGCAATTTGTAAAAACCAATCCGACGATTTATATTCGTCAAGTTCAACTTCGTCGGTTTTTAAAGACAACGTTTTAGTTGTTTTTTTTGTACGGGTATCTTCTTGCATAGGCTCCCTCCAGCAAAGATAAATGTTATAGTAAGTATATCATCTTTTAAGGGAACCTTTCATAATAAACAAGAAATCATACAATAATAACATTCTATGGGAAGTAGGTACAACGATGAATAAAGAAATTTTTCGAGAATATGATATTCGAGGAATTGTAGCAAGAGATCTAGCTGAGCCAGAGATTGAAAAGCTTGCAGAAGGCTTTGCACATTTCTTTTCTTCACGCAATCAGAAAACTATTTTAATTGGCTTTGACAATAGGATTTCCTCGGAACCTATCAGAAATCAGCTTGTACATAGTCTCTTAAAGAAGGGTTTTCATATCGTCGATATTGGCTGCGTGATTACTCCTATATTCTATTTCACTGCTCGTATACGCAATATTACAGCAGGTATTATGATCACCGCAAGTCATAATCCTGGTGAATACAATGGATTCAAGGTGTACTACGATGATAGCACTATATATGGTCAAGATATTCTTGACATCTACGAGTGGATCATCAAGCATGAGAGAGAAACCACTCCAGTTCATACTATCAACGTAAAGGGAACGTGTGAGAAATTGGACATGTTTCCAACATACAAAGACTATCTATTAAAAAGCATTACTCTTGGACCAAGAAAATTGCGAATTGGTCTAGATTGTGGCAACGGCACTGCTTCCTTTTTTGCACAATCCATATTAGAAGATGCAGGAGTTGAAGTTGTCCCCCTATATTGTACTTCCGACCCTACGTTTCCAAATCATTTCCCAGACCCAGTCAAGCTAGAAAATTGCAAAGACCTTTCTGAGACAGTAATATCTCAGAAGCTTGATGCCGGTATCGGTTTAGACGGAGATGGCGACAGAGTTGGATTGATAAGCGAAGAAGGAAACCCTATATGGGGAGACATGATAATGATACTGTTAAGTCGCGAAATATTAAAAAAACACCCCGGTTCAACCATCATTTGCGAAGTAAAATGTTCACAACTTCTACCCGATGACATTCTTCACAATGGTGGAAAACCTATTGTATATAAGACGGGGCATTCTTTGATTAAGGCCAAAATGAAAGAAACCGATGCAATCTGTGCAGGAGAAATGTCGGGTCACATATTTTTAAAAGACGAGTATTTTGGTTTTGATGACGCAATATATGCCGCTCTGCGTATTCTTCGAATTTTATCCCTGACCGATAAACCATTATCGTCTCTTCTTTCTGATTTACCAACCATGCATTCCACGCCTGAAATTCGAATTGAAGTACCCGAAGAATTGAAAAACCAGCTTGTCAAAAACGCACAAATTTACTTAAGTAAAAAATACGATTGCACTCTAATTGATGGAGTTAGAGCTGTCATTAAAGATGGTTGGGGTTTGATTCGAGCTTCAAACACGGGACCGATATTAGTCATGAGAGCTGAGGCAAAAACAACAGACACGTTGCTGTTCATCAAGGAAGAACTCCAGAGAGCTATTCAAAATAAGTAGGAAGAAGGTATTACGTGAAAAAGAATCGATCCTCTATTGCCACTTTGCGATGGGTTATTCTTCTACTCATCCTAGGCTTTGTTACGATTAATGCTTATTTGCATCAACATCCTCAGATTCTCGGGAAAACTGCCTCTGTTTGTGCACTTTGCCCCACTGGAGCAATCGAGTCATTTCTTTATTGGATTCGCACTGGATTCTTCCTTCATCGAGTTGCACTATCTAGTCTTATCCTCTTTGTTAGCATTCTTGTTACTGCCCTTCTCTTCCGTCGATCTTTTTGTGGTCAGTTTTGCCCCTTTGGAACCTTGCAAGAAATAGTTGGGTCCATTGGAAATCAAATTAAATCTATTCGATCAATGCGAAAAAAAACAAAAAGAGATTCATTTCGTTGGACGAAATATATTGTTATTGCTGCGTTTATCGCTGTTCCATGGTTTACTTCCAGTCTTTTCTTCCGACACATTGATCCCTGGGTAGCTTATGCCCACATTACAACCAACGAGATTTTTGGTGTTTTTCTCTGGGGTTTTCTTGTACTTGTAGTCTGCTTAATTGGTTCTTTCATTTGGGATCGCTTTTTTTGCAAATATGTGTGTCCTTTGGGAGGGTTTTTAAGTATCATCGCTCCGTTAGGACTGTTCCGTATTGTTCGTAATACAGAACAATGCATAATTTGCTCAAAATGTAATATCGTTTGTCCCATGAATATCGATGTTTGCCATCTACAGGAAATTACTGACCCGGAGTGTATTATGTGCCTTCAATGTGTGGATGCATGCCCCCATGAGGACTGCCTAGTTATTTCTTCCAAAGCAGGAACCAGGGTTTCACCTGTTTTCGTTGTATGGCTCACATTCATCATCATTATAGGTTTGGTAGCCATTACAACGATAACAGGACATTTTCAATGGATTAAGTAATGATTCAAATCGCCCTCATTACGGTGGGGCGATTTGGTGCTTTTCCTTTTTCAAACAATACCCTATCTCATCTAGTGTTCTGAATCAGTCACTTTTTTTAGAATATAAAAGTTTCGTTGAGTTTCCTTCTGATGACAGAATTCTTCAATTTGATAAGAATGGTGAAAATAGTTTTGGAATACTTGTCTTGATTTTAATCTCCACTCCATTGCTAAAGAGGGTTCTCTTTCTTGTATATCATAATAATTGGTTGGTATTTCAAAACGCAAAATTGGGGATTGATAGTCATATTGAATGGTGGCTATTTTTTGTATAAGGTTGGGTTTTTCTTCAAAACCCAATCCGTTCTGGTTTCCTGCAACTTCTATTCGTAACGTCGGATTGATAAGTGGTATCTGATCAATTTCATCCCGCAAGGAACAATAAGGGTTCTCCATCCTTCGTTTTACTTCCTCAGAGAGTAAATCCCAACAAACTTCGAAGCGGTCTTCCGGGACTGTTTTTTTTGGACGTTTCTTAGGAAGACCACTTGTTGTGCCCGATGTTTTATACTGATCTGGTAAGTATTGGACAATACGCGCACCTAGTTTTCGTATGTTAATATTGGCATTGACACCTTTTAAAGGATCATATGTCCATACAATGTATCGGATTCCCATCGATAAAGCGAGAGAATATTGCAATTTCTTTACATAATAACCAAGATGTTTTCTTTGATATGCAGGGTAAAACCCCATAGAGTCTGCAAATAGGTAAACACCTAAAGAAGGAGACACACACGGAAAAGCAAAGTTATACCCAACCAGTTGAGTTTCATCAAAACAACCCAGAACTAGACCTCCTCTAGAACCTACTAACTTCATATAGTAAGAAGGAATCAGTCCCACTTTGTAAAATTCTGGTAATCTGGATTGAATCGTAAAAGCAGCATCGTATTCTTCTTCACTGAGAAGTTTTCGTATCGTTATTTGTGTAGATGGTATGCGGAGAATTTGTTCTTTCATAAGAATAGTATACCCATTCAACAAAAAAAGCGCACTTACAAACAGCTATAAAGTGCGCTTTATCGTTTTCATTGTGAAAACAGAAGGAAGTGTTTTATTTCTTTAGCTCTTCTAGGATCGTTTTGATCTTCATTTCTTTGCCGTCTCTATTGATGATAAGTTCTACCTCATCACCAGGATTTTTTGATCGAATATAGGTGATCAGCTCCTGTGGTGAATGGAACGTTCGATCATCAATACCAACAATAACATCTTGTTTCAAAACACCCGCCTGTCTTGCGTTTCCAGCTGGTACTTCTACGACAATTACACCGGTATTCACTGGGAGCTTAAGAGAAGCGGCAATTTCATCATTGTTCTCCGTAATGACAACCCCCAGAGAAGCCCAAGAAACAGTACCATATTTCTGTAAATCGGTGATTACTTTTTTAACCGTATTGGAGTCAATTGCGAATCCTAACCCCTGACCTTGTGCATCAATTAAAAAGTTTACTCCAATTACTTTCCCCCCTAAATCAACCAATGGTCCACCGCTGTTGCCAGGATTGATAGCTGCATCAGTTTGTACGATGCCTACCATAGGGATATTGGCAGTAGGTTTGCTGGACTGTTGTTGTGGGATATTGAAATCAAAATAATCCTCAAATCCATCAAAAGGGGTTCCTTTAAATGGATTTGTTGGAGGAGAAGAGGAGGTTTCAGGAATACTTATTTCTCTCTGAATAGCCGATACAACACCTTTCGTTACAGTATATTCATAGCCATAAGGATTACCTATCGCAATAACCGTCTCTCCAACGCGAACGTTTTCGGATTTTTCAAATTCTAAAAAGGGTAGCCCGGAAGCATCAATTTGAATCAGTGCAATATCGGATATTGGATCTGTTCCAATTAATTGAGCTTCATTTTTTTCACCGCTCTTTCTCTCAACAAGGATTTTGTGAGAACCGTCTACAACATGATTGTTAGTGACAATATATCCATCTTCACTAACAATAAATCCGGATCCGGAACCAGCTTGTTGCCATCCATACCGTGTTTGAGCTAATACTTCAATTTTCACTACAGACTGGCTAACAGAAGCAGCAACGGTGACTATTGGGTCATTCGAAATCATACTTTCATCTGCATTAGAAGAATCTGTTGATTGGGAAGATGAATTGGTTTTTTGATCTCGAGAATCTTGATATGCCATCTTAAAAGGGCTTTCAGGGAGTATAGAAGGGTTCCCGGCAATCCAATAAATGGATAGAAAGCTTCCTAGCATTCCACCAATGATGAATAGAATAATACCGACAACGATACCTCCTATTCGTTTTTTTGAAAGCAATGTTTCCTGTTGATTATCATAACGATGTTGTGTATTTTCAGACATTTTGTGTCCTCCTTACAAATTCAGCTACATACATATATTATATATTCCCATAATCGAAGAAAGTTACAGAAAAAAGTTCTGTAGCATGGGTGAAAAACTTACAATAGAATAAGCTTATTCAAAATAATCATCGAATGATTCCATAAAAAAGGTAACAGATTCCAAAGAGCAACTTTTAAAGATTTTTTATTTTTCTATATACTGTATATATGAACGTTTTTTGGAATCACTTCACCAATGATAATGATATGGATAGGATTGCCTTCTTAGTGCGCAAACAGGTAGAAGGTGATCGCCAGACCTCACGCTTATTTGGGAAAAAAGTAGGATTTCTTCTTCACCTAGGATCTCTTCCTTCCGACATAGAACTCCGTCACATAGATATTCTGTTGAAAATCCTATCAGATTACTTTGCAAAGTCGAACCTTTTTCTTCTTTCTGATGTTTTTTTCCCTACCTCTCATGCGATTTTCAAAAATTATGTCCAAGATACTAGATACATGCAACATGAACACTTTCAAATCCTACCAAAGCGACGTTCTTCGTTGCAGGTAAGCTTCTTTGGTGGCGTAAAAACATCGTCCTACTTACGCGAAAAATACCTTGCAAACAGTATTGCTAACGCCGACTACCTGATCTCTATTGCTTTGCTTGCTGAAGATCCAATATTTACAATTCACGCAAGCACCTCTTCTTATTTTTGGTTGCTTCCTTCCTATTCAAAAAACGAGATTTTAATACAGGAAAATCTGCAACAACGTTGTTTAAGTCTTCTTGAAGCAATCAGCCCTATTCATGCAAAAAACCACTGTTCTATAAATGTATACAGTGCATTAGAAAAGTCCTTTATGGTTCTTTCCCCAAATTCTATTTCTGCAGATGCTGTAGCCAGTACCTTGTGTGGAATTCCACCAGCAAAGAACAAATTGCTTGGCAATGCCGACAAGAAAGGGTTTGGCAATTCTGTTTTATCACACATGACCATTTATGGTGATCCAATCAAACAACCCCTTGTAAAATTCCCGTTTTTCGGAGATACCTACTCTCTAGGAATTCGCAAAGATCAATGCAATCTTTGCGAGGATTGTTCTGTTTTTTGTCCATTGAACGCGATGTATGTTTCTAATCAACATCTGTTTTGGGACGCAGAAAAATGCAACCGTTGCGGATATTGCCTTTCAATTTGTCCCCAATCAGCTCTTTTCAAGAGGAGGAAATGATGTCACAAAAAATTCTTGTTATTAACCCTGGCTCAACATCCACAAAAGTTTCTCTTTATGACGGATCAACAGAGATTTATTTTCAAGAAATTTCTCATTCCAAAAACGACTTAGATGCGTTCAAAAGTGTCTATGATCAAGAAAACTTCCGGGAAAACTCTATTTTAGAAGCGCTATCAAAAGAAAATCATTGTCTACAAGATCTTTCTGCTGTGGTCGGTAGAGGAGGGATGTTAGGCCCCATGAAGGCTGGCACCTACAGGGTAAATGATGATATGATTAGAACCGTTCAAAACGTACAGTTCGGACAACATGCATCCAATTTGGGTTGCGTACTGGCATTGAAAATTGCCAAACCGCTTGGAATCCCTGCATATGTTGTAGATCCTGTTTCTGTAGATGAATTTCAAGAAGAATCCTATATGACAGGTATTAAAGATCTCTTCCACAAATCCCTTGACCATCCCTTAAACTGTCGCGCTACAATGCGTCACTACTGCGAAGAAACGGGAAAAGCCTTTAACGATACTTCTTGCATTGTTGTTCATCTAGGTGGAGGAATATCAGTGTCCTGCATTAAAAAAGGTCGTATTATCGATGTCAACAATGCCATGGAGTCAGGCCCCTTTTCTGCAAATCGAGCAGGAACTTTACCCGCTATCGATGTTGTGAATATGTGCTACAGTGGAGACTACGATAAAAAGAATGTGTACAAAAAGTTGATCAAAGAAGCAGGCCTTATTTCGTATTTGGGGACAAATGACCTCCGTGACGTCCTATCTATGAGAAAAAGCAACGACTCCAAAGCAATAGTAGTTTTTAATGCCCTGATCTACCAAATTGCTAAAGAAATTGGAGCAATGTCCGCTGCTATGGCTATTCGTCCCGATGCAATACTGATTACCGGAGGAATGGCCCATAGCATCGATATGATTGAAGGAATCAAAAACTATGTTTCCTTTATTGCCCCTATTCATGTCTATCCAGGGAGTGATGAAATGAAAGCTCTGGCAGAAGGCGTCCTACGAATACTTCAAAACGAAGAACAAGAGCTATCATATCCACCCTGTCAATCTCATCAATCAGTATAAATTATTAACATTTCAAGGAGGGAACCGTGATTCATACATTTCAAGAAGCAAAAAAACGCGCCCTAGAGCTTACACCTGCAAAGATGGCTGTTGTTGCAGCCGGAGATAGTGCAGTTTTAGATGCCGTCTTTCAAGCCAGCAAAGATGGGTTTATTCAACCGATCTTGATTGACACACCTGAAGCCATAAAAAAAGCCTCTAATGGACGTTATCCGCTGGATCAGGTTGAAATTATTCCCATACAGTCGTTCATCGAGCAGTGCCAAAAGGGCCTTGAACTAGTGAACAACGGCGCTGCTGACATTTTAATGAAGGGCTTGATTCCAACCCCCATTTTATTTAAAGAGATATTGAACAAAGAATATGGGATCCGCAAAGGAAAAATTCTGTCTCATGTAGGTGTAATAAAAAGCCCTGTTTATCACAAAATGATATTAATGACGGATGGAGGAATTTGTATTGCTCCATCACTAGAAGATAAAATTGAAATCTTGAAGAACGCTTTGGAAGTATCAAAAGGACTCGAAATCGAGTGTCCTAAAGTGGCTGCCATATCTGCAGTGGAAACTGTTTCCTTAAAGATGCAGTCAACGATTGATGCCTCCATATTAACAATCATGAACCGTAGAAGACAAATCCCAGGATGCATTATTGAAGGACCCTTGGCAATTGACAATGCCGTCTCTGCAGAAGCTGCTGAACATAAAGGCATTCATTCAGAAATCTGTGGGGATGTCGATATTACTTTAATGCCCAACATTGAATCAGGTAACATTTTTTACAAGGTTTTGGTGTATTTGGGCGGTGGTAAAACTGAATCTGCTGGCGTAACAGTAGGCGCAAAAGTACCCATTGTTGTTCCCTCCAGAGCGGATACTCCCGAGAATAAATACAATGCAATTCTTATTGCTGCCTTGATGAGTGCTGCAAAAAAGGCATGAAACAGTTCAACTATCCATTCGTATACAAAAAGAAAGAGGGCCTAGAATGAAAGATGCATTGATATTAGTTATTAATCCTGGTTCAACGTCTACAAAAATAGCCATTTTTCGAAATGAAATCAATGAAATGCAGAAGAATATTACGCATTCTTCTGAAGAGCTTCAACACTTTAAAACTCTCTTTGATCAGCTAGAATACCGCAAAGAAAAAATTATTGCCACGATTACCTCTGCAGGATACTCTTTAGAAGATATTACTGCCATAGCGTCTAGAGGTGGTGTTTTAAGACCTTTAACATCAGGGGTTTATCCTTTTTCAGACCAAATGATCGACGATCTTCGTACAGGGCGCTACATGCTTCATGCGTCCAATCTTGGGGCAGTTATTGGGCAGCAATTATGTCAGCAATACAATATTCCAGGATTTATAGCAGACCCAGTTACAGTAGACGAAATGGAAGATTTAGCCCGTATCTCGGGGTTGAATGGGATACAAAGAAAATCGATTTGGCACGCTCTGAATCAAAAACACGTTGCCCGAAAAGCTTCCAAAAAGCTACACAAACAATACGAAGAGGTCAACCTGATTGTGGTGCACATGGGGGGTGGTATCTCCATTGGCGTTCACGAAAAAGGTCGCTGCGTTGATGTAAACAATGCATTGAATGGAGAAGGCCCTTTTAGTTCTGAAAGAGCGGGAACTCTTCCGTCACTCGGTTTAGTTGATCTTTGTTTTTCTGGTCAATACACTCATGCTGAAATGAAGAAGCTCCTTGCAGGCCGTGGAGGAATGGTTTCTCACCTAGGTACAAACAATGCTAAAGAGGTGGAAGATCTATCCGAACAAGGGGTAGAAGAACCTAGAAAAATCATGAATGCGATGATATATCAGTTAGCGAAAGAAATTGGAAGAGCTTCTGCAGTACTCAAAGGACAAGTAGACAGTATTATTTTTACTGGGGGCATGGCATATTCTCCCGTTATTGTGAAACAACTAGAAGCACATTTAGGGTTTATTGGAGCCCCATTTGATGTGTATCCAGGTGAACATGAAATGGAAGCATTAGCTTCGAATATTCTTCAAGTATTGAAAGGTGAAATGAAGGCAAAATCGTATGAAGGATAGTCAAACGTCTGCAAAGAATATTTGGGTTTTCATTGGAAACATGGGTTCAGGCAAAAGTGAGATTTCAATCAATTTTGCTATCCACCGTAAAAAAGAACACCCCCAGCGTCCCGTTAAACTGATTGACTTAGACATCATTAAGCCGTATATTCGCCTTCGGGATCGAGAAAAAGAAATAACAAATCAGGGGATTGATTTATTGCTCCCTGATAAATCAGTTCGAAATATGGATATGCCAATTGTTCCCTCCCACATATATGACTTTTTACGAACCGATTCTTATGACCTTATCATGGATGTCGGTGGAGAAGAGAACGGATGTACTACGATTGCACAATTTCAAGAAGTACTCTATGCATCCAACTTAGAAGTTTATCTTGTTATTAACACACTTCGTCCTTTCTCCAACACTGTCGATCGCATAAAACACACTTTGCGTTCTCTAGAAGCACATTCACACCTTAAGGTAACCGGTTTAATCAGTAACACACACCTGCGATTCCAAACAGATGATGAATCAATTTTAGAAGGCATCCAAAAAGTCGAACAAGTTTCCAAGGATACTTCTATTCCAATTGTTTGGACAACCATCTGGCATGAAATCATAACGGATCAGTTGCAACAAAAAATTCCCTACCCCATTCTACCCATCAAATTGTTTCTGACATTCCCCTGGGAAAAAACTTCCTCAGAAGGCTTATGAGAGGGTTTGCCTAAAAAACTAGTCAAAGAGAGATTTGCTTGATTTGAATTAGCAAAGAAAACTGGTACCATATTCATACTCTACGTGCCCGTAGCTTAACGGATAAAGCGCCGGCCTCCGGAGCCGTAGACTGGAGGTTCGATTCCTCTCGGGCACAAGTTTTTATAGGGTAATACAGCCAATGAATGAAATATGAAACATCAATCAAACAAGAGACTTCTTCGTAAAGGACCTTTTATTGTTCTTGCATTGTTTGTATTGCTTATATTTATTGGTGGCCAAGTTCTTTTATTCTTACCTATCACAGAATATCAAACAACCACACTATTAAAATCCAAGATAGAGAATCATATTCAGCCTCTAAGTTTTATAGGGTTCCTTCCTGCCAAAACTCTACTCTCTTTACCTTTGAAAGAAATTATAGGAGAGTCATATCAGTTTAAAAAAATCGAACGACTGGGTCTTTTCAGATGGAAAATACAAATAACCGAACCAACCTCTGTTTTTTTCGTCTCAATCAACAATTATCTGTACCCTTGTGACCGCAATGGTACAATTTTAACAATTCCAAATGTGACAGGCTCTCTCGCACAAGGAAACGAAGATATTCTGTATTCAATAACTATTGCACGCCCTCAAATCAAAGAATTTGATGAAAGCAATCCAGCTGTTTCTAGTTTTGATTTCACAGATATTTACAATATAGAAGTACAACCTTTTATCGAATACATCGTTCAATCTTCAAGCCATCTTGGTCCTCAAATAAGCGATATTGTATATACCGTTGAAACTGGTATCGAATTTACGAAAAGCTCTACTGCTGGGCACTCAATTCAATGCATTTTTGGAAAAGAAAAATCCTATTCAAATTTGGAGAAAAAACTGAGTACCACAGAAAAATATTTAAAAAAACAAAATACATACAAAGAATTTAATTGCATTGATTTGCGATTTAGAAGACAAGCAGTTTGCTCAAATACGGAAAAACCCCCCTCGGAAGAACAAGAGAAGCTGTCATCAAAAGACGTTACCAAAGAGAAAGAAACAACTGACACACAAGAAGATTAACATGAAGAAGCATTGTCAATATAATCAAAATAGATTTTCCAAAATTTCTTACCTTACGTAGCATTTTGTTTCCATTTTTAAACCCAAATGTAAAACAAGAACCGTATGTCACTTTTTTTTTCATAAAAGTACAACTTTGTGTAGTATAATCTTGACAAAAAACTTGATTTTTGAAGTTCCCTTCCTTATTATTAAATCATCAACGAATGAATTTGTAAAATAGTATATACGATCATAAACAATACAAGTTCCTTTGAAGGGAGGCAGTAGATGTCAGAGAATTCTAGTGTAAACTCTTGGAAACGATATCCTAAAGTTGTTGTTGTAGGTATTGGTGGTGGAGGAACAAATGCTGTTAATAGGATGGTTGGATACGGCCTAGATAAGGTTCATTTTATTGCGGTAAATACCGATGTACAAGCCCTCGACCATTCAGAAGCCCCCATTAAACTCCAGATTGGTGCTCGCATTACTGATGGACTAGGTGCTGGAGCAAACCCTGAGCTAGGTGAAAAGTCAGCACAGGAAAATGAAGACGATATTCGACAGCTGTATGAAGGTGCCGATATGGTTATCCTGACTGCTGGAATGGGAGGCGGTACCGGAACAGGTGCTATTCCAGTTTTTGCCAGAATTGCCCAAGATATGGACATCCTTACTGTTTCCATTGTTACGAGGCCTTTTCTTTTTGAAGGAAAAAGAAGGATTGAATATGCTGATCAAGGCATTAAAAAACTGAAAGAGCATGTGGATGCCATTGTAACAATCGACAATGAAAATCTTTTAACAATGGAAAAGAAGTCTGCCCCCATGGAAGAGTCGTTTGGGTTAGTAGATGAAGTGTTACATCAATGCGTTCGAGGTATATCGGAACTTCTGTACGAAACAGGTTTTGTGAACGTAGACTTTAAGGATTTGCAAAAAGTTCTCAAAGATTCTGGAAAAGCTTATTTTGGAATTGGCTATGCCAAAGGAGATCAAAGAGCTATTGAAGCAGCCCAAAACGCGGTGAACAATAGGATGATTGACAAAGACGTTTTAGAATCTGCCAAATCTATCCTTATTAATCTTAGAGGATCCACAAAATTCTCGATGGAAGAAGCAATGAAAAGTGTGAATGAAATTACCTCCCTGGCCAAGAACAATGGCTTAGATCCTGAAGTAATTTGGGGTGGAGGAAACTTCCGTAGCATTAAAGACGACGAAGTATATATCACCGTAATAGCAACCGGTATACCGGAAGACATAAAACAACCCACCCCCAAAACAGTTGCAAAAAAAGCAACCTCCATACCTGTTACAGAAGATGCATATAATGATAGCAATGAAGAAGGTTTAGATATTCCTGATTTTTTACGCTCTCAAATGGGCTAAAAAAAATGAATAGTACCCAGAAAGGTTTTCTAGAATTATGAGATCAAAGAAACCGACCGATGCTGTATCTGTTGTTGTTGTTGCTTTTTGTTTTGTTATTGCCGCCATTATTCTGGTACAAGTGTTTCGAACGATTTCCTTCACTAGCAAAAGCTCAACTATGCTACTAGATGTAACAAGAACAGAAATCATGATTCTAGCAAATGGTTTTAATTCAAAATCCGAAACCATCTATTATGCGCCCACAAATGGAGTAGTTCACCGCATTAAAATGGCAGGTGCTGTTGTTCGTATTGGTTCTCCTATGCTTTCCATTGAAAAAGATTCAACAACCTCTGAAATTAAATCTAACACGCATGGCGTTCTTAGCTATATTCGAGACAATGTCGAAGATATTTTTACAATCGAGAATGCGTTTCAGGGTACAATTTCTTTAGAAGACATGCTAGAGCCTCCTACACAATTTGAACGTGTTGAGGATGGGAAAAAAATAAAAGAAGGTGATTTTATTTGTAAGGTAGTTAACAACGAAAGCATATCCTACTTGCTTCTTGTTGAGACGAAATATTCACCAAAGCTCAAAGTGGGAAGTTCACATACTTTTACATTAACATATCCAGCAAATCTTTCTGTAAGTGGTACCATTGCAAAAAAAGAACCATTTAACGATGAATACGAACTAGTTTGCTTCACCACACCGCACTATGTAGAAACTCTCTTAAATACTAGAAAAGTAAGTGGTTATTTTTCATTTGGATTTTACAATGCAGCTATTCTTCCTCCTTCTGCTATAAAAGAAATCGCACCTGGTCAATATGCCATGTATTATCTTCCTTTCGATAGCACAAAACCAGTGTATACACCTGTCACAGTTAAAGGCCATCAACCTGGCACCAACTACTACATTGTTACGGAAATTGGCTCAGGAGATGATGTTAAAAAAATAGATGAATGCAGGGGAATGGAAGTGTATACAGAGTGGGAACAAATCGAAAAAGAGTTATTCACTAATGAACCATGATGAAACATTAGCATCAAAACTGCACCATCTCCACCAAGAAATAAATGATCTTGCAAAAAAGTGCGGTAGAGACCCCTCTTCAATACAACTTATGTGTGTATCAAAAAAAGCAACTACCCAAGAAATGGTGGAAGCTATTGAACTAGGTGAGAAATGTTTTGGAGAAAATTATATACAAGACGCCCTTCCAAAAATCGAAACCATCCAACAAAGGTATCTGAATACTACGACATCTCAACAAAAACCAGAATTTTGTTTCATAGGACATCTTCAAAAAAACAAAGCGAAAAAGGCTATTCCTTTCTTTCAACGTATTGACTCTGTTGATTCTATCAAAATAGCCACCACTATATCTACGACCATCGAATCTCTTGTCAAAGAAAATGCCTATCCTCATGAAAAGTATCCTTATCCTATTCTTCTCGAAATCAAAACCACGCACGATACAACAAAATTTGGGATTACTCCCCAGAATGTACCCCTTGTAATTGAATCCATATTGAAATTAAAGCATCTACAAATTCAAGGATTTATGACAATGGCTCCATGGACAAAAGAAGAAAACGAGATTCGAAAGAGTTTTTCCATGTTACGTACTTTAAAAGAAGAGATGGAATCCAAATATAGGATTCCTTTCCCAGTCTTATCTATGGGAATGACCAATGATTATCCATACGCTATCCAAGAAGGTTCTACGTTATTGCGTATTGGAAGTGCAATTTTTGGAGGTTCACAATGAAATCAATCACTGAATTTTTAAAGAATTTATTCACCATTTCCCCCGAGGAAGAGGATGAAGAAGAAGAAATTGTAGAGTCTTCACAAGAACAGGATCATGTTGCTTATTTAAAGGAGAATTCACGCCATAGCGAGGCCACCCCCCAAAACAAATCTCTTGTGCAAAAACGGTTCTCAAAATCTAGCAATGCCCAGCCATCCACCTCATCTTCCTGTTTAGAAATTGACTATATTACGATCCCTAAAGATGAAAAAGAAGCTCTCACTCTTGCAAAAGTAACGATCGACAAACTACAAAATGGGCATCCTGTTATTGCCTCAGCAAAAGAAATTATTCGAGATGGTAAATATTATTTCATGCTTTTTGGGGCATGTTATGCTTTGCAATGCAAAATTGAAAAAATTACTCAGTACAGTTACTTATTTTTACCTAAAAATTACAACGTAAATGCATTAAACAAGAAAGAGTTTATTCACCATGAAAGCAGAGAATCCTTTTTGGGCGATTTAGAAGATTCTTCTTTCTAGTCAATGGTACCTCTAATAGCGGATGATCTTCTTCATACATTTTTGAACTTTTGTTACCTTTTCTTGTTCACTAGGTATGGAATTTTCTTTACAAAACACAGACTTTTCTTTTTTATCTGCAACTTTGAACATTTCTGCACACTTTTCTTCTTACAATTTTATTTTCGATCCACCCATTTTTTCTTACAATACTACTATGAACCTGGAAGATAAAGCCCTTTTTACAACATATGCACAACAGTTTCACCAAGATGTTTACCGTGTTGCCTTGTACTTTACAAGAAATCAAGACGATGCAAACGACATAACACAAGAAGCATTTTTACGTGCTTGGAGATATTTTCATACATTTGATAGAGCTACAGATTTTAAAAACTGGATTTTACAAATCTTACGCAATACCTTTCTTTCCAGTATTCAAAAAAACAAAAGAATGCTCCACCCTGAAAAAGGCTTGAATCATCTTCCAGATCCAAGACCATTGCATGATCACCAACTATTCGATAATCAGCGAATACAGAACCTACGTAACGCTATTCACAATCTACCCACAGATTTTAAAGAAGTTATTATTCTTTCTGACATTGAAGGATTAAGTTACGAATCTATCTCCCATATTCTTGAAATACCCATTGGTACAGTTCGTTCAAGGCTTCATAGAGCACGATTACTTCTCAAAGAAAGGGTAAATCCAGCAATATGATTAAAAAACCAGATCCTTCCATATGCAAATCGAAGCAATTACTTGTAAACGATTTGATTGACAACCGTTTAACGGAAATTGAAAAAGAAGACTTTTTACGTTGGATTCAAAATTGCCGTCAACAATATCATTGCACTGTATGTCATGATCGTATTCAGTCTTTCAGCAGCTTGAAAATCCTTTGCAAAGAACTTGCAATTCATATTCACACGCCACCCGATATCCTCGATAAAATAAAGGCCCAGCTATACTGAAAGGTTTTGTTTGGATTTCTGCTTACTTTAACCAATAATTCGGAGCTTCCCGAACAATTTGTATATCATGAGGGTGAGATTCCCGAACTCCTGATTGTGTAATTTGAACAAAATAAGCATTTTCTTGCAGTTGTAGGATCGTTTGAGCTCCTAGGTATCCCATTCCAGCCCGTAATCCACCCAGCATTTGATACACAAATTCACCCAATCGTCCCTTGAAGGGTATTCTTCCAACGATCCCTTCTGGTACTAATTTGGAAGTGTCCATATCGTCTTGAAAATAACGAGCACCTCCCCCTTCTTTCATTGCTTCAAGAGATCCCATACCGCGATATTCTTTGTATTGTCTTCCTTCTAAATAGATCAAATCACCAGGGCTTTCTTCAAGACCAGCCAATAAATTTCCTAGCATAACCGTGGATGCGCCGGCAGCTAAAGCTTTTGTGATATCGCCCGTAAACCGGATACCACCATCTGCAATGACAGGAATATCATATTCCTTAGCTACCTCATAACAATACATTATTGCAGACAATTGAGGTATTCCAACTCCAGCTATCACGCGTGTTGTACATATAGAACCGGGTCCTATTCCTACTTTAACAGCAGAAGCTCCTGCATCAATTAGGGCTTTTGTTGCTTCACCTGTGGCAACATTCCCAGCAATAATGTTTAAATCAGGAAATGCATTTCGCGCTTGCTTTAGAAGATTGATGATACCAATATGATGTCCATGTGCTGAATCGATGACCAATACATCAATGCCGGCTTTTACCAATAACTCCACGCGATTCATGCAATCAGGTGATGTTGAAACGGCAGCGCCAACACGAAGACGACCCTTGCTATCTTTGCAAGAATTTGGATATTTTTTGATCTTGTCAATATCTTTTATCGTGAACAAGCCAGTAAGATTGAAATTTTCATCTACAATAAGCAATTTTTCTACCTTATAATTCGATAGAATATTTTTTGCCTCATCAATTGTAGTTCCTTTTGGAGCAGTAATAAGATTTTTTTTGGTCATCACGCTTTCGATAGAAACAGAATAATCCGTAACAAAACGGATATCACGGTTTGTTATGATGCCAATCAGAGTATTATCTGCGTTGGTAATAGGAACGCCAGATATTTTGTATTTTTTCATAATATCCAAAGCGTCTTGAACGGTATTGTCTTTGTGTGTTGTGACCGGATTGGTGATTAACCCACTTTCAGAGCGCTTGACACGATCAACTTCATCGGCTTGTTTATGGGCGGATAAATTTTTATGAATGATCCCAATACCACCTTGGCGTGCCAAAGCAATTGCAAGCTTAGAATCTGTAACCCTGTCCATGGCAGCACTAACAATGGGAATATTTAGACGAATGTTTTTTGTAAGCTGTGTATGAAGTTGAACTTTTGCAGGTAAAACTTCTGATTTAGCAGGTACTAACAAGAGATCATCGAACGTAAATCCGGTTCCGATTATTCTATTTGAGATTGTTTTTTGCATTCATGCCTCCGGTGTTTTCGTATATATTGTAAGATGTTTTGGCGCCTTATCAATCACAATTCTATAATTCTTTGAAATAATGAATAGAAATGAAAAATCAGAAGCAGTTAAACAGACCTTTTTTTGTATAATACTACTTCATGAAAAAACAATTAACTTCTACAAAAATATGGCTATTTGATGTTGATAAAACTCTTTACCCTCCTAATTGTGGTTTATACCAAGAGGGCAACAAAAGAATCAATAGCTATATACAAAAAAAATTACAACTACAACCCTCTGAAGTAAACTTTGTTCGCAAAGAGTACATGGAAAAATATGGAACAAGCCTACTAGGTTGTATCAAAGAGAAAGGCTTCGATGGAAATGACTTCTTGCGGTATGTCCATTCTCTTCCTTTACCTAATTTTCTTACTGCTCAACCTTCGTTAAAATATTTCTTGGATACTTTACCCGGAAAGAAAATTGTGTTCTCCAATGCTCCTACATTTTATATATCAGAAATTCTTTCAACGGTAGGTATCGATAATGTTTTTTCAAGTATTTATGGAATTCACTCTTTTCGCTTTCATGGTAAACCTCATGTCTCCTCATACAAAAGAGTTCTTCGGTGGGTTGGCGCTGAACCTCAACAATGTGTTCTTGTAGATGATATGAAAATAAATTGTGAAACTGCAAAGCAACTTGGTCTTCATGCTATTTGGATTGACGAAAACCAGATGTATAATGATTACTATACAGACATTTTAATACCTAGCTTACAGAATTTTGTTACTTCGCAAGAATGGGAGCTTCATTGATATGAATATTTTGATTTTTTTTGGTGGTATTTCTCCTGAACATGAAGTCTCTGTTGTTTCCTCCCAAACAGTAGTAAGAAACATAAATTTAGAAAAGTATACCCCCATTCTGATAGGAATTTCTCGTACCGGGCAATGGCGTGTTATTTCTTTAGAAGACTTCCATCATATCCATAGCGTAGAGGATCTTGACCAACCCACCCCCATTTCTTTGGAGTTTTCACAGCAACCGTTGTTACGGATTGGAGAAGATAATATCCCGATTCATTGCGCTTTCCCTGTTCTTCATGGGAAAGCAGGAGAAGATGGTTGCATTCAAGGATTGTTAGAATCTATGAATATACCCTACGTAGGATGTGATGTGGAGTCCTCTTCTTTATGTATGAACAAAATCCTTACAAAAATTGTACTAGCACAAGCACAAATACCCACAACCCCCTATCAAAGTCTTACAAAACAACAATTTCAAGACCCTAGCTTCTCTCCTCAAGAGTTCATTGAAACATTTGATTTGCCTTTGTTTATTAAAGAACCTCATGGGGGAAGCAGTATTGGCGTAGTAAAAGTAGCACGCCCTGATCAATTCTACCCAACATTAAACGATCTCTTTCAGAAAGAAAAAACCGCTCTCATTGAAAAAACGATTGTAGGAAGAGAGGTAGAATGCGCAATTTTAACGAACGTCCATAACAACACTGTGCAATGGATGGCTTCACTACCGGGTGAAATAATACCAAAGAGAGAGTTCTATGATTATGCAGCGAAATATCTAGAAGACTCGACTCGGTTAGATATCCCCGCGCAACTTCCCAAAGAACTAGTCCAAGAAATTCAATTGCTATCAATCAAAGCTGCTAAAGCTCTTGGATGTTTTGGTCTAGCAAGAGTCGATTTCTTTGTAACGAAAGAAAATCAAATCTTAGTCAATGAAATTAACACAATCCCGGGCTTCACATCCATTTCCATGTACCCCTCCTTGTGGAAAGCAAGTGGTATCGATACTCCTGAGCTTATTGAAAGCCTTATTCAATCAGCCTTTTACCGAAAGGAATCAAACCAATGAATACAAAATATTTGTTTATTGTTGGAGGCGTAATGTCCTCTCTTGGCAAAGGGATTCTTACCTCTTCTATTGGAATGATATTGAAATCAAAAGGATACCAGGTTAGTATCATTAAGTTTGATCCCTATCTGAACGTTGACGCTGGTCTACAGAATCCTTACCAGCATGGAGAAGTATTTGTTACTTCCGACGGAGCTGAAACAGATTTAGATTTGGGTCATTATGAACGTTTTCTTAACCAAAATCTACTCCGTTCTTCCAATGTTACATCTGGTAGCGTACATCAAGAGCTTATCGAAAAAGAACGTCGTGGTGAATATTTGGGAGCAACTGTTCAGGTTATTCCTCATTTAACGCAAGAAATCAAAAATAGAATTTTACGACACACAGAGGAGACGAAAGCAGGTATTATTATTTCTGAAGTTGGTGGTACCATTGGAGATATTGAAGGCTCTCCTTTTCTAGAAGCTATTCGTGAGTTTACCAATGAAAACAACCCAGAAGATATTGCATTAATTCACCTTACGTATCTACCACATTTATGTACAACAGGAGAGCTAAAAACAAAACCAACACAACATAGTGTTGCTGAACTACGTAGAGTGGGCATTAAACCGACTATTATTGCTTGTAGAACAGATATTCCACTAGAAGACGATATCCGAAACAAAATATCATTATTTTGTGACGTAAAACGAGATTTTATTTTCTCGGTACAAGACGTAAAAAATGTTTACGACGTACCAAGGATGATTGAAAAAGAAGGTCTCTGCAATGCATTGGAAAACATCTGGAATATTAAAACAAAAAAATGCACCATGGAAAACTGGAATCAAACTATTGACAAAATGAATCATCTAAAGGATGAAGTTAACATTGGTATTGTTGGAAAATATGTGGAGTTAGGAGATGCTTATTTGTCAATGGTAGAGGCATTAAAACATGCCCAAATTCCCAACAATGCAAAGGTAGTTATTCACTGGTTTCAAAGCGAAGATATTACTGCAGAGAATGCAGAAAAAAAACTACACAATATGCACGGCTTACTTATTCCGGGTGGTTTTGGAGTACGAGGGATAGAGGGGATGATTATTGCCTCCCAGTATGCCCGGGAAAACAACCTTCCTTTCTTTGGGATTTGTTTGGGAATGCAAATCGCTGTGATAGATTTTGCCCGTAACGTTTTGAAATTAGAAAACGCACATTCTACCGAATTTGACTCAAACACCCCTTATCCAGTGATTGACCTGATGGCTGACCAAAAAAATCTTGATAAAAAAGGGGGAACCATGAGGTTGGGAGATTACAACTGCAAGATAAAAAAACCTTCGAAGGCCTATGAAATATACCAAGAAGAACTCATTGTCCAACGTCATCGCCATCGATATGAGTTTAACAATGCAATGATGCCTTATTTTGAAAATACAAACATGAAGTTATCTGGTTTTAACCCTAAAAGAGGTTTGATTGAAATGGTTGAACTCTTAGATCATCCCTTTTTCGTCGGATGTCAATTTCACCCCGAACTAATCTCGCGCCCAATTAAACCTGAACCTCTTTTTACACATTTCGTTCAAGCTGCAAAGGAACGAAAAGAATCTATCGATAAGAAACCATAAACCATGGCAGACAAAAAAATCATTCTTCGTGGTGCTCAGGTTCACAACTTAAAGAATATTCATTTAACCTTGCCCAGAGACAAATTGATTGTAATTACGGGGCTCTCTGGTTCTGGTAAATCATCCCTTGCTTTTGATACTATTCATGCAGAAGGGCAGCGTCGATATTTAGAATCGTTGTCCTCGTATGTTCGTCAATTCATTGGTCAAATGAAAAAACCAGAAATCGACCATATTGAAGGTCTATCGCCTACTGTTGCAATAACACAAAAAACAAGCAGTCGAAACCCTCGATCTACCGTAGGCACATTAACAGAGATTTATGATTATATGAGACTTCTTTGGGCACGAGCAGGAACACCTCATTGTCCTTCTTGTGGAAAAAAAATTGAAAGTCAATCGGTAGACCAAATTGTAGATTCAATCCTTGAACAATGGGATCATAAGAAGATTCAGATCGTAGCTCCCATAGCAAAACAAAAAAAGGGGGAATATAAAAATATATTCACCTCTTTGCGTAAAAAAGGATTTGTGCGAGTGTATGTAGATGGTACCCTGTACGATTTGGATGATGACATTGTTTTAAAAAAAACACACAAGCACGATATATCCGTTGTAGTAGATCGAATGAAAGTAAACTCTGCTGACCGAAGCAGAATAACAGACTCCGTGGAACAGGCTCTTCTTTTAGGCGACCATGTCCTTGATATTATGTATGAAGGCCAAGATAGCCAATGGAAGAGTAAAACCTACTCTGAAACATTTGCATGTATTGACTGTAACATTTCTTTGCCTGAAATTGAGCCAAGGCTTTTTTCTTTTAACAATCCTTCAGGAGCTTGCCCAAATTGTTCAGGTCTAGGTTTTGTGCGAAAAGTTGATCCAAGCCTTGTTGTTCCAGATCCTTCTCTGTCAATATCCAAAGGAGCCATTTTTGTACCTGGCTTCCGTAATACAAACGATAGCTATGTTCTTCGAAAGCTAGAACGGTATTTAAAAATGCACGGAGAAGATAGCAATACTCCATTCAAAGACCTTTCTCCTTCTATGCAGCACATTCTACTGTACGGTAAAGGTCGTTTTGAAGGAATCATTCCAACCATAGAAAGGCGTCATAGAGAAACCTTGTCCGAATCTTCACGTTTGGAATATGAAAAATATATGGTGACAACTCTTTGTTCTTCTTGCTCTGGAGCAAGGTTAAAACCAGAAGCATTAGCCATCACAATTCAAGAAAAAAACATCTTTGAAGCTTCCTCAATGTCAATACGAAACTTACTTGAATTCATGGAATCTCTTCATTTTTCTCCTTCAAAAACCATTATCGCTGCACGGATTTTAAAAGAGATTACCCAACGGTTGCATTTTATTATCAATGTAGGCTTGGAGTACTTAAGTCTATCAAGATCCTCTGCTTCTCTATCTGGAGGGGAAGCACAAAGACTTCGACTTGCCTCGCAAGTTGGTTCTGGATTAATGGGTGTATTGTACATTCTTGACGAACCAAGTATTGGCCTTCATCCAAAAGACAATGAAAAGCTTTTAGACACACTTATGAAACTTCGAGACACTGGCAACACTGTCATCGTTGTAGAACATGATGAAGAAACCATCCGGAAAGCGGATTACATTGTAGACATGGGTCCTCTTGCAGGAATTCAAGGAGGAGAAGTTGTTGCTCAAGGTACGTTGGAAGAAGTATTACAATCAGAGAAATCTCTTACTGCTCAATACTTGAATGGTACAAGGTCCATACCCCTTCCTGAAAAAAGACGAGAAGGCAATGGAGGTCAAATTGTTTTAAAGGGGGTTCAAGAACACAACCTCAACAATATTAATGTCACGTTCCCTCTTGGCAAAATTATTTGCGTGACTGGAGTTTCAGGTTCTGGAAAAAGTACGCTTATTAACGATGTTCTCTACAAGGCTCTCAAAAAAGAACTCGGGAGTCGCAATGTAAACCCTGGTAAATACAAGAATCTGCAAGGAGTAGAACATATACAAAAATGCATGCTTGTTGATCAAAATCCTATTGGTCGAACGCCTAGGTCCAACCCAGCCACATATGTTGGCTTATGGACTGAGATTCGAAAAATCTTTGCTGCACTACCTGAATCCAAGATAAGAGGGTATTCGCAGGGACGTTTTAGTTTTAATGTTCGTGGGGGTCGATGTGAAAGTTGCAAAGGCGATGGACTGGTCAAAGTAGAAATGCAGTTTTTACCAGACGTATATGTTCCTTGCGAAGTTTGTAAAGGAAAACGCTTTAATCGAGAAACGTTGGAAATTGAATATCGTGGATCCAATATAGTTGATGTTTTGAATATGACAGTAAATGAAGCCTTGGGTTTGTTCTCTGCTTACCCTCAAGCCGTTCGAAAACTATCCCTATTACAAAATGTTGGCTTAGGTTACATTACATTGGGACAATCTTCTACAACTTTATCGGGGGGAGAAGCACAACGTATCAAACTGGCTCTTGAGCTAAGCAAGCGAACCATTGGTCACACTTTATACATTTTAGACGAACCAACAACAGGCCTTCATTTTGAAGATATTAAAATGCTTCTATCTGTTTTGCATCAATTGGTTGATAAAGGAAACAGTATCATTATCATTGAACACAACATAGATGTTATTAAATGTTCCGATTACATTATTGATTTGGGTCCTGGAGGTGGTGAATTTGGAGGCAACGTAATTGTGCAGGGCTCTCCAGAAGATGTCATTCGTAATGCAAAAAGTTATACGGGTGCTTATTTGAAACCTTTTTTATTGCAATGAAAGGATTGTATGTTACTAAGAAAACCACTATCCATTCGAAGTGATATTTTATCAATAACCGGTACTAGTGAAGAGTACTTTGCAGATACATGGCTTCATGCTTTTCAAATGCCTCAAAACCATCAGCTTACAATGGCCATTGCAAGTCCAACGTTTTGTAGTTCTACAAACAAAACACCTAGTGAATATGCTATATCCCGCCTTGGAACTATCATTGCTGAAAAGCATCATCTAGAAGAAGAACAAAAACCCAAAGATTTCTATACTCGTGTTTTCTCCCTTATCCAAGAAGGTTTGCAAAAACGTTCTATCAAAACCAATACTGACATGACAACATCATTGCTCGTTGTGACCATTGATGATTCTAACATTGCCCATTATTGCAATGCAGGATATTGCAAAGCCTTGCTTTGGAATAAAAATTCTTTGTTTAGTCTGACCCCAACTTCCAATAGTGACAGTCAAATATCACTTCCTCTGGGTATGATAGATCCCATAAAACTGTCCGTAACAAAGCCAGAGATTGAGTATTCACAAGTCCGTCTTAGAAAGTGCAATGCTATTGTTCTACTTTCTCCTGGTATCATTGAGAAAAACGATATGCCACAGAAAATAAAAAAAATCCTATTCGATAACAGCGACACAAAAGTTCTATGTCACCGAATTATGGATGCATATCAGAAAAGCATGCAGGGATCTCAAGAACAAGAAAGTTCCGATGTGGATGATTCTCACGGTGAGGATTCCAAAACAATAATTGGATGCATCTATATCGGGTAAATAGGAGAAAGAATGAAAACAAGTGGTGAAAAAAAGATTGATTGGGTGCGAAAACATATGCCTCTTCTCTCTTTGCTTGAAAAACAATTGCAAGATACTGCTCCTTTTAAAAATTTGACGATTGCAATCTGCATTCATTTAGAAGCCAAAACAGCCAGACTTGCAGAGATACTTGTCCAAGGAGGTGCCAAGGTCCTTTTGTCAAGTAGCAACACGCTTTCAACACAAGACGATGTGGCTACTGCTATTGCAGAACATGGAGTACAAGTTTTTGCCAAACATGGTTGTACAGAAGCAGAATACAATTCTTTCCTTGATCAAATGCTGCAACAAAAACCCGACATCATTTTGGATGATGGAGGAGATCTGACACACCTCTTGCATGAAAAATACGCCCACCAAATTCCTTCAATGCTAGGTGGATGCGAAGAAACTACCACCGGGGTTATCCGATTGCAGTCTCGATACAGACAAAAGAAGTTGCAATTACCTATGATTTTGGTCAACAATGCCCATTCCAAATATCTTTTTGATAATCGATATGGAACGGGTCAATCAGTATGGACTTCTATTATGAATGTTACAAACCTTATTGTTGCGGGGAAAAATGTTGTAGTGTCTGGATATGGATGGTGCGGAAAAGGGGTTGCAAATCGAGCTAAAGCACTGGGAGCTTCTGTGATTATAACAGAAGTGAATCCGATTAAGGCAATGGAAGCTCACATGGATGGATTTCGAGTTATGACGATGGACAATGCTGCACCCTTAGGAGATATTTTTATCACTGTAACCGGTTGCAAAGAAGTAATCTCCTCATCCCATTTTGACCTTCTTAAAAACAATGCCATTCTTTGCAATGCAGGACATTTTAACGTAGAAGTAGACATGAAAGCTTTAGAACTCAAAACAGTTAGTAAAAAGAATGTTAGGGAGCATGTTTCACTACATATACTCAACAATGGCAATCGAATTCATGTCCTAGCAGATGGTAAATTAGTAAACCTTGCCTCGGGAGATGGTCATCCTGCAGAAATCATGGATTTATCATTTGCTTTGCAGGTTTTATCTGCTTTGTATCTGGTTCAAAACAAACTACCAATTGGTCTTTATTCTGTTCCCGCTAGTATTGACAATCAAGTTGCCTCCATGAAACTTCAATCATTAGGTCTTTCTATCGATCAGTTGACCTCCTCTCAAAAAGATTATATAGAGTCATCGTCCATCGATTAGAAACTCTTCTTTTGCTTCTCATTTTTCCGCATCTCTTCCTTTAAAACTACTACTTTTTGTATTATACTTCTTGCATGAAGCAGGAACAACAAGGTTTACAATCAATTGCATTGAACAAAAAGGCTTTTCATGACTATCATATAATACAAAAAATGGAAGCTGGTATTGTTCTTTCTGGACCAGAAATTAAAGCCATTCGTGCTAGACGGGTTAATTTTGTAGATAGTTATGTCACCATTGAAGAAGGACAGGCTTGGCTACACAATCTGCACATCCAGGCAGATGTTTCTTATGGAACCTATAATCCCACCCATAAACGAAAGCTTCTACTTCACAAAAAAGAAATTCACAAGCTTTCCCAGAAAGTTTTTCAAAAAGGCCTAACAATCATTCCTCTTCAAGTCGTGCTAAAGAATCAATGGGCAAAAGTAATCATTGGTCTTGCACAAGGAAAGACAAAATACGATAAACGTCAAGCACTGAAAAAGAAAGAGGAACGAAGAGAAGTAAGGAATATCCTATGAAACTATGTAAAAACCAAACCCTCGGCTCTAAATGTATTCGCATTGTTATAAGTGTTCTATTGTGGAGTTCTCTATTTCAACTACCCTCCAATGCTGAAACCTTACGATATGCCCTGATCAACCCCGTTGTAAATGTCAGAAATGCAACCTCTACAAAAGGTGATGTGGTATATGTTATTGAAACTCCTGGAGAATACCTTATTTTGCAAGAAAGCAAAGATGCTGAAGGAAAGATATGGTACAAAATTCAAATATCAGAAGATTTGAATGGTTTTGTTGCAAGCTGGGTGGTTGACTCTGTTCGAACGGCTGAAAAAGAAACCCCTATCGAAGGTATGGTTGTGGTTATCGAGCCCGGCGTAAAGATACGCACCAGACCAAGCTTGCATGCTTCCATTCATTACATTACCAGAGACCAAGAAGAGAAGCAAGTCTTTGCTTCTATGAACGATGAAAACAACCGTAAATGGTACAAAATTCAAATTGAAGGACAACAGTATGCCTGGGTTGCAAGCTGGGTGGTTCAAACCAAAACGACAACCACAGAACAAAAAAGTGCAACCGATAAGTTAATTGTTTGTGATTCCGTTAATGTTCGCAAAGGTCCAGGATTAGACTATCCTGTTGTGTATTTTGTTTCTTCTCACCTGGAAACAAGAGGCATTGCAGAAGAAACAGACACAAGTGGTAAGGTTTGGTATAAAATTCGACTCCCAAACAATATAGAGGGTTGGGTTGCAAGCTGGGTGGTTAAAGTACAAAATTGGTCTGATCAGAAACAGCAAGTCACCAATAAAATATGTGCTATCGAACCTCCCGTAAATATTCGTTCTGGGCCTTCCACTTCGGCATCTACCATAACTACTGTTGATCGATATGGGGAATTTGAAATACTGTACCAATCCAAAGACATGAATGGTAAACTCTGGTACGAGATACGTATCGACAAAGGTACTGGTTGGGTTGCAAGCTGGGTGGTTACTGTAAAAAATGTAGGGGATAACAATGAAACACTGCAAGCTGTAAATGTTCGCAGTGGTCCTGGTAATACTTATGACAAAGTATTCGAAATACCCCCCGGAACACCATTTACTGTTCAAGGTTCTATGATATCGGTACATGACGATGTTTGGTTTCAGATATTGATGGGTGGAAAAATTGGCTGGGTGTTTCATGAACTGGTTCGAGTTTCCCAACCACCTTCTCTCCCAGAAATATACCTGAACCAATTAGTAGCAACCAAAACTCTGTCTTCAACTTTGCCCCTGTTTGAAGGACCTGGCGAAGCGTACAAAAAGATTCAGACAGAATCTCCTCCGTCGTCTATTCAAATTTCCGCCATAGCAAAAAACAATCAGGATCAGACATGGTTTCAGTTTTCAACGAACGGTACTATTGCGTGGATTCAAGAACAATGGCTAAATTTATCAGTAGAACCTGGATCATCGGAAACCCCTTCTCATAAACTTCAGAAAATAGAGTGGATGGATCGATTGGATAGTGTGAATTTTACTCTATCGTTTGTAAATGAAGGTCTCATATCCTATGAAAGTTATCAACTTCAAAATCCCAATCGTAGCATTATAGAAATTAAGAACTGCATCCTTGAGTTCCCCGATGACCCCCAAAAAGAGGAAGCCTTGCTAGTGGTTCAAAAACAAGGCATTCTCACTGCTCATATCTTTCAGTTCTCGCTTCGTCCAAACATTGTTCGACTGGTTGTTGAATCTTCAACAGACGTTCGTTTTGTGACAGAAAGAGATGAAGATTCGCTTGTTTTCCGATTCATGGATTATACCAATTATGCTGGACCGAAGCTTACAATTAATGGTGTTCAGCTAGAGAATCAATTAGTATTGAAAGAGTACAAGGGGCATCTGTATGCTCCTCTAAAAGACATTGCTCAAACCATTCGAGGAACTGTTTCGTGGGATAATATAAATCAGCAAGCCATTTTACAAGCTGGCAATACAATGTATGGTTTTAAGTCAAACAATAAAAATGTGTACATAAAGTCAAGCAGGGAAGATAGAATCGCAATTCAAAATCCCATCGTATCGTTTAATTCCCTTCTTTATGTACCAATAGCCGATTGTGACACCATTTTTAATGCCCACCTTTATGCAATTGGAAACCACTACTACTTAGACAACAAACTTACAGAAGTTACATTGGATCAAAGATTTAATGCAAGTATATTTTCTTTTCAGTTTGTATTCCCCGTATCTCATACTATTGCAAAAGAAGAAAATCGTATCACCCTTCATATCCCCAATTCCACCCTTTCTTCCTCTCTTACCCCGCCCGTCGAATCCGAATGGATCAAAGCAAATTCTTTTGCTCGCACAATGAAAAAACAATCTGAAGCGACAATCGTTCTTTCTACTATTACAAAATCACAAATTGAAACCGCTTTTATGTCTACAGATAACCGCTTGATTGTAACATTAAAACCTGTTTTGGAAAAAGGCTTACAAAATAAAATTATTGCTATTGATCCTGGTCATGGTTCTTTTCGAAACAACGACTATTACGATGCAGGGGGAATTGGCCCTACGGGACTTTTAGAAAGTTCTGTAAACGTAAAGATTGCCTTAAAATTGAAAGCATTGCTTGAAGAAAATGGTGCTAAAGTAATTCTTACAAGAGAAAAAGAACAAGACAAGATAAGCCCTGACCTTACATCTCGCATTGAAATGGTAAATACCAGTGGCGCTGATATGTTTATTTCCATTCACCAGAATGCATCTATGAATCATAAAGTGAAGGGTATCCAGTGTTTTTATTGGCATTCCTCTTCAAAAACAATTGCAGACACAATATCCGATTCTATATCAAAAGAAACTGGCCTGGAGATCTATCAAATCCTCCGACGCAAACTTGCCATCATTGATTCAATCACGGCGATGCCAGCCATACTGATTGAAACGACAGCCATTTCAAACCCCGAAGAAGAAAAAATGTTACAATCTGACAGCTTTCTTTCCTTAATCACTGAAGGAATGTTAAAAGGAATCGAAACCTATTTTCATCAGTGACTTGAAAACCCGTTTTTTTCTGTATAATAGTATCACTACATGCGCCCATGGCTCAACTGGATAGAGCATCGGTCTACGGAACCGAAGGTTGCTGGTTCGAATCTGGCTGGGCGCATTTTTTTCTCCCCCATCATTGCAAGAATCTTTCTACTACGCTATCCTTTTCTTAATATGAATTGCATTGGAGGTTCCTATGTTTGTATTTCCAAAAGGGTTTTATGCTGATGTCAGAATTGAGACTGTTTTTGAGACCACAATTCGTTGTACACAAAATACAATAGAAGACCTTAAAGAAAAAGAATACAAGGCAGCATTTATTCGATTGTTTGATGGTAGAATGTGGTATTATAGCTCAACAACTGATATTGCATCCATTCAACAGGAAATCGATACCCTTGCCTCCGTTGGACATCCCTTTCCAACTATAGAACAACATCCAGTTGTACAAAATTTTGAAGTACACAACGTCCATCAAGAAGAATTCACGGGGCCAACATCTGTTTGTTCCATTTCCAAACAAGACAAACGTACTCTCCTTGAGGATTATTCTGACCTTCTCAATCAAAACAAGCACATAAAGCATTGGAAAAGCTACTATGTCGACAAGAGAGAAGTAAAGGATTTTTATTCTTCAAAAGGTTCGCGAGTCTATTATGACTACGAAGATGCTGGTTTGGCGCTGTACTACGACATGGTTTTGGGAGATACAAAGTTTTCCGATCGATTTGATACCAATGCAGTGTCTTTTGAAAAACTGAAAGGGCTTTCGTCAACCATTGAAAAGCATATTGCAGCATCCGATCAATTTCTGTGTGATTCAAAGCCTGTTAAAAAGGGGGCTTACACAACAGTTTTGTCACCATTAGCAGCTGGTATTTTTGCTCATGAAAGCTTCGGGCATAAAAGTGAATCGGATTTTATGGTGGGAGACGAAACGATGAGAAAGGAATGGACTATCGGAAAACAAGTAGGTTCTCCTCTTCTATCTATCATCGACACCGGAACATTACCGGGAAAAGGATATGTTCCTTTTGACGATGAAGGTACAAAGGCAAAGGTCAATTACCTAGTCAAAAAAGGCTTCTTACATGGTCGCCTTCACAGTGTATCTACTGCAACAGCCTTGGAAGAATCTCCAACAGGAAATGCAAGAGCTATGAATTTTGAGTTTGAACCCATTGTGCGAATGACCACAACCTACATTGAAAAAGGAGATCTTTCATTTGATGATCTTTTAGCTGATATTCACGAGGGTATTTATGTTGACACTGTAAAACATGGTTCTGGTATGTCTACGTTTACACTAGCCCCAGCACGAAGCTATATGATTCGAAAAGGAAAACTTGCTGAACCTGTTCAAATATCTGTTATTACTGGCAATGTTTTTAAAACATTGAATGACATTGAGGGCCTATCTAATTCATTGGAAATTCCAGGCTTTACATTGGGAGGGTGTGGTAAAATGGAACAACACCCTTTACGAGTTAGTTTTGGAGGTCCTGACATTCGCATCAAACAACTGAATATCCAATAGGAGACAACGATGATTCGAGATATCTTAAAAAACCAAGTGCAAGAAGTCGCAATTAATGTTCAACAAAGCAAAATTGAATCCATTCGAAAAAAGGATATTGCAAAAACAGCCATACGGATATATGATCAGGGCTATATTGGTATTGCTTCTGGCATAGGAAGAGTGCAGGAAGAAACGTTAACAAAAAAAGCACAGGAAGCCATTGATCTACAAATATCCTATCCTGTTCCTCCTGAAAAAGAACATATAGAAACTATTCAACCTAACCAAACCCTCCTCTCAGAAGAAGATTTTCTGAATGAAATGAGAGAACTATTAGAAGTATTACGACAACAAAACCCTCAGTTTACTTTTTCCAATAAGCTTATCAAACAAAGTTCCACTCACTCATTAAACAATGACATCGGACTATCTTTGTTTCAAACAATAGACCACTATAGAATCAGCTTGCTCATCAATCATCAAGATTCTTCCAACCTCTTTGACGCTGCCATGGGATACCAAAGCAATGAATACGATCGAACAATGCTGACTGATTATATCCACGAAATTTGTGACGCATACAATACGCCCATACATGATTTCCAGGAAGGGGTCTATCCTATTTTATTTGATAGCTCCGATCAAACGTATTTGGGTAAACTTTACCACGACCTACATGGACACATTTTTGCATCCGGTAGTTCTCTGTTCTCAAATCGAATAGGAGAACCATTATTCAATCCTCTCTTTTCATTTTATGCAACGCGATCCCCCAAACACTTTGCTTCGCAACCATTCTTCGACCTAGAAGGAGTTTACAAAGAAAACTTCCTGGTTCCTCTTGTCCAAAAAGGCATCATAGAAACTCCCTATACCGACAAAAAAACAGCTCACAAGTATCATTATCCCACTACTGCATGTGCTGGTGGTTCCTATGACTCTGTTCCCACTATTGGAATTCCCCAAGCATATATCCCTTCTACAGGAAAAACAACGGGTGAGATTCTCCAGGGTGAAAAAGGGATTGTTATCTCCATTGCCAGTGGGGGAGATTTCACACCTGATGGACATTTTGCAACGCCCGTACAACTAGCATTTTTATACGATGGGAAACGTCTTATAGGAAGACTCCCTCAGCTTTCCATATCGTCCGATTTATATACAATGTTTGGCAATGATTTCATGGGAGTCAGTTCCAATTCATTGTTCCCTCTTGATGATAGTCGTCAAACAATCATGAAAATGAATGTCAAAACAATCGATTAGAGTATCCTTTTTCCCACTTCTTTTTTTTCACTAGTCACAGTATGGTAAATCAAAAAGAATTCTGTATGATGAATCCATGAGAATTGACAAGAATAGCGTAGGAAATGCATTTTTCAATGCGGGAATTGAAATCGGTTTTTATCTATCGATTCTAACCCTTCTTTTCATTACAAAATTACCTCTTTATTACCAAGGATTAGGAGCACTTGTTTCTCTCTTTTTTTGGGGAAGCAAATGCATCGTTTATAAAAAGTGGATTTACAAGCATTATCCATGGCATTGGACAGAATTGCTTCTCTGCTGTTGGATATGGATAGGCCTATTTTGGTCTGTACATCCTTCCCAAACCATCTTGCAAGGCATCATATTTACATCCGGATGCATCATTGAGGTTTTGGTTGTGTCAGTCTTCACAAAAAAAAGACAAATTTTACGAATTCTTTTTTTTCTTTTTCTTCTCCTTGCAGTCTACGCTGTCTACTATCTTCATCTTCATTGGGACAAGCTCTCTGGACTTCTACAGTTCGGTACAGTATGGCGATCTCAATTGGAAGTTACAGGCGTTCAAATTAATTTTGGGACCCCTATTGGGGGAAGAAATTCATTGGGAGGATTGTATTCTTTACTGGTTCCCTTTACCTTTTCGATTTCTTTTTTTGGGATCCAGTGGAGAAGTTTTAAAGCCAAACCATGGGCTTTTTTTGCTCTAAAAACCTGGTTTCTTTTTGTTTCTTTTCTCTTTTTTGCCATGGTTGTTTTCTCAGGTTCGCGCGGATCCTCCATTGGAATGATCTTTGGATTAATCTGTTTAGTACTAGCAAACTTGCAGTGGTATTGGACCTTACTAGCAGGGTATCTTACAGCTATCTTGGTCGCAATCCCATCTTCTCGCAACTGGTTTCTACGTATTCTTATAGATACCCTATCGGGGGATATGTCTCGAATCCTTATCTGGCAAAATAGTGTGGAGCTCCTAAAACTACTCTGGATTGGTGGAACTGGCCTAGGAACATTTCAACATGTATACAAGATGTTTTTTCCTCCCCAAACTCAGAATGCCTTCATACATGCCCACAATATATTTCTGAATGTGGGTATTGAGTTAGGAGTTGTAGGCGCAATACTGTTTCTCATTTTAGGTCTGCAATTTATATTTTATGGACTTACATTGGGACGAAAAAATCGTTTTTCTCATCCTTTTTTTGCCAGTATTCAAATTGGCCTTGCTTCCATGGTGTTTGGCTACCTTGTTCGATGTTTATTTGACTATACGATATAATAGTATTGCATGGTTTCACAAAACCAACTGCGTTCGAAAACATTGTTGGAGGCTTTTATGACCATAAAAGAACAGCTGATTGTCAGTTTAGATTTTCCAGACATCCAACAAGCTCGATCTTTAATGCATCTCCTCTCCGAAGATGTAGTATTCTACAAAATTGGTCTTCAAATGTATTTGAAATATGGATCCTCCATTGTAGAAGAATGGAAAAAAGCGGGGAAAAAAGTGTTTCTTGATCTGAAACTTTCCGATATCCCTCATACAGTTTCTAGTGCACTCCTTTCCTTGCAGCCACTCCAAGTGGATATGATAAATATGCACGCTCTCTCAGGGATGAACTGTATGAAAACTGCCGCTGAAACAATTCATCTTCACATGCCTAACACTCGTTTAATCGCCGTAACTGTTCTTACTTCTTTAGATGAAAACGAACTAGCTTCGATTGGAATCACCAATTCTCCTCAATTGCAAGTTGAAAAGCTTTGTAAATTAGCAATGCAAGCTGGTCTATCGGGTGTGGTATCCTCTGCATGGGAAGCACCTCAAGTAAAAGCAATCTGTGGAAAAACATTTATTACAGTTTGCCCAGGCATTCGACGTAGCAGTGATCAAACAAACGATCAAATCCGTATAATGACACCCCAAAAAGCAATTCTTAATGGGGCTGATTATCTTGTTGTTGGAAGGCCAATCCTTCAATCCAATGATCCAAAACAAGCCGCCATCTCCATCCTTAAGGATATTGAGATAGCGCATAATAGAGGTAATTCATGAGACAAGATGAAGTTGTCAAACTCTTTGAAAAAATTGGCGTAATGAAAAAAGGGCATTTTCGCTTATCTTCAGGGCTTCATTCCGATACATACTTGCAATGTGCATCATTACAACAATATCCTCAGCACAATGCTGCCATTTGTAACATCCTTGTAGAGAAGATCAAATCTTTTCAGCCCTCACTCGTTGTTGGTGCAGCAGTCGGTGGGATTATTTCCTGTTATGAACTCGCACGGCAGTTAAATACGCGATGTATTTTTGCAGAACGTGACCAGGGAAAACTTACGTTTCGGCGTTCTTTTCATATAGAGTCAACCGATCGTGTTGTGGTTGTCGAAGACGTCATTACAACGGGGAAAACAACCAAAGAACTTCTCTCCTTAATCAAAGACTTTGATGTATCCCCACTTGCCCTTTGCAGCATCGTTGATAGAACTATGGGAAACATTGATTTTTCCCACCCACTATTCTCTGTTTTAAAAGTTGAGGCTCATACATGGGAGCCCGATACTTGTCCGATGTGTGAAGCAGGCATTGAACTCACGCAGCCCGGTTCCAGACATCTTCATAAATAGATTTCATGAATATCCAAAAGGTCACTCTTCAAGTTTCTCTCCTCAACCCTCCTTCCTCCCCATTGAAAATCATTGCTGACAGTGCTCGCATTACAAGAGGTATTGAGGAAAGCCATTACACAGACCAAGATTATTTTCATCTTTTATACAAACTAGGTCATCATAGTGTTATGGAGCATATATGCTTTTCGTTTCGTATAGAGGGTATATCACGAGCTTGCTCTCACCAACTTGTTCGATTTCGCATTGGGGTTAGTTTTACACAAAGGAGTCAACGATACACCAATGAGTCCAATTTGCAAATCATTGTACCTCCTAGTATTGAGAAAAATCCTGCAAATTATGCAGCCTATACAGAGTCAATAGAGCATTTACAAGCATTGTATTGTGATCTAGTAACAACGGGAATACCCAAGGAAGATGCTCGTTTTCTACTTCCGAATGCAGCTGCAACATCTCTTATTATGACAATGAATTTCCGGGAATTAATGCACGCTTGTCATTTACGATTGTGTTCAAAAGCCCAATGGGAAATTCAACGACTGTTTCATGCTGTTAAACAAGAAATGTATCAGTACTCTCCATTTTTAGCACATTATTTGCAACCAAAATGTGTGTTTCAGGGCCATTGTACAGAAGTTAAACCATGCAAAAATGAAGAACAAATAAAGGAAGAGTGGAATCGATTACAAAATGAAACTCCATAGTTTTTTGAAATTGTTAATAATTTGTCATGATTTTCTATGAAAATGAGATCAAAATTTGTATACTGTAGCCGATGAGAATTAACGAAATATGCAAAACTGTTGATGCGGAAATCCTACAAAATAAGGGCCGCTTAAATATTGATATACATACTGCTTTTGCAGCAGATCTCATGAGCGATACTTTATTTATTATCATGAGAGAAGAAGACCCTTTGCTACTTATTACAGGGGTTACTAATCTTTCTGTTGTGAGAACAGCTTCAATACTCGATATTCCTGCTGTGTTAATTGTTCGAGGAAAACATGTGCCTCCCGAAACAATACAACTTGCAGAACAAAATGAGATTTTGCTTCTTCGATCGAAGCACATTATGTTTGTTTCATGTGGTTTGCTTTATCAAGCTGGCATTCAAGGTGTATCATGGGAAATGTAAGTGTTTCTGAATTGCGCTATACAGTTGGTCCTAGCTCTTACGATAGTGTAGGTAGCAAAGCCATGCAAGTAAAGAAGTTCCTGCAAGATTATTTTCCCAGTCAAGATTATCTTCGAAGACTCGGGGTTTGTGTTTTTGAAGCAGAAGCCAACTTAGCTATTCATACCACTTCTGGTGGCGATTTGCTAATCGTTATCTATAACAATCGAGTAAAAGTTGTTGCGCAAGATACTGGACCCGGCATACCCGACATTGACAAAGCTTTAACCCCGGGTTTTACCACCGCTCCTGAGATGGCGAGACAATTAGGATTTGGTGGTGGTGTAGGGCTAAACAATATTCAGCGTTTTGCTGATAGTTTTTGGCTCGAAAGTTTAAAACGTGGTACTACTTTAGTATTTGAGGTATGGAATGATGACTCTACGCAATTTGATTACTAAGCTTCCCTTTGAGGTTCTTACAAAAAACTGTAATTTTGATATCACCTTCCAGCATGTATATGCCTCTGATCTATTAAGCAATGCACTAGCATCTGTCAACCCTGATACAGCCTGGATTACGGTACAGGTTCATCAAAACATTTTGGGCATTGCTTCTATTAAACAATGTCCTATCATCATTTTCTCTGAAGGAGCCACGCCTGATCCGTCAGTCATATCTCTTGCAGAAGAAAAAGGCATTTTTTTAGCAACTAGCTCGTATCCAACATTTGAATTGTCCGGTTTGTTATATTGTCTACTTAAGGAGGAATAGTGTGGAAAGCCAAATCCAACAAACACTTCATTTTCCGCAGATTGATCGTGTTATTAGTCAAGAAGGTAATTCTCCAGATTCTCTTATTCAGATATTACATGGAACTCAAGAAATCTTGGGGTATCTCCCCGAAGAAGCACAACTTTACATTGCAAAACAATTGAACATCCCCCCCACTAGAGTGTATGGTATTGTATCATTTTACAATTTTTTCACGATGGAAAAATCTGCAAAACACGTGATATCTGTTTGTATGGGAACTGCCTGTTATGTTAAAGGAGCTGGTTTGCTCATGAAAAAACTAGAAGAACTCCTGGGCATAAAAGCAGGTGAAGCTACCAAGGATGGAGCTTTTTCTTATCGTGAAGTTCGTTGTCTTGGTGCATGCGGTATGGCTCCTTTAATTAGTGTCGATGGTGATATCTATGGAAGAATTCAACCTGATACTTTACAAGAAATCATAGAAAAGTACTCCGATCAATGAAAGAGCTTTCACTCAATATCCTCGATATATTAGAAAATTCGATTCATGCTGGTGCCACCGACATCACCTTATCGATTGAAGAAGATACCAAGGAAAAGGATCGACTTTTTTTTTCCATCCAAGACAATGGGAAAGGAATGGATGCAAATTTTTTAAAAACAGTATTTGATCCTTTTACCACTACAAGTACAACAAAAAAAGTTGGTCTTGGACTACCCCTCCTCAAGGCAGAAGCCGAAATGGCAGGAGGTGGAGCGAGTATAAAGAGTGAGGTTGGGAAAGGAACGTTTGTTTCTTTCTGGTTTCAACACTCTCATTGGGACCGTCCTCCCATGGGTGATATTGCTGGGACGGTTTTACTACTGTTTATGGTTCATTCCACGGTTGATTTATCGTATTCACACCGTGTCAATGAATATTCATTCTCGGTTTCTACTAAACAGCTTAAAGAGGTGTTTGACGATGTACCACTTCATCATCCTACTGCTGTAAAAGGAATCCAAGAATATTTGACCACTTCTATTCAAAAATTACATGGAGGTAAGAATGGCCAAGATTAGTTCTTTAGAAGAGCTTCGAAAGATTCGAAACGATGCCAAAGAATCGATGAAAACTCGAAGCGGAAATGCAAAAGTACGTGTTTTTGCAAGCATGGGTACTGTAGGTATTGCAGGAGGAGCTAGAGAAGCTCTAAAAGCAATGATTGATGAATTAGAAAAACGTAACTTTCATGATGTTGAAATCGTCGAGGGTGGTTCTATGGGTCTTGATAAAGAAGAACCCATTATTCGAATCGAACGAGATGGTTTTGAAACTACATACGGAAAAGTTACCCCAGACATGGCTCGTCAAATTGTTGCACAGCACATTATTAATGGACAAATGATCAGTGAATGGGTAATAGCAAGGAACGAAAAATAATGAAAATTTATCGGATTCATGCTCTTATTTGCGCCGGCGGACAATGTATTTCAGCCGGAGGCAATGATTTTGAAGAAGCTCTACGAGTAGAAATCCAAAAGCATGGGCTCGAAGAAGAAGTGCAAATTGTAGAAACGGGTTGTATGGGTGCCTGCGAAATGGGTCCGATGATGGTAGTCTACCCAGAGGGTACACTATACATTCATCTCCAACCTGAAAATGCGAAAGAAATTGTTGAAGAACACTTTTTAAAGGGTAGAAAAGTACATCGCTTCATGTGGCAAAAAGAAGATGGTCATTTTCCCACACTGAACGAGGTTCCCTTTTTTGCACTACAAACAAAAATTGTACTTCGAAACTGTGGCCTCATCAATCCTGAGAATATTGATGAATATCTCGCATACGATGGTTACACAGGGCTTGGCAAAGCATTGGGAGAAATGACTCCCGAAGAAGTCGTAAAAGAAATCGAAGATTCGGGCCTACGGGGGCGTGGTGGTGCTGGTTTCCCAACCGGTTTAAAGTGGAAATTAACCGCACAAGCCCAAGGAGACCAAAAGTATGTCGTTTGTAATGCTGATGAAGGAGATCCTGGCGCTTACATGGATCGTTCCGTCTTAGAAGGCGACCCACATACACTTATAGAAGGTATGGCAATCGCAGGATATGCTGTTGGAGCAAATCAAGGATTCATCTATTGTCGAGCTGAATACCCTCTAGCCATTAAACGATTGCAAAAGGCTATCAAGCAAGCAAAAATTGCTGGTCTTTTAGGGAAAAACATTCTAGGTACCGATTTCTCTTTCCAATTGTCAATACGTATTGGAGCGGGTGCCTTTGTTTGTGGAGAAGAAACTGCTCTTCTCAACTCCATTGAAGGAAAGCGTGGAGAACCTAGAAAAAAACCACCATATCCTGCCACTAGTGGTCTTTTTGGATTACCCACCCTAATAAACAACGTGGAAACTTTTGCAAACATTCCCGTGATTGTATCCAAAGGTTCTTCGTTCTTCAATGCAATAGGGAAAGAGGGATGTCGAGGTACGAAAGTGTTTTCTCTTGCAGGACATGTAAACACCACTGGTTTAATTGAAGTACCCTTGGGTATCTCTATGAAAGAAATAATTTATGACATTGGTGGTGGAATTCCTGGAGGAAAAGTCTTTAAAGGAGCTTTAATAGGTGGTCCCTCAGGAGGAGTTATTCCTTCTTCTCAGTTGGACGTCCCTATTGACTACGAGCATCTCAATACACTCGGTGCTATCATGGGTTCTGGTGGTCTTATTGTCATGGATGAATCGAGTTGTATGGTCGATATCGCTAAGTTTTTCTTAAAGTTTACAGTTGATGAATCTTGCGGTAAATGTACTCCTTGCCGAGAAGGTACAAGACAAATGTACGAAATACTTGATCGTATTTCACAAGGAGAAGGGATCCCTGGAGATATCGAAAAATTAGAGAGTCTTGGAAAAGTTATTCAAGATACCTCTCTTTGTGGTTTAGGACAAAGCGCTCCTAATCCAGTTTTGTCAAGTATTCGTTGGTTTCGAGACGAATACCTAGCTCACATCGAAAAGAAAGTATGCCCCGCAGGGGTTTGTACAATGAAAAAAACAAAAACAACCAAGGAGGAACCACGTCGTGGAAGAAAAAAAGCATCTACTTGAACAATTACATGACATCCAAGATGCAGACAAAGAACACCATTTACCTACAAAAAAAGTGGTGGAGCTTTCTGAAAAACATGGTTATAGTCCCGCCAAAGTCTATGGAGTTGAAACATTCTACACAATGTATTCAACAAAACCACGTGGCAAGCATATTATTCGCATTTGCGAAAACCAATCCTGTCATATGGCAAAGGCTAAAAACATGATTCATCATCTTGAAAAGAGATTGGACACCCATGTTGGTGGCACTACAAAAGACGGCCTTTTTACTCTTGAATTAAGCAGTTGTTTGGGCATGTGCTCTGTTTCACCTGCAATGATGATTGATGATGTTCCCTATGGAAATCTCACGGAAGATCGCATAGATGAAATCATCAATTCCTACAAGGAGGGCAAATAATGAAGTTTTATAGAATGCACGTCCTTGTTGCACAAGACACTAGGAGCATCATGGCTGGAGCCAAACGTGTAGAAGAAGCTCTTAAAGAAGAAATACGTCTTGCTGGCTTAGAAGATGAAATCCGAGTGGTACCAACAGGATCTTTAGGCTTTAGTGATAAGGATCAAGTTGCAATCGCTATCTACCCTGACAACATTATCTACTGCCCCGTTCTTGTTAGCACCGTTCCAGAAATTGTTAAAGAACATTTCTTAAAAGGTAGAGTTATCAAAGCATTGGCTCATCCCATGGAACAAAAAGAAGTCACCATGGAAGAGCGTGCAAGTGAAAACCAGATGAATCTGGATATTCAAAAACGAATCTTATTGCAAAATGTTGGTAAAATTGATCCTGAAAATATTCAGGAGTATCTTGCTGCGGATGGTTATGTAGCACTAGAAAAAGCCCTCTTCGACATGAGCCCTGAAAAAGTAATTGAAGAAGTCAAAACATCTGAACTTCGAGGTCGAGGAGGAGCTGGCTTCCCCACTGGCCTGAAGTGGCAGTTTACACGTCCAAATCCAGGACCTGTAAAATATGTTATATGCAATGCAGATGAAGGGGAACCCGGAACCTTTAAGGATCGTGAAATTATGGAAGGCGACCCCCACAAAATGATTGAGGGGATGATATTGGCCGCCTATGCAGTTGGTGGAACACATGGTTATATCTATATTCGTGGAGAATACACTCTCTCTATCCAACGACTCCAAAAAGCAATTGATGATTGTTATGAATATGGGCTACTAGGAAAAAATATCCTAGGAACAGATTTTAGTTTTGAGCTCTGTATTCATGCCGGTGCTGGTGCTTACATTTGCGGAGAAGAAACTGCTTTGATCAACTCCATTGAAGGAAAGCGTGGGGAACCTAGAAAAAAACCACCTTATCCACCCTCTCAAGGTCTTTGGGAAAAACCTACATTGGTCAATAATGTGGAAACATTTGCAAATATACCCGCTATCATTTCTCATGGTGGTGAATGGTACCAATCCATTGGCGTTGAAGGATCCCGCGGTACCAAGCTTTTCTCCTTGATGGGGGACATCAACTGGAAGGGTACGATTGAAATTCCTTTCGGTACTCCCGTTGGTGATATTATTGATAATGTTGGTCATGGGGTTCGCTATGATCGTCAATTAAAAGGGGTTATTCTCGGTGGATCTTCTGGATCCCTTCTTGTTCCCGAGGAACTAACGACCCCGGTAGATTTTCATTCTTTAGCTCACATTGAAGCTGGCCCTGGTTCTGGTTCCATCGTGGTCATGGATGAAACTCGATGCATTGTTGACATTTGTCTCAATATCGCGGAATTTTTCCGTCATGAATCTTGTGGTAAGTGTACACCTTGCAGAGAAGGTACTGCCCAAATTTGCCACCTTCTTGAAATGATCGCATCTGGAAATGGCTTACCAGAAGATATTGATCATTTAGAAAGAATATCTCAAACAATGATGGATACTTCTTTTTGTCCTCTTGGACAAACAGCTCCATCTGTTTTACGACAAGCTTTGAAAAAATATCGTCAAGAATTTCTTGATCACGTTCATGGTAACAACTGCCCTGCAGAGATATGTAATATGAACTTCACAGAGGAGGATTGAAGCTGTGGAAAACAAGACTGTAAATATCAAAATCAATGGTAATGATTACTCTATTGATGGCTGTGCTACAATACTTGAAGCCTGTCGTCAAGCTGGCATTTCTATTCCAACACTATGTTACATGGAAAACATTTGCGATGAAGGGTCCTGTGGACTTTGCGTAGTTGAAGTTGCCAAATCCCATACTCTTCAACGTGCCTGCATTACCCAGGTTTATGATGGAATGGAAATCCAAACAAATACGTCTCGAGTCCGTCAAGCTCGAAAAACAATACTGGAACTTATCCTTGCCAATCATCCACAAGATTGCTTAAATTGTGCTGCTAGTGAAATCTGCGAACTTCGCAAAATTTCCTACGACCTTGGCATTGACGAAACTCCTTTTGAACCTACGAAAGAATTGGACTTACCCTTGGACACATCGTCTCCAGCTATTGTACGTGATCTCAACAAATGTATCCTATGCCGTCGTTGTGTAAAAGAATGTGAACTGGTTCAATCGGTCAATGTTATCGAGATAGCTGGTAGAGGAATCAATAGCAAGGTCAGTTGTTTTATGGATAAAGGCCTGGGAGACACCTACTGTACCAATTGTGGTCAGTGCATTAAGGTTTGTCCTGTTGGTGCCCTAACCGAAAAGAACGATGTTGATCGTGTATGGGATTATCTATCAGATCCCAAAAAGCACGTTGTTATTCAAACTGCACCCGCCGTTCGTGTAGCACTTGGTGAAGAATTTGGTATGCCAGTTGGATCTCTTGTAACTGGCAAAATGGCAGCTGGTATCCGCCGATTAGGTTTCGATGGAGTCTTTGACACCGATTTTGCTGCCGATCTTACAATTTTAGAAGAAGGTACTGAGTTTATCGGTCGACTCACCAAAGTTCTTAGCGGTGAACATGCACACCTTCCCTTAATCACATCTTGTTCTCCAGGGTGGATCAAATTCATTGAACACTTCTTCCCAAAATGTTTACCCAACGTGTCTTCTTGTAAATCTCCTCAACAAATGTTTGGTGCCGTTACCAAAACATACTATGCCAAACAAAAGAGTTTGGATCCTAGAGATGTTATCTGTGTTTCTGTTATGCCTTGCACAGCCAAAAAATACGAATGCTTGCGACCAGAAATGGACGATGCTTTTGACCACTGGAAAGACAAACTCATGCTCAAAGATGAAGACCATTTCCAAGATGTCGACGTAGCTATTACAACAAGAGAATTGGGTCGCATGATGAAAGAAGTTGGAGTTGACTTTGAACATCTTCCCGAAGAACCTTTCGATTCTCCCCTTGGTGAATCCACTGGTGCTGCTGTCATTTTTGGAGCAACCGGTGGAGTTATGGAAGCAGCTCTACGTACTGTATACGAAGTAGTAACCGGTAAACCACTTCCAAAAGTCGAGTTAGAGGTAGTACGAGGCATGAAAGGTATTCGTACCGCAGACATACCTATGGTAACCGCAGAAGGTAAAGAAATTACAGCAAAAGTTGCCATTGCCTCTGGTTTAGGAAATGCAAAGGTCCTCCTTGAAGAAGTAAGCAATGGAAACAGTCCCTATCACTTCATCGAAATTATGGCTTGCCCTGGTGGATGCCTTAATGGTGGTGGACAACCCATTAGCAATGATCCGAATGTTTGTGAAAAACGCGCTGCTGCCTTGTATTCACAGGATGAAGCCATAACGATTCGAAAATCTCACGATAATCCCGAAATTAAGAAGATTTATGAAGACTACTTTGAAAAACCAAATTCACATTTAGCTCATGAACTTCTTCACACAAGCTATGTAGAGCGTGATCTATACGAGTTAGAAAAAGAAGATAACTAGTCTTCTTTTTTCCGCTATGTAAAAAAAAGCCTCCCTATCAGGGAGGCTTTTTTTAATGCTTTTGTGGCTGCTTTTGTGGCTGCAAAACTGAAAGGTATTTCTGAATCATAGTTTCCCAAGAAAAAACACTTGCTGTTGTAGTATGCAAAAGGTTTCGCAGTTCTTTTCGTTGTATATCCGAACATTCTTGAAGAGCTTGCAGTGTATCTACAATACCCCTGTTTATTGAAAAAACTAACTCTTCATCTAGTAACATTGGTTTAGGAAAAATATGTGGAAATATGGGTCTAAGAGCTTTCCTATACATGGAATCAATTGCTGAAAAAGCGCCACAGTCAGTCATTAATGATAAAATACCAGAAGAAAATGATTCAATGGCTGCTTGACCAAAAGTCTCGGGGACAATAAAGGGAAACACTGTTAGATCCACACTTCGTATCAATTTACTAAGAACTGGTTGATCCAGGTAGCCTGTAAAGAATACATCTTTTTTTATTTCATTTTTGGCGGCATAGAAATATTTTTCACGAAAAAGAGGGTCTTGCATCCAATCAAGAAAGGACTGATGATATTTTACGGATGCAATGTCAATGTGAGAATCCCATAAATCAGGGTGTTGTATTGATTCCAAATACAACTCCTCTCGGCCATGATGAAGGTATGAAATCAATGTTTCTGCATATGTTTGGGTTGGACCAAAACCTGTAAAAACAAATCTGGCATTTGGAAATTTCTGTAGAACAAGGGGTATGGCCATCACAATCAATTGAATTCCTTTTGTCCAAAGATATCTTCCGTCATATAAAACAAGAGGATGTGAAGTTGTATCAAGAGTACTTAACCGGAAAATCTCAAGAACATCAGTCTCCCAATAATGCTCCTCTCCAATTAGAAACGGGCCCATTTGTGAGTGTCCTTTTGTACTCTGCAAAATATCTTTTAACAGAGAAGATCTTGATTCGTCAGGTTCAAGAGGGCGAAACATTTCAATATCAAGCCCCGGAGGAACCACACACATCTTATTCTGCCAATCACTTAGATTGATAGTGGTTGGCATATCCGAAGGCGTTTGCAAAACGCGAACAAAATCATGTTGCACATCCTCGGAGGTAAAACACATTGTATCAAATCGTTGCAATCCCTGAATGGCATATGTTCTCAAAAGAGAACTCTTTTTCATACAGTTGATACCATTTCCATGTATGGTAGCAATACATTCTGTACCCTGAGAAATATTTTTTAGAGAGGCAACAACCATAGGTTGCAATACACAATGGTGCGCCCATATAGCATCGATAGACTGCTGAGAAAGAATTGTATCGACTGCTATAACATTTTTATGAATATATGTTTCTAGATCCTTTTCAGGCATAAAACTCATCTCTTTTGCAACAAACGTAGATTGTGATTCATACAAGAACACTGGTAGAATATCCCCAATGTTGGGGCGATACAATGAGCAAGTTCCGGGAAAGGATGACTCTCTTTTAAAAACAGTACGAAAGGATTTTTCTTTCTCTTCAAAATGCAATACTTCTGAAATGATATCAAAACTCCAGTGATCTGTTTCTTGACAAACAAGAATCACGTCATGCCCGAGTCTAACAAGGTTTTTACATGCATGGTATACAAACAAATTGCTACTTGCTCCTTGTAAAAAACACCCATGAACAATCAAGATCTTCATGATAGTCCTCCTTCCAAAAGATATAAAAAACATAACTCGGGACGTTGAAGAACGTAGAAAAAAGACATTTTTCTTATCGTATCATGGCAGTTGTATTCTGTAAAGATAATAACAAGAAAAGTTACATTTTAGTTGAAACATGACTTTACAATCAAAGGTACTTATCGTAAGGTAAGAAATGAAAAAGCCGAATGATCTAGTGATTTTTTCTAGGGTATCTGATAGTATACAAAAGCTTCGTAGGTGAAAGATCATGACAAATGATAAAGATCAAAGAAATATACTTTTAATGGCGCTTGTTGTTGGAACTTTGTTCTTGATTGTGATTAGTTCTATAGTATTGTATCAAGTTGGAATGAATCAACCTCGTTTTCATCCTTCTAACTATGCATTTCCTGCAAGGAGTTACCGGTAAAATAGTAAAAAAAGTGGCAGGCAAAGCCTACCACTTTTTAATACCTTAGATCGGTACGATTATTCTACCAGGTACGATTTCGATTACCACCGCGGAAACCGCCTCCGCCATTTCCACGATCTCTATTTTCACGTGGTTTTGCTTCGGAAGCTCTAATTTCTCTTCCTTGAAGATTTTTACCATCAAGTTCTTCAATAGCTTTCAAAGCTTCTTCTTGGTTTGGCATTTCAACAAAACCAAAACCACGAGAACGATTTGTCATACGGTCTTTGATAACGCTACAAGAGGTGATTTCACCAAATGGTTCAAAAGCAGCTCTTAAATCAGAATCCTGGGTGTCAAACGATAAGTTACCTACATAAATGTTCATACAATTGCCTCCAGCAATTTTTTATTTGTATCACTAGACTATTATGCTGGAGTGATGTGATCGAACCAACGTAACAGAACTAATAATCGATTACTATACTAGCAGATATTGAAAAAAGTTCCAATACCTTTTTAAAAAAAGTTGCATTTTTTTTATTTTTTTTTATGCGTTGCATTTTTTTAGTAAAAAAGAGCTAAAAATCCTAATAAACAAAGCAGTATCCCCGATAAATAAGGAAGTACTGGAACATTCCTTTTACGAAGAACAGATCCCATCCAAATGCCCAAAAATCCCCATAAAAATGAAAACCCAAAAACAGAGATGGTTGTAGGGATAAAGGGAATGTTATGTGAAGAAAAAGTAAAGCCTACAGCAAATGCATCAATACTAGTTGCTATACCCAAAAAGAAATATGTGAAGAGCGTAGTTGCTTTTCCCTTTAAACCTTCATCGTCTTTTCCCTTTCTAGCTTCTACAATCATTTTTATACCAATACATAGTAGAATCGTAAAAGATATCCATCGCTCAATAGTCCCTATATATGATTGTGTCCAGCTATTTAAAAGAGTGCCAGAAACAAAAAATAATACTTGAAAGAACCCAAAGTTTAATCCCGCAAAAAGAGATTGCTGCAATCTATATTTTTGTTGTAGAACACCCAATGAAATTGAAACGACCATTGAATCCATAGCTAAAGTGAAACCAATGGCTACAATGCGAAATAAAACCATACACTCTCCAATACATTTTCTATAAAACTAAAAAAGCGCACTATAAAACTTCTGATTGAGTAATAATACCACCAAAAAAGCCTACTGCACAAACAACTATTTGTGCAGTAGGCAGATCTAATTGCAACGTTACAAAGGCAAGTCCCTAGTATTTTAATACAAGAGAATTCAAGATTTCTTTTATACCTTCATCGTCAGCATGACCATTGCCTTGAAGAGTAATGACGAGTTTGTTTTGATCTTTTGTGTTGACCATCATAGTTTGCTCAACATCACCATGTACAAAGGACGTTTGATAGAAATTAATAGCAGAATATGTGACCAATTCAGTTGGAGTACCACCATAATTTTGAGAGAAATTTGTTACAGAAGTTTCATCATCTTGATCAACACCTTTCTCTAATTCTATAAGCACATAAAGCTTTGAATCCTCTTTCTTGGCACTGATAGTATGGTACTTGGTATTCTCTTCAACAGTCCATTGATCCGAATAGTCAAAAGAAATATACTCTCCGTCAAAGTGATTCATTTCATTACCAACATCCTGGTTGTTGGATGTTGGTTCTTAAGGTTCACCAGTACATCCTATAACGGCAAAAACCATAGTAAAAATTACGAAAACAGATAGAATTCTTCTCATAAAAACCTCCAAGCATACAAGATATAATTACTAGAATGGATAGAATCGTAGACCTGTTTTTACTATAGAACCTGTTTTTCTTTTGTCAATTGATTTCACACGATACTTGAATATGTTTTCACTGTTCAAAAACAAACATCACACTTTCCACTCCAAAACTAAATCTAGAAATGATTTGAGCGCAGGTGTAGTTGGGGCTTGAAACAAATCATCAGAAAGCCCGTATTCTACGATGGTATGTTGTGACAAAAAGAGTAGTTTCTTACAGGCATGTCTAGCAAAGCCCATTTCATGGGTTACAATGATAGTTTTTAAACCATCATTTTGCAGTTCTTGAAGCATATCGAGAACACTAGCTGTATATTCGGGGTCGAGAGCAGAAGTTGGTTCGTCTAGTAACAGCAGTGCAGGCTTAACAGATACCGCGCGTGCAATGGACACCCTCTGTTGTTGGCCACCAGACATTTGATAGGGGAGTTTATTTCGCTGATCATGAAGTCTAAAGCGCTCAAATAAGGAATCTGCAATATGGACTGCTTCTTTTCGATCCAACCCCAAAGTTTGAATAAGGGGAAGAATAACATTTTCAAGAGCGGTCATGTGTTCAAAAAGACCGTTGGATTGAAAAACAAAACCAACTGTTTTATGGTAAGCTTGAAGCGATTTTCGATCAAATCGTACCTGTCTTCCATCTACAAACAATTCACCATGCGATGGGGGAATTAAGCCACCCATAATACGTAGCAAAGTGGATTTACCACCGCCGGAGGGACCAATAATTGCCAAGGAAGAAACATCGTCATGAAAATTGATGTTTTCCAAGGCTGTTTGGTTTTGAAAATACTTTGATATAGCTTTAAATTCTACGTTCATAATGAAATCTTTTTTCCCATTTTTTTGAAATTGCAGATACTGCAAAAGTTAATAAAAAGTACAAAAACCCTACAAATATGTAGTTTTCAAACATACGAAAATTATCGGCTGATATTTCTTGCGTTGTTTGTGTTAGTTCAATAACAGCAATCACTGATAGCAAGGAAGAATCCTTAATGATGGACGAAAATTGCCCAGCTAAAGCTGGTATAATGCGGGAAAGAACCAGAGGGTAGGTGACAAATCGAAATGTTTGATACGAAGTAAGACCCAACGAAAGAGCAATTTCGTATTTCTGTCGAGCAATACTTTGGATACCTCCCCGAATTATTTCTGCGATATAGGCTCCTTCAAACAACGATAAAATGACTATTCCAGCAATATAACGGTTGTTCATTCCCCATGCAGTTCCAATAATATAGTAAAAGAAGTATATTTGTACCAACAGAGGTGTTCCACGAATAATTTGTACATAGGCTTTGCAGAAATACTGCAAAAAAAGCACTTTGTATTCTTGTCCCAGTGCTGCTATCAAGCCAATAAACAAACTACCGACTAAGCTTCCAATTGAAATCAAAATTGTCATTAGAAACCCGTGCCAAAGTCGATTTCTATATTGAAACAATGTTCCAAAATCAAGTTTGAGGCCAATTAGATGAACTGATATCCATACGAACCCTACTAGAACCAGTGCAACAAGGACTGTATGAGATATCTTTTTAAACTTGCTAGGTAAGATTTCTTTTGTCAGAAATCGTTCTTCTTTCATTCACCGAAGAACCACGGAAATCCCAAGGAATCAAAAATCTCTTTTTCTTTCTGTAAGTATTTTTCTGTGATAACGTCAAAACCGCCATCATTTATAAATAACTCGATGAATTGATTCACTTGATGCAAAAGTTCAGAATTTCCAGCTTTTACTGCCATAGCCCAATTTTCTCCTTCTTGAAAAGGAATCAAAATAGCGTCGGTTGTTTCTGGGTGTGATTGGTTTTGTCGATAAATTGTTAATTGATCATAAATAAAGGCGTCTGCTTTTCCTTGAATGACTTCTGTAACGCACGCATTTTCTGATGTAAAAGAATGTACCTTTGCATCAGCCAAAGAACTGGTTGCAAAAATATACCCCGTCGTCCCCTTTTTTACAGCAACAACCCTGTCGTTGTCGTATAAATCTTCAATAGAATGAATACCGCTGGCTTTATTCACCAGTAAAGCTAAATAAGAATGCGCATAAGGTATTGAAAAATCAACAACTTTGGCTCGATCGTCCGTAGCTGTCATAGAAGAAATAACGATATCAACTTTGCCTGTTTGAAGAGAGGGGATAAGGCCATCCCAATTAATATTCTCAATGTGTACTTCTTTGCCTAGATACTCTCCCAAAGCATATGCTAAATCGACGCTAACGCCCGTTGGATTTCCGGCATCATCTTTGGTTTCAAAAGGTGGATACGCCAATTCCATTCCTACCACCAATGTGTTGGCTTCCTTCTGTCCACATCCAGTTAGCAGTACAAAAACAAAAAGGAAAGAAAAAACAATACAACAAATCTTTTTCATACAAATTCTCCTTTACTCAAGATTGCCCATGAAAACTTTTACAAAGTGGTCTTTTTTATCAGTAAGGAGGGGTATCCGATTGCTTTTTGTCGGAAAACCATCCATTGTTATTAATCGTACACCCTTTTGAACCCCCTCGGGATTTAAAACGGTGATTTTATATTTTGTATCCTGGTAGACATACTCTATGGAATACTCCTTCCAACTTGACGGGATACATGGATTGAGAATAATTTCTTCACTTTGCTTTTGAAAGCCCAGGATGTATTCAAGCCCTGCTCGATACAACCAAGAAGCGGAGCCCGTATACCATGTCCAACCTCCGCGGCCCGTATTAGGGGGTTGACTATAGACATCTGCAGCCACTACGTATGGTTCGGTTTTGTACGTTGAGTAATCTTGTATGTTGCTAGTGTGGTGAATAGGATTTAACATGGAAAATATCTCCCATGCTTTATTACCAAGCCCCATTTTTGTAAATGCTATCAAAACCCATACTGCTGCATGTGTATACTGTCCGCCATTTTCACGAACACCTGGTATGTATCCTTTGATATAGCCTGGTTCAGCCTCGTCTTTGTCAAAGGGAGGAAAGAGTAGTGTGACAATACCATCTTCTCGTAGTACAAGATGATCCTCTACAGACTGCATTGCTTGAGCTGCTCTTTTTGGATCTGCAGCGCCAGATAATACTGCCCAGCTTTGTGCAATCGAGTCAATTTTACACTCCTTGTTCAAGATGGAACCTAAAGTCATTCCATTATCAAAATATGCTCTTCGATACCAGTTGCCATCCCAGGCATGTTTTTCAATCGCTTCTTGAATAGAATCCATGATTCGTTTATATTTATTGGCTTTTCGGTCATCTTTCATTTCTACACACAATGGAATAAAAAGATCGAGAACGGAGTATAAAAACCAACCAAGCCAAACACTTTCGCCCTTGCCCTTATTCCCTACAGCATTCATTCCATCATTCCAATCCCCAGTACCCATCAGTGGTAAATTGTGTTCTCCAAACTGAAGAGATACTTCGATTGCCCGTAGGCAGTGTTCAAACAGAGTAGAAGTTTCTTGTGATTGGTTTGGTTTTTCATAGCGTTCTTCTTCATGTTCTTCCAAAGGAAGAGACTCTAAATAGGGGATTTCTTCGTGTAGGATTTCCATATCACCTGTTATTCGTATATATTCTGCTGTTGCATAAGGAAGCCACAATCGATCGTCTGTAATACGTGTTCGAGTCCCTTTCCCAGAAGGTTCATGCCACCAATGTTGCACATCACCCTCAATAAACTGACGGTGTGCATGTTTAACAATCTGCAACCGACAAAGAGAAGGATTGATGTGAGCGATAGAAATGCAATCTTGCAATTGATCACGAAACCCAAAAGCCCCACCTGATTGGTAGAAAGCAGATCTAGCCCACAATCTGCAGGATATTATCTGATAGGGAAGCCAGCCATTTATCATGAAATCCATAGTTTCATCAGGTGTTTGGGCTTGAATCTTGTGAGTCGTATCTTTCCAATACTCTTGTACCTCTGTGAGTGTATCTTTTGTTTTCTTTATCCTTCTATATCGCTGAGATAGACGAGATGCTTCTTTTTTAGTAGACCCCATGCCCAATACAAAAACGAAATCCTTTGTTTCCTCTGGTTCTAACTGAATTGAACCTTGTATAGCCGCGCATGGATCAAATCCAACACCTACACAACCAGAGAGTTCTTTTTGCAAAAGACTTTCTGGTTCTTCCAGAGAACCAGATCCAAAAAACTCTTTTCTATTTCCCATTATGCTTACGTTGTCAAGAGACGTGGTCAGAAATGCAACATGACCTGGAAAATCCTCGTTGTATGGATTCTCAATCCATACATTGCAAGGGCTGCCCTTTGTTGTACGAATATGAAGAGCTGTATCTTGGTCTGTAACGCCCAACACAGGACGAATATAATTGGTTATCCTCAAATTCTTCCTTCGTGTTGTATCGTTTTGCAATGTAACAAGACAAATTTTCGCATTTGCGTTCAAGGGAATAAATTGAATACACTTCTGTCGAACACCATGACTGCTATGCTCAAAAATAGAGTACCCAAATCCATGAGTAATTCGATAGGGGACATTTTGGCGAATAGGCAGTGGAGTCATCGACCATAATTCTCCTGTATCTTCATCGCGAAGATAAAGAATGTCTCCAGGAGGATCGGATACTACATCATTGGACCAGGGTGTTAATTTGTTTTCACGACTGTTTCCAAACCAGGTATAAGCAGAACCCAGATCCGACACAATACATCCAAAATTCGGATTGGCAATAACATTACTCCAAGGTGCAGGAGTACAATAATCATGGCGTAATATGATTTGATACTCAGTTCCATCTTCATTGAAACCTCCTAGCCCGTTAAAACATCGTAACGATTTCGTTTCAAAATCCAAGGAAGAAGCAGAAGCTGGTGCTGAATAAGGAACCATTTTCATGGGTGTTTGGTGATCAGGAATAGAAATTTGATCTTCAATAGATCGCACATCACTCTTTAAAACGATTCGTGCTGTTGCAAAGAGAAGTGGCAAATCCTCGGGAAGAACCGAATGGATATCTAAAATAAAAATATCTTTTCGTTCTTTCGACGTTTGAGCAGTTTGCCTTGAAGAAACGATATCCGATACAAGTCGTTTAAGAGGGAGATGATAACTCACTTCTTCATCCACTAGTAGCACTAAATCTACTTTTAAATCCATCAAAAGCCAGTACTCATAAGCCTGTAAGATATCGTACAAAATATTCATGGGTTCATCTTTTTTCAAATACACTAACACAATTGGTTTATCACCAGATATTCCATATCGCCACAAAGCAGATTGTCCTTTTTTATTAGCCATAATCTTCTCTGCATACTGTTTTTTAGTAGGGCTTATCATAACAATGTGTGATGCCATATTTTGATACAACTCTACTTCTTTGGCATCTAAGCTTAAGTAATCAGTTTCAACATGACTTCTTGTTAGAGCCAACTGAAAGGCAGATTCAACTTCATCTGTTGTCGCATAGCGTTGAATCTTTGAAAGAACGGATTCGCGACTAGATCCAACAATAGTAATGAAGGATACAGTGGTTTCTTTCAATGGTTCGAGCTCAATCAATGTTCGCAAGCTCATTACAGGATCCAAAACAGCGCCTACAGAATTCGACAAAAAATGACCTTTCTCAATGGAAACTGGATTTTTCACACTATGTCCCCGTCCAATCATTTTCATGCGATCAGTTTCGTACTGAACATCTCCAACAGCATTCTTTGAAGCGACCACAGAGTGAGCCAACCAACTACCTTTGTCAGTTTCTAGCCTAGGTCTGCGGGTGGCAAGAATGCAATGCAAATCGGGGCGTGCTTCTGTTTTTACAAACAAATTGCTAAAACATGGATGGGCAATATCGTCAGAATGTTTTGTTAAAACAACTTCATAATAGCTTGTGATTTCCAAAAGACATTTTTCTTTTCCTGTATTTCGAAATGTTAGGCGACGTATTTCCACGGGCTCTCCGCTGGTAACAACAACCTCAGTTTGCGTTTCAATAGTACCATCCACTCTTTTGTAAAGAGCTTTATCCGACGTGAATACTACTTGATAGTCCGTGGGTTTCTTCTTTAATGGTGAATATGTGGCTGACCAACACTTGTTTGTATTGACGTTTCGTATATAGAAAAACATACCGCAAGAATCCAATGATACATCTTCTCGCCATCTCGTAACAGACATCATCTTTGTTTGACTGTATCCTGTTCCCTTATCAGTTAACATAATGGAATAGCTGCCATTGGATAACAAGTGAACCTTAGGAAGAACAGGATTGGGAGAGTCAAATACGCGAACAGGAGTACTTCGATGAGAAACAATCTTATCATCTGGTTCATAGCTCTTTTTTGCATCCTTTGTAAGGACAAAACTTGCTGGGCTTTTTTCTTGCAACAAAAGTGAGGCTGAATCCATAGAAGGGTCAAGATGAAATCTCTTTTGCATGGTATTTTCGTGTAAGAAGTTTGCAAGAGCAACTAGGCTCATGCCTTGATGATGAGACATATACGTCTTGACAATTTTCCGCTTGTTTCCAAATGTCAATCGTTGCGGAGTATAATCAGCTGCCTCATAAAAACCGTAAGCACCTTCCAGACCTGCATTTTTTAATGATTCTAAGTTGTCTAAAGCACTTTTTGGATCAACCATTAAAGCTAAAAAAGTTGCATATGGAGTGACTACAGCATCTTTCATTAAACCACGCTTCAAACCCAACCAAGGAATACCTATAGCCTTGTATTGATAGTCATGGTTTTTGTCCAGGGAATGAAAAGCAGATTCAGAAGCACCCCAAGGCATTTTTCGTTGCGCGGCATACTTCTTTTGGCAATGAATAGCAAAAAAGTAGCTTTCATCTAGCAAAGTATGTTTGTATTTCTTCATTATAAGGCAAGGCATAAGATATTCAAACATGGTTCCTGTCCAAGAAACCAAGCCCTTGTATCCATCCACTGTCGTAAGTGTTCTATCGAGCCTAAACCAATGTGTAGAGGGGACAATGCCTTTAGCTATGCAAGCATAACTTGTTTGTCTAGCTTCTGATGCCATGAGATCATAAAAAGAATTGGTGCGTTTTTGCGACTCTACTACATACCCTATGGAAAACAGTTGTTTACGTTTGGAATACAAAGGTTTAAAATCCATTGCATCGGCAATTGTATCGATTCTTTTTAGAATGCTTTGATAGTGTGACAAGTAATTGTTAGTTCTCTGGATACTTAACCGAAGGCTTTCTTTTACTGAAGAAAGCCATGCAAAACCTTCTTGTAATTCACTAGGTTCTTCTTTTTGAAGAAGCATCTCGATGATCTCAATTTGACGAATAGATGCTTCATAAAAAGCCGGTAAATCGATAAACGAATGATTTGTTTCAAGTGTTTGACGCAGCTTGTTAACAAGAGAAACAATGGCAGGGGATACTTTGGATTCGCGAAGATCTAAAGGTATTTTCTTAAACAAACTCATGGTTGGATAGAATTCATGAAACTCTTGGTACAGTGCATCTACCATCCCTTTAACCTTCGATTTCCAAGGATTGTCTTTCATTTGATTAAATGCAGGATAATTATTCAGCTGATCAATAACTGATTGCCATGATCCAAGATTAATGGGTTCTGCAACAGGAAATGTAAAACACAGCATCATGTCTTTGTTGCATTCTACTCCTTCTTCGCCAGCACATAGTAAAGTATCACGAATCCCCTGCAAAAGATTAATTTCAAGAAGTGGCTTGTGTAAATATTCTTTCAAACCTTCCCGTAGAGTAATTAAGTACGTCAATAAATTGCCACTATCCACTGTTGAAATATAGGTGGGTCGTAAAGATTGTAGTGTCCGAGTATCAATCCAATTAGGAAGGTGTCCATTCCATGTATCAATTGTCTCCATTGTGGAAATGGTTTTTTCTATGCGATCAATCATGGCCGTTGTTGGAATAAATCCAAAATCTCTTGCTGACAAAACGGAAAGAAGACCTAGTCCAATGTTGGTTGGGCTTGTTCGATAGGCAAGTCCCCTAGGAGGATCTGTCTGGTAATTATCTGGTGGCAAGTAATGGTTTTTTTCATTCATAAACTCTTCAAAAAATCTCCACGTCTTCCGCGCAATGATTCGTAATTCTTGTTGCTTCTGTTTAGGCATACAAATAGTCTCCTCTATATGATCCTTGCTAACCCAATAGCCCACAAAGGGAGCTGTTATCCATAAAAACCCCAAACTCATTGCAACGAACTCCAAGGAAGGCTCAAAAAAGAAGGCTACACCACTAAGAATAATGGCTAAAACAGGACACACACTTAAGGAGGTAAGGTAACGACATACGGTATTTGTCTGGTACTTTTCAACAATGGCAGCAGCTGTCCATTGTAGTGTATTCCTTTTTGTAATATAGACTCGTGCTATTGTTAGGCTAATAGCGTGCAACACAAGAATGGCATAATAGGGCAATAAGATAAGTTGCAATAGCGATTGTAAAAACGTTGCTCTTAGACCTGAAATTTCAGGCATATAGCTCCTATATTTTCTCTTCCAAAAAGTCGTACTAAAACCTTGCTCCAACAATTGGATAAAAAAGGGGATAAAGATTGATAGAAATGCTACTATCAATCCCACATACCAGCGTTCTGCTAGAATAGAGAAGGAAGAAAACAATACGAGAAGAAGAGTTGGAGTAATCAAACTTCGTCGTAAATTGTCAAACATTTTCCATTTGGAAAGCGTTGATAAAGGATTGCGAATAATTTGACCATTTCGATTGCGTATTCGCCTCCAAAGAAATGGAAGAAGTTGCCAATCCCCACGAATCCATCGATGTACTCTAGATGCATAGGACAAAAGACTAGAAGGGTAGGAATCCATAAAACGTAAATCCGTTACTAGTCCAGTGCGTACGAAGGATCCCTCTAACAAATCGTGGCTGAGTACTGCATTGTCCGGCAAAGCCATTTTCAATACTTTTTGAAATACCTTCAAATCATAAATGCCTTTGCCGGTATAAATTCCCTCACCAAAAAGATCCTGATACACATTAGAAATTGCACTTGCATAAGGATCAATGCCTCGTTGGCCAGTAAATATTTCAGAAAATAAGGATTTGTTTGCACTTTCCGTTGTAAAATCAATGCGTGGTTGCATGATTGTGTAACCATCAGTGACAATACCTCTTTTTTCATCAATAGAAGGTTGATGCAAAGGATGCGCCATGGTTGCAATCAGTTTCTTGGCAGTACCTGGGGGTAAAATAGTGTCGCTGTCAAGGGTAATGATATACTTAACATCAGAAAAGGGAAGATTCTTGCAAGACATGTGAGAAAAACTAGTTTGTTTGGAACTCAATACTAAATCATTGAATTCAATGAGTGCTCCTCGTTTTCTCTCCCAACCAATCCATATATTGTTTTTCTTATTGTATTGACTCTTTCGATGAAAGAAATAAAAAACATCATGATCTTTTTCTTGGCAATACTTCTGATTTAACTCTTCTACGCCCCGCAATGCTTCTTGCACTATTTTTTCTGCATCTTTGACTTGAGGTTGTATTGCATCTTTGTAGGAACCAAGTAAAGCAAAATACAAATGGTACTCTCGGTTGGATAAGTAGTGTTTTTCCATCTTTTGTAGTAGTTCGTGAACAGATTCAACATCCGGCAGTAAAGACGGTATTACAACGATGGTGCTTAAAGAAAGAGGAATCCCTTCTTCAAGAGACAACCTGGGAAACACTGTTGGAGGTAACAGCTTGCAAATAAACCAATGCAAGGTGTGAATCACAATTTCAGAGATAGGTACCCACAAAATCAAACTCATGAAAAGTACTTCTAAAATGGGGTAGGGCGAAAAACCCAATGGAATTCCATAGAACAATGCAAGCCCTGTCAATACTAAAGTCAACGAAGTAATAAGTAAGATATAACACAATGTAATCAAGGGAAGATTCTTTTTTTGGGGAAGGTGTCTTTTCGTACCTTTTTGTCTTTTTACCAATTCCCTCTTCCCATCCCCTATAATATAGTATCCAACATGATTCTTTTTTTGACTGTTCGATTCTTTCTTGTTTGGGTCTTGCCAGTTCATAGTAGCAGATTCTGCTAGTTCGACAGCTTCTTTGGCAAGATGAATTTCAGAAACATGCAATTGAATTGCAGCTTCTTCAAGAATAGACCTGTACCGATAACGAGTAGCAACATCCATGGCAGGATACGTTCCATCTGGGTCCTGCCGAAGAATTTTATCAACAACGCTTATGGAATCAAATAGGACAGACCAATCAAAGGTAGAAAAGTGTCGCAAACTTGTCACACAATTTCCCATTGAAACAGTATGGAGTGATTGCATACTGTGAACTTTTCTAGCAACATCTTCTGTCGTTGTACCCAATTTTGAAAGACGATCATTCATTTCTTGCAGAATGGTGATATAACTTCGACCAGATCGTCGTAAATGATAAAATAAGTGTTCAATAAAAAGTGGGTTTGTACCATCAATAGCAGCTAAGCTTTCCTTGAAATACCGCATGCCTTTGCTTGTGTCAATAACATCATTGTCCATCCAGTCTTCAAAAACTTCATCGGCCTTATACCATTGCTGTTGTGTATTCTGAATTTTCTCACACAAATTACGAATTGTTTCAATAAGAGCAAGCTTCAGAAATACTGGTAGTGCCCATATTTCTCGATCAAACAGGACGCTATGGGATTGATACGATTCAATATAGTGTGTAAGAGTATCTTCAGTCACCTGACCGTCTGTGTGAGTGACCAATTCCATAGAAATAGCAAATATTCTGGCATACCCCTGAAACTGGCCAGATTTGATAATTGGTAGACGTCGATAGTGTTTTTTGACAAAATCCCTTCGGATCTGTTTCGTCTGTTCTTCGATCATATAAAAATTATCAAGTAGCCACTCAGCTGCGGGGGGTACTGATTTTTTTGCTCGACCATCTCGATTTAAAGAATTGTACACCGATAAAATATAATCATAATTGGCTTTCATGCGAGGAATGGGATGGTGCAATGTAGTCTTTTGGAAAGATACAGAATGTTCAATTGCGTTCTTCTTTGCATACTCCCACAGTTCTTCACTCGATAAAACGACGTCCCGAATATACAACTTTTGTGTACTACGAGCTCTTCGAATAATATATTGCAAGAGAAAGCCACTAATCAAAAGAAGGGCAAAAATTCCAATTGTTACCAAATCAAACTGCATTCAACATCCTATCTATATTGTTAAAACATACAATAAAACAAGTATCCGATGCTACAAAATTGTACCACATAGAATCTGTGGCGAACTTCACTGGTATCATTAGATACCCAATTGTTTGCTACGAATTTTCAAATCTTCTAAATCCATTGGCTCATCAAATGTTTTCATAGCCATATTCAACACCATTTTTCCATGTTTTCGAATGGCCTTTCTTTGAGATTCAGTATGAACACATTTTTCAATGGTGATTAATGCCTCCAACAATCGGATAACAACCGAGGACCAAATTGAGACGAAGCAAGAGTGAGTGCAACTAAGGTAATAGAAAAAACAGTTCCAGCTACTCCTATCATAGCGCCTGCAATAGTTGTCAGAATACTGCGCGCAGAATCCGGACTACTAATAAAAATGTACCGCGACAACCCTTTTTGTGAAAATGAAACCAATGTATCAATTCGAAGAGAAATAATAGCTACCAATATGAACAAGAGAATAATCAATACAGGAATAAACCAAAAGGAAGTTTTTATTTCGCTCCATCGAACTTCTACTTTCTTCAGTCGAATCTCCTTTCGATATCATCAGCTCTTGTCAAAAACTTTTTTCAGGACGACATTATGTTCTAACTATATTGTAACATAAGCTCCAAAAACATGCTTTGGAAGAATATAAAAGCAAAACTGGTATACTTCGAAGAATGACAAAGTACCCCCTTTACAAACTATTACCCATTGCTTTTATGGATACCCTTACACAGAAAAGTTAATCCAATGCCGCACGTGCTGCCGATACTATCAAGTAGAACATCGGACCATTGAGCACCTCGCCCGGGTACAAATGCTTGGTGAAATTCGTCGAACATTGCATACAATACACAAGCCAAAACAACACGTACCCATATCTTTTTCCCGGTCCCCTTTTTTTCCTCAAGAGCCTGGGTAAAGAAGATACCTAGCACAAAATAGAGAAAGAAATGGGCCATTTTTCGCAAGGGGGAGTGGATATCGGTTGTTTGCATTTCCAAATCAGGACAAATTTTCTCTACAATTTGAACAATCCAAACAGCAGTATCAGAGCTTAAAGCTTTGGAATCAACAGCGGGTTGTCCCGATAAAAAAAAGATGAGTAGCATCCAAAGCACTACAAGTATCCATCGTACAGTTTTTTTCTTCTTCATATAGTCATTGTACCAAAAAAAGATGGAATTCGATGATGGGGGGATACACGGCCTTCGTGTTAGCAAGTCAATTCATGCTATAATACTTCTAGTATTTTCATGGACCAAATGAATACCAGGAGTGAAAATGATCGAAGTACAGCATTTACGAAAGCAATTTAAAGTATATGAGCGAAAAGAAAGATTGCGAGATGCTTTCTCCTCTTTCTTTTTTCCAAAATGGAAATGGGTACATGCTTTAGAAGATGTCTCGTTCAATATCAATCCTGGGGAAATTATTGGCTATATTGGTCCCAACGGAGCTGGCAAATCCACTACTCTCAAAATAATGAGCGGGATTCTTCTTCCCACTTCTGGTACCTGCAAAGTGATGGGAATGATTCCCTGGAAAAACCGCATTGAGTATGTCCGCCAGATTGGGGTTGTTTTTGGACAGCGTTCACAGCATTGAAGAAATCATTGCGCAGGTATACACAGAGTATGAAATATAGACAATCCAATGTTCGGTCCTACATTGCTTATTTTTTCCTGCAGATTAAACAAGGTTTGCAATATCGAACAGCAGCTTTTGCAGGAGCAATTACCCAGTTTTGCTGGGGTTTTATGCTTCTTTTCATCTTCCAGGCTTTTTATCAAAGCAATGTCCAAGCCCAACCCATCAGTTACACCCAGATTGTTCAAATCATCTGGCTTCAACAGGCATTTCTCGCATTCTTTGTGTTGTGGTTTCGAGACAATGACATTTTTACCATGATTTTAACTGGCTCCATTGCCTATGAATTATGTCGCCCCATTCATTTATATTCCTTCTGGTTCGTTAAGCTTATCACGGCAAGACTTTCCAGCGCATCCCTGCGGTCTATTCCTATTCTTCTGGTTGCTGCTTTTCTTCCTGCTCCATATTCTCTCAATTTACCAC
>CAYRWA010000062.1:0-2718 GCA_964427915.1 uncultured Caldisericota bacterium
AGATAGGTCTTGGAATCATTTTCATTGTACGCATTACTTTCATGGTTATATAGTAGCAGAAATGGTAAAAAGATAAAGTTTATGCATTGCACTGCACAAGGTTAACAATATTTGTACTTTTGTGCATTCTATTGCACAAAATACTGCGACCTTGTACATTATACTCCACTTTTTCATCAAGTTATTGTTAGTTTTTAAGGTTATATTCGCAAAACACTTGTTTTTCATCTAAATATGGGAATACAACCGTTTACTCAGCATCAAAGATAACTATCCAAAATATGTCTTGCGAGCAGATGAACTAGCGGTGGTAACTTGACCATTTTGTTAACTCCAACAAAATGGTCTAAATCCGTATACAGGAGCCAATTTCGATGGTTTTGTCCATAAGATTGTCTAGACTTTTTTACATAGTTTTCCACCACCACAAGGCATATCCGATGTATCGGTTGAATACCAGCTTCTAGTCTTCTACTCACCATTGTAGAGTTGTCTATCATAATAGCATGGAATAAAGGACGGATCACAAGCTGTATTGGCTCGAAAGTTAATTCGCTGGTAAATGAGGACCAACGTAGCCAATATAAATGAGCTTTTGTGCCATATCAGGATAAAAATACAACCGAAATCCATTTGTTAGCTTTATGTGTTGCTCAAAAAAAAGTTTCCTGCCATCAGGAAGATAAAAGGTTCTCATGTTCTTCAGCTTGGGATTGTGCTTTACAGTGTCCGATTCACCACTCACTTCATGATTCAAACCAAAATCCCTAATGGCTTTCTCTGAATAAAACAAGGCATCATCTGTTTTCCATTTCTCAACAAAGGAGTCAAGCAAACGCAGAATTTCCTTTGTCTGAGTGAAAATGGATTCAGGATACGACCACTTTTTTAAACACTGCACCATAGTATCACAAAAAATGATATGAGGATACAGTTTGTTAATATTCTGAATCAAGTCTTTGATTGAAAATAGAAATGAGTCATTTTCCTTCTGCAGTGCATCCAGTATTTTCTCGATACCTTCCAGCTGATACAAATTCTGAAGACGTACTTCTGTCTTCTCCCCCTTTAGGTGAGTAGTAACAGGGATTGGTGAAGAATTCCAAGGATGCTTTGTGGGAAAACTGACTAGTGGGCTTCGATAATAGGCTGCTGCTCCCAAGGCAGAATACTCCACTTTGCCATTCCATTCGATGGTGACCTGCAAAAATTCAAGTGTATCGTCTATCAAGGGATAGTTGCTAGTAGCGATTTGCAAAAAGGCTTGAATCTGATCCTTTTCGATGCTTTTGTGTTGTTTGTGCCAGTCTCTCCAGAAATATCCTTCAGCCAGGGCAATATGAAACCAGTTTTGACCTTGCTGTTCTTCCATTAATATGGTGCTCAATCCTTTATTTCGGGCCTGCAAACAAATCTGAATAAAGATAGGCACGGCATGTATCGCTCTATACCGATCCTCAAAAGGAAGAGAATGGTGATTGAACACTAGCCAGGAGGACATAGAAGCTTTTCTAACACAGTATTTGTTTCATCAAAAAACCCTTTTGGCCAGTAATCTAATCGTCCATCCCTGTCAATTGATGGAGAAATTACTGTGGAGTAATGAGCAGAACAATCCTGTCGTTCCAAAAAGAATAGTTTGACTTCCTGGGGTTCAATCTGATTTTCTTTCACTGCCACTCGCATTCCGTTCAAAAAGTGATCTGAATGCGTTTCGATACAAAGCTGTACACCATGGTGTGAAGCCAGTGCACACAATTTACCCAAAAGCGACTGCCCGGCAGGATGTAAATGAGCTTCTGGATTTTCAAGTAAAAGAAGGTCTCCTGGTTTTGCCTTTAACAATGCCACCACCAACGGAAGTACAAAAGTGATACCAAATCCTACATTTTGGGGCTTGAAAGATGCTGTAATATCATTATGTTGGGCAAAGCAATACTGCAATGCGACCGAATTGGTTTCATTTTGTAACTTTACTTCCACTCGTATCCCGGGAGATATTTCTGCCATCCAAGCGTTTAGATTCTCAATGAAAGATAATCCTTCTGTTTTGTCATGTTTAAGAAAAGGAATAGAAATCTTTCGCAACCCATTTTCTGCAATGTAGTGGGGAGTATATTCCCCATGATTGCCCAGAGAATTCATTGTAACAACGTGATAATCCGACTTTCCATACATCGTCTGTGGACTCATACGATCAGCGGAAAGGTATTGAAACTTCGTATTGAATAAACTGTATGGAGATTTATGTTCAGAAACATTGACCGAGAAATGTTCATTGCTTACAGAAGAATCTAGAAGCGGTTGTACATCAGAATCAGCAGAATAGCGAAAACGATAGCGATCTGGTTGTCGATCAGACCAGGTTAGTATAAATTCGAGCTCATCTTTGTCTGAACTTTCCGATAAAATATCACTTCCCGTCCCTAGCGATACATAATCCCCACGAAGAAACAATCCTTTCGCTGGAAACAATCCTTTTTCAAACGACTGACGCAACAAAAGAAGAACTTGTATAAAAGAAGATTTCCCCATTCCGTTTAATCCACTGAAAATATTCAGGTTGGATAGAGGGAAAGAAGCATCGTACAAGGTTTTAAATCGTTGGATTCGAACAAATTCCAGCATCATAAACCTCCTGTAACAAACGATTAACAGCTTCATGTCTATACCGGAAGTGACTGATTTTCTGTGTGGAGTACGTAATGGAATTAACGT
>CAYRWA010000063.1:0-2933 GCA_964427915.1 uncultured Caldisericota bacterium
CATACAAAAGCGATAGCAATGCCAAGTCTCGCCTGCCTCTTCTGGTTCGCTGATCGGGTTCTTTCAAAAGGTTTCGAATTGCTTCTAGCGTTAAATACGATACTATACCCTTTTGTGCTCGTTTGACAGGAATCGCAAGAATCTTCTGCCACTCATGCCCATGTTCAGGACTCTGATACTGCACATACCGAAAGAAAGAATGCAAAGCAGCCAATCGAACATTTCGAGTAGCGGGACAGCAATGTCTGTTTGTTTCCAGCCAATCCAAAAATCCAAGTATGAGTTCTTGTGTAATTTGATGAAATTCAATGATATTGGCATCTAATTGTTTCTCTTCGTGAGCATACACAAGAAAAAGAACAAAGGCATCCTTGTAGGACAGAATAGTGTTTTGACTCATGCCTTTTTCGCCTGGTAAGTACAAGGTAAGGAACTTCGTAAGGCTTTTGGAAAAATTAGTTGGCTTCATGGTATTCACGCTCAGGATAGACACACAGTCCAACGTGGCTCACATCTTGAAGAAGATCTGGATACATTTCTGCGGTCAATCGAACATATTTTTCTGTTGCCTCTAAGGACTGGTGGCCCAGATATTCGGAAAGAATGGGCAGGGAGTAATACAAATCAAGATTGCGTTTTGCCATGGATTCCAATGAATGTACACTGAAGGTATGGCGCACATCGTGCAAGCGTGGCCCATTGCCTTTTCCACTATGAGGAATTCCCGCTTTGTAAAGAATTTTACGAAACCATTCATAGATTGTTTTTGCACTGCAGGGATCGCCATTACGTTTTACGAAAAAAGGCTGATCTACGGAAGAAATAAAATGGTAAGAAGAACTCTGATATTGCTTGCATACCTTAGCCAGGGAGTCAGCCATTGGAATTCTTCTCTGTTTTCCATTCTTACTATTGTGTACCAAAAGAGTATTGTCTTGGAAATTCACATCCTGCCTACGCAATGCAACCGCTTCTCCTACGCGAATTCCTGTTCCATACAATAGCCGTAGAAGACAGGGCATCACATAAAGATGGGAATTCATTTGATTGGTAAGGTGCATATGATCGCAAACATCAAAAATGGATTCCATTTCTTTTTTCGTAAAGATATATGGAATAAAAGTACTCTTGTAGGAAGATGGCAAAACAGGGATGTAGGATGTATACCCAAGTTTCTGTAAATAGGCAGAAAAGTGGATCAGATACATCACTCTTCTGTATTTTGTGCTCTCCGTTTCATTGGGGCGTTGGATGCTCCAAACCCTTGAAAGATCTTTGGAGATTCCAATGGAGGTTTCCTGTCTTTTCTCGATCAGTTCATCCAGCTGATGATATGTATATTCTGCACCCACAAATTTGTAACCCAAGTTCCGTTTGAAAGCAATGAAATCAGCAAACAGAGAAGCATATATACTACAAAATGCCCTCATCGTACACCTCCCTGATAAAATGCAGTGGAGATGGTAGGTACTTCCAAGGTGCACTGCCTGAGAGTATTGGTGTCAATACGAAGATAGTATCGAGTACTTTCGGTGTTGGTATGGCCCAGGACTTCGGAAATAATCGGAAGGGGAGTCTTTTTTTCCAATAGAATTCCCACTAGACTATGACGTAGTGCATGAGGACCATGCTTTCGCTCTGGTTCCATAGAGATTTTGGCTCTTCGCAAGTACAAAGTGACAATACTATGAATGGTGCTTTTGTTTAATCGATCAAAAGGCGCAACTGCATGAAGAAAAACATACGGTAATGCTGATTTTGGTCGACCGTAGCGCAGGTAATCAATGATGGCTTCCCCAATATATTGTAGCAAAGGAAGCTCAATCCGTTTTTTGGTTTTTTGCTGAATCAGTTCAATCCGATTCGTTTTCCAATGTAGGTTCTCAAAACACATTGTACAGACATCGGAACATCGAAGACCCAATCGAGCGATCAAAAGGAGAATAGCATAGTCTCTTTTTCCTTTTGGACTGCTTCTTTCCACTGCCTGCAGAAGCGATTCAATTTCTTGCTGGCTGTAGGTAGAAGGCAGCTTGGGTTGTTTCACGTAGCGGACTTTGGGGATGCACTGTGAAAAATCGTACTCTGTGAAGGATTGGTCATACAGATAGCGAAGAAATTGTTTTACAATGCGAGTATCTCGGTGACGTACATAGGGTGTACAAAAGGCGGTTTGATTACAATACTGCAATAGAATGGGAATCGAGACTTGATGAATCGATTGGATATGGTTGCGGTCCAAAAAAGCTAGAAAAAACTGAAATACGATCTTGTATTCCTCAATTGTGGACTGGGCAACACAACGACGTTTCTTGTCATCAAGAAACACTCGCATTGCTTTCCCAATCTCACCATGCAGCTCTCTAAATTTTTGATTACGTCGATATTTGACATTGCCAGTTTCTTGATATTCTGTTAATAGGTTTATACATTGAATAATATCCTTTTCTCCTCGTTTTAACTCATCAAAGGGCCGTTCATGAAGAAAATCATACACAAAAGACTCCGCTACTGTTGCATTAAATTCATGCAGGGAATGATTTTGCATGTAGAGCCGGAGTTTATTCCAGGCTGATTGATATTGTTCTATGCGAGAAGAAGAGTAGGACATTTTAGTCAAGTAAGTAATGACATCATGAATAAGAGGAGATAACGCTGTTCTACAAATACTCATAAAAACCTCCCGTATGATTAGCATAAATGCTTTTTCATACTATAGGGGAGGATAATGAAAAGTAAATAAATGAAAGCCTTTTATGGCATCAGTGTCAATAGTCATTTGCTTTCCATTATGGAAAACTTTTCATAACCTTTGTAATGCAAAGCTTTGCATTAAAAAGGTCGCGTTGAGCGCTTGGTTGGATATATCAAAGACAATTACTTCAAACCCAAGCCTCCGTTTACTAGTTTTGCATCCATGAACGAAGCATTGG
>CAYRWA010000064.1:0-4423 GCA_964427915.1 uncultured Caldisericota bacterium
ACTAACTTTGTATTTTTTTACAATCTTCTTATACAGTGTAAGCATTAGTACAATGAAAAATTCTTTGAAAAAAACCCTAGTCTTTGGGAAACAAAAACCCTTTGACCAAGGGAAAAAGAAATAGCCCTACAAGGAGAAGCCTGTCCTTCCAAAGCAGTGGATAACACAAAAAGACCCCGATACAGAATAGTGCTAATACTAGACTGTATCGTAGGTCAAACGATTTGACCCATTGCCGAAGTATGCCAAAAACAATCGTGGACAAAAAAGCTGGGACTGGAAACAACCAAACCATTGCCCCAATTAGCATTGCTACTCCCTGTCCACCTGTACCAAGAAGAAATGGAGAAAAAGCGTGACCTAGCATTCCTATGAAAAGGTATACCAATACCTGAGCTGTAGAAGAATCTGTCTTGTGCAAAATGAACATGAGGACAAACCCTTTTCCTGCATCTAGCAACAAAGTGAGTAAGCCAGGCAAAAACCCGACGCTATGAACCACATTTCTTGCACCAGGATTTTTGTCCCCAAGGACCTGAATGCTCCTCCGGCACCATATCTTGGTTAGTAGAACAGCAAAAGGAATAGACCCGATCAAAAAACTGATCACTATATAATTGATTTTCATAGTCATCATACTACTTACGTTTTTATGAAATCCTAGTATCCATGATGCATCTTAATGGAATCTTAACGATTTCTTGTTCCATCGTTAACAATACTTTCTACCTGAAAGATACAATACAAACAAGATGAAAAGAACAAACACTCGGAGGAGAGTATAATGAAAAAAGCTGACCTTCATGTTCATTCAAAGTATTCTGGAACTAGCTCAATTTTTTTTCTCCAAAAAAATCAAATTAATGAATCCTATACAGAACCAGAATATATCTATCGCATGGCAAAAAAAATGGGCATGGACTATGTGACCATTACAGATCATGATTCTATCGAAGGTATTCAAAAGCTGAGGCAAAAACATCCCGATGATACATTCATGGGAGTCGAACTTACTGCCTATTTTCCAGAAGATAAAACGCAGGTACACATCTTGGTGTATGGTTTTTCAGAGAGTCAGTTTGAGGAGCTAAACCAAAAACGACATAACATCTACGAATTGCGCACGTATATTTTCCAAGAAAAACTACCGCATGCAGTAGCTCATGCTACCTATGCAGTGAATCAAAAGCTGACTTTGGAACACCTTGAAAAACTCATTCTTCTGTTCGACAACTTTGAAACTATCAATGGTTGTCGTAGTTCTGCTAGCAATAGAATATGGAGAAATACGATAGACCAGTTGGATGAAAAAGAAATGGAAAGACTTGCTTTAAAACACAATATTCCATTGTCATACCCAATATCCTGTAAAAAAGGGTATACAGGTGGTTCGGATGACCATTCAGGTCTTTGGATTGGCCATACCTTTACACAATGCCAATGTAATAGTGTAGACTGCTTTTTGGATGAATTACGGAATCAGACTTCAGAAGCAATGGGAAACAATGGAAATTACCGCTATATGACTGCCAATTTTCTTAAGATAACGCATCATTGTCTTCAACACAAACAACCGAAATATGCACGAAAGTTTAGTGGGAAATTGGCAGAAACCATCTTTGATTCACAAAAGCTATCCCTATGGACAAAGATGAATCTTACCATATGGTATTGGTTTTCTCTACTAAAGAAAAAGGAGTTTGTTCCCTCTATCATCAAAACTCTTCTGCATTTGTTGCATAACAAAACAACAATGGATGAAAGAATTGACGGACTGTATAGGGCAGTGTCAACCATTGTTGATCAAATGATTGTAGAGGCCGTATCCAGCATATCTGAAGATTTTAAACAAGGTCGCTTGCGATCCATTTTATCCAAGAGTATGATGATCTTTGAAGCTATTCTTGCAGTATCTCCTTTTATGGTCACAATGCGTGAGCAAAACCAACAGAAAAGAATTCTTCGAGAGTTGCAGCAGTGGTATCCAAATAAGCAAAGATCGGAAAAAAGAATTCTTTGGTTTACGGATACATTCACCGATTTGAATGGCGTTTCTGCAACACTTAGTGATATTTTTACAATTTCACAACGAGAACAACTTCCTGTCAAATTTGTTGTCTCCGAAAATATGGAAGGCCATCGTTCAGAAGAGAATAAAGATATAATCAATCTATCCAGTATTTACGAAATCCCCTTGCCATTTTATGAACACTACCAATTACGATTGCCCTCCCTGTTACATGCTATGCAAAGAATTAGTGAAGAAGATCCAACCCACATCTATATTTCTACATTAGGTCCATTGGGCATGCTAGGAGTCCTCATGGCTAACTTGCTTCATATTCCAACCGTAGGAATCTATCACACTGATCACACTAAGCAGGTGCAAGATCTTACCGATCAAGGTTTTGTACACCACACAATGAAATGGTACGAAAAGTGGTTTTATGGCCAAATGGATACAGTCATTGTTCATTCCATGGCTTATAAAAAGGAACTTGTTGATTTGGGGATTGCCGAGAATAAAATCCAATGGCGTCCCAAAGGAATTGACACCAGTACTTTTGATTTTTGTTCTTCGCATGTTTCTCCTTCAGATCGATTTGTTATGCTATACACAGGAAGAATATCGCAAGACAAGAATATTGAATTCCTTCTCAGCGTTTTTCAAAAAGCCAGGGAAACAAACCCTCAGTTTGAGTTGTGGATGGCAGGGGATGGACCGTTGATGAAAAAACTGGACGAGAAATATTTGTCAGATTCTTCTATTCGATGGCTTGGAAGGCTTGAAAGGTCCAACCTTGTTACGCTATATCAACAGGCAGATATCTTTGTTTTCCCAAGCAATACCGATACATTTGGAATGTCTGTTCTGGAGGCTCAACTGTGTGGCTTACCAGCCGTTGTAAGTCACAAAGGTGGACCCAAAGAAATTGTTGCAGATACAAAAACGGGTTTCGTATGTTCTACTGATAAACCACAGACATGGGTAGATGCTATCGAATTTTTCTGGAATGAAAAAACAGAACATCCCGATCGCTGGAGACAACGAAAAAATGATTCTAGACAATACGTCATTCAAAATCGAGATTGGAAAGTGGTTCTTCCAACCATGTTAGATATCCAAGAACCAACGCAATGCGCTCCTTTTCTACATGAAAATGCAGTAACAATGTAGAAAGAGAAGACAACGAACCCGCCTGGATGATTGGTCTTCGAGAAAAGCTTCACTCCAAAGTCAATGCCCTTGAAAAACTATGGTCTTAAACCAGTTATTGTATGGTAGTGCAGGAAAATTGGAACATTTTCAAGCAAAACAGTAGTCTCTTCTAAGAGATCGTGATATAGTTTTTATATGGAAAATAAACGCATTGTACAACATATTCGCGAAGATCTCCAAAAGCATTGGGACCCAAAAACGAAAGAATCAACAAAACGCTTCTTTAAGGAAACTGTTCTTTCCTATGGCGTAAAAACATCTCTTGTAAAAGATATCGCAAAGAGACATTTTAAAGATATTCAATCGAAACCCAAGGCAGAGGTGTTTTCAGCATGCTCCTCTTTGTGGGCTTCAGGATACTTGGAAGAAACCTTTATTGCCTGTGACTGGTCTCACCGCTTACACAGGCAATACAAGCCTACTGATTTTCAGCAGTTTCAAGAATGGGTTTTTCACTATATTTCCAACTGGGCCTCTTGTGATACATTTTGCAATCACACCCTTGGCACATTCTTGGAAATGTATCCCGACCACATAAAAGAACTGTACAAGTGGGCTGAATCTAATAATCGATGGGTGCGTAGAGCTTCTGCCGTATCACTCATTGTTCCCGTTAGAAGAGGAATGTTCTTAGCAGAAGTATTCCATATCGCTGGCATTCTGTTACTCGACACCGACGATATGGTTCAAAAAGGATATGGTTGGCTGCTGAAAGTAGCCAGTCAGACACATGAAACTGAAGTTTTCGACTATGTCATGAAGTATAAATCAAGCATGCCCAGAACATCCCTTCGCTATGCGATCGAAAAAATGCCTATCAAACGCAAACAAGTAGCTATGAGAAAGTAAATTGAAGAAAAATGGTGGTCAAAAATTATGTCTAAAAATACAATAAAACGGAGGGCAGCAATGAAATACCTTAGCCTAACCATCATCATGGTTTTGGTTTTGTTTTCACTGTCCCCAAAAAGTACTGCGCTTTTTATAAGAGAATTCTCCGAGGAAACATCCTATTCCTTTTCTGCTAGTGGATTAAATGGGGGCGGTGGGCAAACCATAATTGCTTTTGATCCTCATCAGAAAGACCGAATCCTAGCTGGGGGTGATTGCAATGGTTTTCATATCAGTGAAGATGGTGGTAAAAACTGGCGTCCCGCCAACAAAGGTTTGACAGATCATACGAAGTTCGGTGTTGCTACTATT
>CAYRWA010000065.1:0-10887 GCA_964427915.1 uncultured Caldisericota bacterium
GCAATAATTTTACCATTGAAACTGCGAGAAGCATTCGTAGTAAATTTATTCTTATCACCGATTCCTTCAACATAATCGGTATAGATTTCACCTGTGGCAAAGCGTCCTTGTATGCCTCCAACAACAGAAGTGTCATTTGGATTTTGAACATACTCCCAATGAGTATAGTACCAACCCGGTTTGGGCGCTAATGTGAACTTCCCATTTTCAAACGGAAGTGGTTCAGAAATAGTAGGTCCATCGTAGATTTCAAATGGCAATGTAACAGAAAGTCCCCGTCCGCGAATAATCACCTTGTATTTACCGAATGCCCAACCATCGTCGGGACGTTCTAAAATGAAAGCTCCTCGACCAAAATCATCCCGTAATATCTTTACAACCAACAGCTACAAGACACAAAGCAATCAAAACAATGAACACAGACAGTAGTTGTTTCTTCATTGGAATCAACCGCCTTTCGGTGAATTTTATCCATTATACCACTATTGCAAGAGAAAGGAGTATATATAGACTGCTTCCCAGTACAATCATCGATTGATCGGATTGAATCAGAGTGTCTACTTTTTTGGAACTGTCCAATTGTCATCCGTAGTAGTACATGCATGATTCAAATAACACCCCTTTGTTTGTAAACCAGTGGGAAGGATAAGATCCTTCCCACTGGTTCTTCTTGAGAAATGTTCAATACAATATTAACTTCAACCTGAAACATCATTTTCTCATTCGACCCTCTCCTCCGTTTCTGATTATCGGAAGGAGTGGATCGTTCTATTCCGATTCTAGCCCGAATAGAATGATGCTATTCTGCTGACCATTTTCGTCAAATGTGGTCACAAATGCTAGTCTGTTTCGCATTTCATGAATTGCAGGATCTATTCCTATATAGCTTAAATCTTCTGCATCCAGATTGTTGATAAAACCTGTCATATAAAGGATACCAGTATCCGTAAGAAGAATCCTTCGGGGGAACAAGGATGACATTCGTTCAGTTCCTCCATAAAAGGTAGCATAGTGAACTTTTCCAGAAGGATCAATGGTTCGAAGGTAAACAGTATGTATGTCTGAAGCATCTTTGGTTCCGAATGGGTATTCTTGGTAGGCATCGACCAGGAGAAGATCATCAAGAGAATCGAATACAGTTGGTTTCGATTCAATAGCTAAAGATCCCTTGGAATTTCGAGCATAATGATTGAATTCGATGCTACTAAGGGTTGGAGGTATGGCCAACTCCTCTCCTGTCCATTGATCAGTATCCGAGTAGTCTTTGGATATCTTGATTCGATAACGAGTATGTTTGTGTTTGAACTCTTCACCGTTTTCATACTCACTCATGATATAGGCAATCAAGGAATGGTTTTCATGGTCTATGTGCATGGCATATAAATCACTTACTTTCCCATCATCCCATTCGTTTTTCCATAGGAGTTCCCCTTTGGAGTCTATACACATTACTGTGGCATCCTGGTTTGCCTTTGTACTATGATACCCGGCGATGAAAGTTTGCTGAGTTGCCTCTTCTTCGAAAAAATCAGTAACTCTTGTGATATCGGTAGCAGGAATCATTTTGATCCATTGTACCTGCAGTTTGGAGTTTGTCTTTATCAAACCATAAGAGTATTCTTTAAGGTTATCTACCGAAGCAAATAAGGGGAAATCTTTCAAACGATCCAACGATACTTCATTGATTTCTGCCATAATTAGATGACCATTGTCATTGGATTCTATGTGGAAGTTATATATCAACTGTGCAAAATCTAGATCTGGATTGTAACTAAAACGTGAATTTAAAAACTTTCCTTCTGGAGTGATGGTTGCTTGAAAAAGCTGATTTTGGTCTGCAAATGAATCTTCACTACAGGAAGGGATATACATGGAATTGGTTAAACCCGTTACCACAATATTGCTAGAATCATTGATATATACATCGTATAAGGCTTCATTTCCAATTCCACCCAGGTAGGAACACCACTTGATTTCTCCGTTTGGATTTAATGTAGCTACGAAACCATCTTCATCACCAGTCAATTCGTGTTGAAAAGCATTTCTTACTGGCAGCGTAGAAGCATTTGTTGCCCCAACCATAATCAGATTGTTTTCTTCATCAAGAAGAGTTTTTAGAATTGTAGCTCCAAAGATTGTATCCCTTTGTTTTGTTACATTACGATAGTCTAAAAAATACAAGATAGGTTTGTCGAGTTGGGATTTTGTATCATTTTTGTCTAAGTATTTTGTGCAGCCTGATACAATAAACATAATAGGTATCAATAAAATGCTAATCCATATAATCATATAAAAGCTACTTAATTGTTTTTTAACCATTTTTCACACTCCTTGTTATTGTTATAATGCCAATTTCCCAAACTACACTCTCTATCAGATGCTGTATAGAAATAAATATATGGACCTTCGTCTTCGTCAGTAGGGCTTATTTTAACGGGAGGTAAAGGTTCAAAAAAACCTTCAAGTTTTTCAAAATATCTCATTAAGGAGGATTTGTATAAATTGAAACAACAATCTATCAAGGTACAGTTATACTCAGAAGGTTCATAATCATGTTTGAGCTCAGTACTATCTGAATTTTCAAAGAGTATTTCACATCTATCGTAATCACAAGAACCGACAGAATCCCCACAATCCCCTTCTCCTGCTGGACACTCCTCCTCAGGTCCACCATCAGCAGGGCATGTAGCTTCTTCTCCGTGTCCATTGACATAGCAGCACAGTACTTTGGGAGCAAGGATAGGAGCTAGATTACCAATACTGATGCGAGAGCTGCTATGCACTTGCAAAACAAGAACTTGAGGCGTGGCATCTCCATAGGTAGCAGTCATAGTTCCATCTCGTCCATCAAATTGAAAAGGAATATCAATCCCATAAAGATTGTGGCCTTTTCCTGTAATGCAGTTGGTTTGAGAAGTAGACTGATAAGACATTTCAAATCTTCTTAATGAGCACAAACTTATATTTATTTAAACACCACCTTGTTTTTTCACTACCAGAGGGAAGGTATTTGTTCTTTCCTCTGGTAGTAGGTTTCAAGTTTCTTTTTCTATCTTAACTATAAAACTCCATGAATATGGAATTTATCTGTTTCTGTACTTGCACCACTAGATACTCTTGATGAGAAAAGATACAGAAAAATCATTCTTTTGCTGAACATAGATTGATATACTCAAATTTTCCATCTTCTGTTCCATCCTTTTTCACTCTGTAAAGGAAGCCTTCATTGTAATAGTATACCCAATCACCGAGGATGGTACATCCTAACATAGAGTTGTTATCGGATACTTTTTTAAGGGATGATCCATCTGTTTTCACTTTGTACAATTTTCCATCATCATCTACATTGGCAAAATACAACCAACCGTCATCAAATTCTAAAGAAAAAGATTGAATCTTCAGGATATTACTCTGCTGGGTTCCATCAGTCTTTATTCTTGAAAGATAATGATCAGATTGATAGAAAATCCAATCTCCTACCACTACAAAATACATTGGTTGTATGGAACAAACTCTAGTTTTCTCACTCCCATTGGTTCGAATCTTGTAGATACCTCTTTTGTTGTACTTTGTGTAATAGATCCAGTTGTTAAATATCTGAAGATCAAGTGCATCCTCATCAAGATGTACTTTTCCAGAACCATCTGTTTTCATTTTGATTAGATTGTTCCCCGTAGAATAGTAGATCCATTCATCTTGTACAATGATACCCATAATATTTGCATCATCGTTAATCTTTTGTTTATCTGTGCCGTCTGTTTTGATCTTAAAAAAACCCCCAGGTCCATAGGGACCTTCAGGTCCAAGTGGTGGGTCGATAGAATAAAAAATCCAGTCATTGTGCAAAAACATAGGGTAGATATATTTTTCCTCTAACAAATGGATACAACTGGATTCGTCATGTTTCATTCTGAACAATCCCACCTTCTCGGGAGAAGTGCCAACAAAATATACCCATTCGTCATGCTTTATGACTTTAGGACTAGGATTACTGGCAGCTAGTTGATGGTTTGATAATGGTTCTATTGCGTCGATTGATGTATTTATGTTTGTACAAGATGCAATCGTAGCAAAGAGAAACAAGCACAGTAGCAATCCGAAAAATGTTTGACCAGCTTTAAATTTACGTTTTCTAGCGTTCATAGTTAACCTCCACTTTAACGAGTATTAGACGACGGTGCAAACTGAGCACTGAATTATTTATCATTATGTAACCTCACTATCCATCTTTGTATTTTTTTCGTGTTCATAACTCCTCCCAAAGAAGATGGCTCTTCTTTGGGAGGAGCCTTCGTTACCTCTACTCTCTAATGGGGTTCCATTCTACTCGCTGGAAAGAAGAAATGGGAATTTCCATAAAAGCCCCCTTCATGATCATACCTTGAGTTTCTCCAAATAGAAATAATGCATCGTCTTGCAGTATCGATTTTGAGCACATACCAAAGTTGGAATCGTGGAACAAAGAAGAATACAAAAGTGCTCCATCATGAGAAAACCAACACACAAAATAACTTCTATCTCTCCCCTTCATTACCCACTTGTCTCGTGAGTAATGTGAAACGGGGAAATCAGAGGATCGTGTTAATCCTGTAACCAGAAAACCATCATCAACGAGAAAACAATCAAATGAAAGCTCGTGTTCTAATCCACCAAGATAAGAAGAATACTTCAATTCGTTCTGCGACCAATCTAAAATAGAAATGAAACAAGATTGCTGTTCTCCATTAATTGTCTTTTGAAAAGCGTTGTTGGTTGTATAGAAATCTGGAGAATTGGTATTGCCGTAAAAAAGAAGTTTCATTGAACCAATCCAATAATCAGCATTGCGATTGATGCAAATACAATGGTTAACGCTCCAAAAACTACAATAATCCAGATCTTTAGTGACTGCGAAGTGAAGGAAGATTTCTCTTTCAGTTCTTCATATACATCATTAAACAGATGTTGATGGATGCCCTTTTTGTGAACAAAAGTAACATTTCTACTGCCCTTGTAAAATGTAATTGTAATGGATTCGTTTAGATCGGTTAGAAACAAGTTCTTTGTTCTTTCATTGTTGCTTTTCCAGTGTTCTATAAAGGGAAGGTTGTGTGCGTCTAGTATTTTGCGAAAAGAATCAAAGAAGTCTCCTTCAAACCAGAAAAACTCCCAGGTCTTTTTTGCTTTTTGATAGCAAAACAGGAATAGTACTATATGGATTGCAATTAACAATACAATCATTCCAAAGGAGTGGTAGATGAAATCAAAACGCAGAACAACACCCAAATCAAATCTTGATAGCACCAGGTACGATATGACCCAAAGTAGAAATGTCCACTGGATGAAATAGTAGATTGCTAAGATTGTTCCATGCACTAGCAACGTTTTATGGAAGATGTACGTGACCAGCCAAGTTAAAGAGTATATTGAACAAAATAAAAAACAGAGACAAAGAACTAAATCATATTGTAGATTCACGGGCACATCCTTCCTGTTGAAAGTTCAATTTGTGCGATATCTCTGTCAATATGATGGGAACAAGATGATAAGCAATTTCTAATTGCTCGAGCTCTAGCACTTGATAGTGTTTGATCCTTCAACCAAGGATTTGCTTCTTCAAGCTCCCTTCTTTCTTTTATGGCATCGCTTCTAGCTTTGTTATATTCTTCGGGTGTGGGATTTTCAGAATTTAACCAATTCTCTACTGAAACTTTCAATACGCCTACTGTTATGCTGATCGTTAATGCTACTGCTGCATCCATTATTAGAGATAGTCCATGACTAGCAAGGGCCAACCCAATAACACCCAAAGCATCCCAAAACACATTAACCCAAAAACTATCTATCACATAAGTATCTATACTCCAAAGTGTAATATTCCGTAAATCATCTTCCCAATGACCCCAGGTCCCATCACTTTTATTCTCATAACATGTCTCCATACACTCACAAAACATATCATAATCAGTTTTGGCTCCTCCACAAATACTATCCTCACAATCATCATCGCCATAAATAGAGGCATGGGCACCATTCTGGCCAATGGCAATGGTTAGATCTGTATTGCTGGCAAGGTGATCTTTGACATTGAATCCACTTCCTCCAATGGTGAAGGCAATGGGACTTACAATGGGTTCTTCGTAGGGAGGCATAACCGTACCGTCTCCTACAAAAGGCATTTCTATTGCATGGGGATTGTAGCTTCCAATGGCTTGATTGGAATTCTTATCCACTGCTCTGGCCCATACTTCTGCTCCTGTGCTGTTTGCTACCAAGGAAATCATATTCCCACAGGGGTCATACACAGCCGAAGCTTCTCCTGTAAAGCAATTGGTTTGGCAGGTATGGTCTTGATAGTACAGCGATACCATCCGTCCATTGGGAGCTGTAGTCGCATCAATGGTAATCAAGAGTTGTCCTCCACTATACTTCAGTGCTTTCTCTATTCCATAAGGAGAATAGTAATACTTCCATTCGTATTGGTACGTATCATTGAGAGAATAGGTATGCGTCGCTACTCGTCCATCATCGTAATACGTCATTTCCCATGCTTTGGTCGTAGCAGGCTGTGTAGAACTATCGGTATAGACATAATTGGTAATTTGCTTCTTGGCATTCCATGTAAGCGTTGCTGATTTGTTTCCGGTATACGTAATACTGGATAACAATCCTTGATTGTTTGCATCATAGTAAGTATTTCGGTCAAATTGACCACTTCGGTCGGACCAAACTGACCACTCTTTTCGTTTTCAATGTACAATGTTTTTTCAGTTTCTCTTCCACAGTGTTACACAGTTAGTGTATTACAATTCCTTTGATGCGACAAGTAGATTCTCTTTTTCGTCCCGAATCGAGGACTTCTTTTTTCGCATATTGCCTTCTTTCATCTCAATCTTTAGTTTAATGATTTTTGTTTCACCATTCCATTCAAGTGTAGCTCCAAATATTTCACTGATAAATCTTAGTGGAACCATTGTTCTTCCGTTAATGATGAATGGAAGAGTAGTTAATGATATTTCTTCAGGAGTTTCCCCTGCTCTTTCTATTAACGCATCATATGTTCTTCCATGTTTTCGATGTAGCCACAAATGAATCAACATATCATCATATTTAATCTGAATTTTTTCTTCTTTCCCATCCCATCCTAACGTAGCTCCAAAAGATTCTGCAAGAAAACGCAGTGGTACTAAAGTTCTACTATTAATGATTATTGGAGGAGCATCTAACATTACAGTTTCATTAATACTTCCATCAGTAGATTCTTTCTTTGCATTTACATTGCCTATCTGTAATGTAATTATTAACTCAACAGGTTTCGTTGTTTTTAGTTTTAGTTTAACTACAAAAGCATCTTTATTGCCATTGTATATTTGGTCATAACCTGGTGCTTTCTCGCCGTCTACAGTTTTATTCATTGGGAAATCTTTACTATTAGTGTAACCTGCAATGTAAGCACAGTTCTGGTCATCAACTGCTATAGAGTAACCATGATCATCATCATTTCCGCCAATGAACGTAGAGTATACAATTTGAGTACCTTCTTGATTTAATTTTACTACGAAAGCATCTTTATTCCCATTGTATGTTTGGTCATAACCTGGTGCTTTCTCACCATCTACAGTTTTATTCATTGGGAAATCTTTACTACAAGTTGAACCGATTACATATATAAATTGATTTTTATCTAATGTAAGTAAAATACCTACGTCGTCTTCTTCTCCGCCTAAAAAAATAGCATACTGAATTTGAGTACCTTCTTGATTTAATTTTACTACAAAAGCATCTTTATTCCCATTGTATGTTTGGTCATAACCGGGTGCTTTCTCACCATCTACAGTTTTATTCATTGGGAAATCTTTACTACGGGTTGAGCCTGTAACGTATGCACAATCCTGATCATCAACCGCTATAGAATAACCATGATCATCATCATTCCCACCAATGAACGTAGAGTATACAATTTGAGTACCTTCTTGATTTAATTTTACTACGAAAGCATCTATATTCCCATTGTATGTTTGGTCATAGCCTGGTGCTTTCTCACCTTCTACAGTTTTATTCACTGGAAAATCTTTACTACGGGTTGAACCTGTAACGTATGCACAATCCTGATCATCAACTGCTATAGAATCACCATAATCAAAGTCACTTCCACCAATGTACGTAGAGTATACAATTTGAGTACCTTCTTGATTTAATTTTACTACGAAAGCATTCATAAATTTATCATTACATATTTGGTCATAACCTGGTGCTTTCTCACCTTCTACAGTTTTATTCACTGGAAAGTTATTGCTTTGAGTTCCACCAGCCAGGTATACGCAATAATCACTACTCAGTGCAATAGAAGACGCCGAATCATACCCATTTCCGCCAATGTACGTAGAGTATACAATTTGAGTACCTTCTTGATTTAATTTTACTACGAAAGCATCTATATTCCCATTGTATGTTTGTTCATAACCTGGTGCTTTCTCACCGTCTACAGTTTTATTCACTGGGAAATCTTTACTATGGGTTGAACCTGCAATGTAAGCACAGTTCTGGTCATCAACCGCTATAGAATAACCATAATCATCGTCACTTCCACCAATGTACGTAGAGTAAACACATGGATCAATAACAATTGTTTCATTACGTGCTTCTAGTAATGATTCAATGTTGAAAGAATAAATGTTATTTCCGTTTATTACAAAAGAAGATGTAAGTTCTTGTTTTGAATCTTTAGTGAAGGTGCATAATTCGTCATCAATAAGTGTGAACGTGTGACCTTTAATGCTGTCAAGTATTAATGCGGTGTTTTCTTCTTTAAGCGTAGCACCTGTTACTTTAACTTTCAAGTCATCTATGTTGGCTTCTGGGTGTAAATAGTATTTATATTTTAAACCTTCGGCTGTAAATGAATAAGATAGATCAATACCTGTCCAGATATTGGTATATACAATAGTAGCGTAGTTCTTACAACCAATAGCCCATTTTTCCAAGTTTCCAAGCATATAGTTATTATGATGCAATAAAAGATCCGATCCTTTTATTGTTGGTATATTAGGTTCTACAAATGAAAGAGATATGTATTTTTCCGATTGTTCTTGTTTAATTTCATAGTATATCCCACTAGTTGTAAAAGAAACTCTTCCAAAAGAAGTATTTCCAATGTATAAAATTTCAGGATTCCATTGTCCTTTGTTTTCTGTGAAGTATTGCGAAGAAGAGAGAACAGATTTGGCAGTGGTTGTGTCAATTGTGGATTTGATAGTTTCTGTTTGGCTTAGAATTGTAGGTTGGTGAGAAACTTCTGGATATTTTGTGGAATTTAGAGAAACTAGTATAGATCCCTGAAAACTAATACAAACAAATACACAAAGCATAATAGATAAAACTTTTAAATTCATTAAAATCCTCCTTGGATTTTGTTTCAGTGTACCAGTATGTCAATCTGTTTGGACTCTTTACACTTTCGAATGTACACTTTTCATAATTGTCTTAACTCCAACATAAATAAAATATGTTTATATTAATACCTATTTTTAATGTAATTATCTTGGAATATAGATTAAGTATGTTTTCCAGAAATTTCTGGAAAACATACTTAATGCATTTTTTAACACTATTCTCATTGGAAAATTAAACAAACTAAATAAGACCAGGGAAAAATAGTGATTCTTATTCTATTATTACTTTTCATTTAACCTTAGCGCAGTTACATTTTTGATTGCCTACGGTTCCAAGCCATTTATCTTGAATACTATAGAAATCAGACCTTATATCACAACCTTTTTTGCACATTTCATCACAAAGATCAGTTGCTTCTTTCTCAGCATTCATCATTTCATTATGACAATGTTCTCTCATTTCTTGAATTGCATTTGTGCGATTGAAACTCGCTTTCGCACACTTACGAATGGACTCAGGAGATCTATCACTTATTGCAAAACAAAGTGCAAATTTCTTAAGCATCCAATTCTCTACGGTAGTAACTACAGGAGGAGGAGGGTCAACCCCAAACGAAACATATATATATACTGGAACATATGACTTGAAAGCACCAGTGCTACCAATTTGACTTTTTTGATTACGCCAATGTGACCTTCTCAATGAAGCATTAACAAAATGTTGCATTAAAGTACAACAAATATCCTCCTCTTCACAATCATCATCGCCATAAATGGAAGCATTGGCTCCATTCTGACCAATGGCGACGGTTAGATCTGTATTGCTGGCAAGGTGATCCTTGACATTGAATCCACCTTTGCCAATCGTGAAGGCAATGGGACTTACAATGGGTTCTTCGTAGGGAGGCATAACCGTACCGTCTCCTACAAAAGGAATTTCTACTGCATGTGGATTGTAGCTTCCAATGACTTGATTGGAATTCTTATCCACAGCCCTGGCCCATACTTCTGCTCCAGTGCTTTGTGCCACCAGGGAAATCATATTCCCACAGGGGTCATACGCAGCAAAAGCTTCTCCTGTAAAGCAATTGGTTTGGCAGGTATGGTCTTGATAGTATAGCGATACCATGCGTCCATTGGGAGCTGTGGTTGCATCAATAGTAATCAGGAGTTGTCCTCCACTATACTTCAGTGCTTTGTCAATGCCATAGGGAGAATAGTAATACTTCCATTCGTATTGATAGGCATCATTGAGAGAATAGGTATGCGTCGCTACCCTGCCATCATCATAATACGTCATTTCCCATGCTTTGGTCGTAGCAGGCTGGGTAGAATTATCCGTATAGACATAATTGGTGATTTGCTTTTTAGCATTCCACGTAAGCGTTGCTGATTTGTTTCCTGTATACGTAATACCCGATAACAATCCTTGATTGTTTGCATCATAGCTATAGCTAGAAATAGTTTGACTGTTAGGATCCACAATGGAGGTTAATCGCCCCGCACTATCGTAGTT
>CAYRWA010000066.1:0-3698 GCA_964427915.1 uncultured Caldisericota bacterium
AACCGAGATATAGTTAAAAGTGAAAAGTCAATTTTACCCAGTGGTTATTTCTTTACCAGAATAGCCACTTCAGATGTAGTAGAAGGGCAACCAAACACTAGCAACACTTTTTCTGATCTTAAGCCCAATGCCGAAGATACGATTCAAATGGCTTACTACTATTATTTTATGAATTGGAAATTTTTACTAACTGCACTACCTGTGAGCGAGAGCTTCTCTGATAAGGTAATCAAAACCCACATAGATGGCTATTCCGGTACTTTTGCTATTAGTGATTTAATTCCTTTTCAGAATAGCAATGGGGATATTTCTGTGAGTTTATATAATGGTATTGTGGAAAACTGGGATGAAAGACAGACGATTAATAGAGTTAATGTTCCAATCAATCTTAAAGAAGCTGTTGTTGGAGCAGCATCGAATGAATTTACCGATTTACAAGCGAGTATGCAATATGCTACTTATGATCCCACTACAAAACTGGTGGTGTTCGGCCATACTCATGAAGCCAAGATTAGCAAAATGACTCATAGTAATGGCAATGAGGTGGTATACGCCAATAGTGGGACTTGGATTGATCATGTGGAAAACTATCCGACAAGAACTTACCTCCTCATTAAGCGCTCAGACAAAGAGATCATTGTCGAACTATATCGGGTAGATGATGATGGAACATCGATTAAGCTTTCGGAAGAGAGAATTATAAAATAATGCGGAAAACTGGACTCGTGACTTTGCTTTCTCTGATGCTTTTCTTTGCTTTTGCTTGTCGTCCTGTACCCTCTTCGCTATCTCAAGCAGAAAAAGAAGAAATTAATAGGGAGTTTTTTTCTGATAGCTCTTTCCACGAACTGAGCTCTTTGCCTGAATACCTCGAGCAACAACTGACTATTGTGCCTATCCGAAGCTATCAGAAAGATCAAAATCTGTACTTTATCACTTCAGCTAACATTCATGCGCAGGATACAGAGCATATTACTAATTTGAGGGAAAACCCTTCCTATGGGGGGTGTTCAGAAATCTGGATGTGGGAAATTCCGACGGAAAAGCTTCAAAAGTGCTTGGTTAAATTTGATCACTACGTAAACCCTCTCCTGACTGACACAAAAACACTTGATCAGAACTGGCTCGGGACTTCTTATGGGAGCATCTCTACGATTTCGGACATTTTGGAGAATGGAGATATTGTTTTTACTGAATCCATTGCCGAAGGAATGATGAATTTTACCCTGGTGGAGTACAGGTATCACATAGCTTCCGATACTATTACTATCGCAGATTTTCAGCCAGGTCGACCTGAAATTTATACTCCTGAAGAGTTGCAGAATATGAAAGAAAAGACTGTGAATAGCGACACTCTATCTTTGTTTCGAGCGGCATCAGATATCCTATGGGAACACCGGGAGGAAAACAAGCAATGGAGCTTTTTTACTAGGGAGCGATGGTATGTGGTGCAATATAATTTGAAGGCATCGAAGAAAGCCAGGGGAAAATACTACCATGAAATCGGGTTCTATTCTTTGACGAATTCATCTTACCGTCCTCTGGTTCGAAAGTGGATAACAGAGCTGGATAAGGATCCTTTCATATCTCTGGAGTTGGTACCTGACAGCATGAATCTTTCAATTCGTGATTGGTGCGGTTTTAGCGGAGAAGCAAGAACAAACCAAAGCTATTACTATGATGCTGAGGAGGGAAGTATAAACTGGATGAAAGAAGCTTCCAATACTACCCCTGAAACAGGCATCTATGAAGTAGTGCTCGATTAATCCATACAAACGTATGAATCACTCAGAGGGACGTAGTGTGTCATGAGTAAGAACAGGATACTTCAGGAGAAGGCTTCAAACCACCTGGAGCTGCTCTGTTCAAAAGACAGGGTAGTGAGTATCCATGGAAAATGCTGCAAGAGCAGTCAGATACGGAATAGCAAGATGAACACCAGTGAACCATTGATAAGGTCTCGAAAGTGGTAGCCGATGTCAAAATTATTGTTTCCCGTCTACGTTAAGAAGAGAGAGGTCAGTGACCTGTATCGACCCCTTGGCATCCGGGATGCAGATGGCATGAGGCTATTCCAGACCAGAAAACGGAACATGAGAGGCTCCACGCTGAGGAAGTAGGAAAACTTACAAGTGTAAGACCCCGAGTAGGAACGTACGAAAATTCACCCCTGATTGTGGAGTGTCGGAGGTTCTCATAGTAGTGAAGAGGCTTTTGAAACCGGTGTTCAAACCGATACACCATATTCGCCACGTGATAGATTGAAAGTGTGTCAAAAAGCCTAGACAACCCTGGAAACTTTTATCTTTGAATAGGCGATTACACACGTATAGAGATGTCCTTTGACTCGATTTTCTTTCCAGTGGTAGGTGGGACGAACATCCAAATTATTCTTCAGGATTCGAAATGCATTTTCTACGGTATTGAGATGTTTGTAGATTTCAATCATTCGTTTCTTTGATTGGTTTGAATAAGAAAGGTCCCATCCAGTCTCTGATCTTCTTTTACTTTTTCCTCTACAATGTCATAGTAAAATCGAAAGGACGCTTTACAGGCGTTTTTTGATTTTGCTGAAAGAAGTCCTTCCTCGGTATACACATGGAAATACTTTCCTGCATAGGTGTCCTTGAGAATGAATCCTGCTTTTTCCATCACTTCATCGCGCGATAGAGTTCTTCTATTTTTATGAGAAGAAGCATTCTTGGAAGAAGACATCGAGGAACTATATAGTCTTTCTTTGAGTGCATCTAATTCCTGTTGAATGGTCTCGATGCATTTGTTTCTGGAGGCGGGATCTTCACAAACATACAATCCTCGAACGAATAAAGTCTATTGGGCCGTTGTAGGATAAAAGAACCAATATACAAGATATTTATGAAGATTTATGCCATTGAGTCTAAACAACTTTTGAAACAACAACTGCGATGAATGCAAGAGTTGTTAGTTTTTGGGGTGATTTAGTTTGAAGATCGGTTTCAAGTACGATAAGCTATTATACCGTTGCATCCCATTATATAGCTTCTTTTTCTTGACAATAGAATTAAAGTATCATACATTCAATCACAAGCAGTTTTACAGAAATGTAATAGTATGATTCGAAGGTAGAAAAAAATGAAAACAATGTGGAAAAGATGAAACAAATCCCAAATGGGTCCATTATATGATGAATATAACGAATGCAAAGGATAGGGTAATGATGCAAAAGTTTACAATTGTCGTTTTAGTGGTTTTCTTTGTGTCTCTTTCTGCTGTACTTCAAAGCTGTACAACAGAGAAACAACCACCAGATCTCTCAAAAGTAGAACACATAACCATTGAAAAAGAAGACACAGTCGGTTTTCGGTGGATTGATTGGACAAAGCCTGATATCAATCAAGAAGCTGTTCATTTGAATTGGAAACTATCGCTAGAGGAATCTTCACAAGACTCAGATTGGTACTATCATGACAATCATTTTTGGCTCTTGGATGAGCAAGGCAATTTGTTTCATATTGATGTTCCTACAGGGAACATTGAATACAGCTACACAGTAGAATCTTGGATCGATATCACTACACATGACAAAGACAAGTTATTCATGATTGGAAAACAAGATGATGAAACATTTGAAATACAAGCGTACCTGCCCAAAAGAAAAAAGATTGTGTGGACAAAATCTTTGGAAGATCAAACTGCACTGGACTGATTATCAAGCAAAT
>CAYRWA010000067.1:0-2593 GCA_964427915.1 uncultured Caldisericota bacterium
TTTTGAGTATCAATTGACAAACCTGGACACAAAATGGACCGCTACATTTCAAGCACTCTCTCAAATGAACTACATCCAACCACTGCAGGATGGAATCCAATGTGGTACTTTGGGTAGATCGCCACGCAAATAAACTTCACATTCAAGATTTTTCGCAATTTGCAGAGAATCAAGAAGAACTAAAAACTACCACTCTCCAAATGGATTGTAGTCAAATAGAAAAGATCGAAACCTATATTCGCGCAGATGGACCTGTAAAATGGTACTTGGAAAAATCGACTCCAGATAACCACCTGATTGAAGTTACCTATGCCAATAATACGGCTGAAATGCACCAATACAATCTTCCTGATTCTATTAGTTCAACTCAATTTTTTTCCTACGATACAAACGGTCATCTAATGCTTATCTTTTGGAATATCGATCAACAAGTGTATCAATTTGGCATGATTAAAGATGATTCAAACGAAATGTATGTCAGCACCATTCAACTTCCCCCATCTATTGAAAATAGCCAGGGGTACTCCTTCGATTTTATGGGCAACACCAAAGCTATTGATGAAGATCAAGAAAATGTATACTGGTTTCAACTGCACAACCCGCAAATAGATCGATCCTCTACCTCAAAAAGCACTCATATTGTCCGCTGCTTCATACCACCCCCCTCTCTTTTCTTCTCACCTTCATAAACCAATTCCCAACTGCTTTAGTATTTCCTGCTACCATACTTCCAAAATGAATGAGAATAGATTTACAAAAAAACATTGCCTTTGTATTTTTTTTGTGATATACAAATAAAAAGTTTTCTTGGGAGGAACTTTGTGAAATGAGTTGTAATGTTTTAATGAAGAGGTTTTTTGTTACTATTTAATTTAGAGGAGTTAAAAATGAAGGATTTGTTTGCTTTTTTTGTATCTCTTTTGTTATTGTATACCTGAATCCTTATAAAACACATAAAGGAGAATTTAAATGAACAGAGTAAAATACTTGGGATTTTTGATTTTATTTCTAGTATTAGTATGCTCATTTGGATATTGTACAACTCAAAGCGATAACATGAACGAGATCATTGTAGATACAGATTCTTTCAAAAACTTAGATTTACGAGAACCCTCTGGGTTTGGAATGATAAGTGATTTGTTTTTCAATGATTCTGTAATCACAAAGAATAGATGCATTGTAATGCTTGGGATAGATAATAAATCAGTAAAAACATACACTAAAACTAGCGTTGTGTATGAGAAAGAAAAAAGCACTTATGGTATTAATCTAGAAATACCCAACATTCCTTTAGGGGGATATCTAGAAAGCACGTATAGCAGTTTTTATCAAGCCCCTAATCCTTCATGGATACCTTTTAACGAACACAATAGACAAATACAAAGTATGACTATGAATCCATTCTCTCGAGACATCTTTTTACTGACTGAAAAAACTGATTTACCCGCATATGATGCATACTTATTGCCAAAAAAAGAGTTAATTACGTACCAGGTGATTGAAGTGGTAATACATGATCTTGTAGAAAAAAGTTTTACAATAAAAACCGATTATAGCCTTTCAAAAATACGATATTGCCATTCTGATTCAACTAATGCAGAGTTTTTAGTAGCAGCAGATAAAACCGGGAAATTTTATTTTTCGGAAATATTAGATAACGGCTGTTCCTTTAACCCATTGGTTAATGATTATCCTATTTTTCAATCATGGGACATATCCTGTAATGTTTTAGTAGGATTAGACATGGACAATATGATACATCTATACACAAGTGATATTGATGATAAGGGTAATTTGACTTTTAATGAAAAAGCAAATTTTATTAATCCAATTGGAAAAAATATGAAAAAGCCAGCCATTCAATACAACCCTTCTACGAAGTGTATTGTTTTATGGGAATCAGAAATAAATGGTAAGTCTGCTTACGCCATATACAATGAAGACCTTTTAGCTTTAGAATGGAAATCCCTTAAAGTAACACCGATGAGCTTATTTATGTATTCTGATGCAGTACTTAATCAAGCACCATTGAAAGAAGACTTGAGTGGATATGATTTATGGAGTGCAACGGATCATTTTAAATATATCGGCGTAAGAAATTCTGGTTCTCAACTGGAAGTGTTTAGAATTTATGTTGAATAAATTTTCGAAGTAGGGAGGGTGCTTTATGAAAAAACAGTATACAGTGATTTTCATTAGTTGTCTGTGTTCTATGATGATTTGTTTTGGATTTCTCTCCTGTTCTACAGTTGAAAGTACCAAAGAAATGTCTTCGATTTCTGCCTATGGAACAAGAACACAGAAAGAAATATTGGATGATGTGACTAGTGAATCTAAGCATATTATTCCCGATGAAGAAACCATTTTAACTTGTTATACGTATCCCTCTTGTTCTTGTTACCAAGAAGTTCCGGTAGATGGATTTGCTCATGACTTTATTGTATATAACAAACAGTTGTATTTAGCAGGTTTTGAAAATGGAATTGCAAATGCTCTTCAGATAGAAACAAACGATAGCTCTACTGATGTTGGTGATTTTTATGAAGCTACAACCATGTCAGAGATTACAATACCCAGTTGGCTTGAAACTTCC
>CAYRWA010000068.1:0-3055 GCA_964427915.1 uncultured Caldisericota bacterium
TTTCATTTCTTCAATAGCTTGTAAAATTTCGTCTTTATTCATCATATCCTCCTATGATTCAGATTGTTTTTGATCTTTAACAGCATTCAATGCCCAACACAGTTTTGTTACCGTGTTGTTTAACACAACTGCCATATTTCGCATGGGACCATTCAAACAGAAAGCAACTTGTCCTAAAAGGACCTCTCTTGGTGGCACAGAAGCAAGTGTGATAACTTGTTCTTTGGTTAACAATTTACCTTCAAAGAAACCACCTTTGATTGTGGGTGTTTTTTTACCTTTCGTGAAATCTTTTACAATTTTCGGAGCTAGTAAAGGATCGTCTTTGGAATAAACTACACCCGTCATACCAGTAAAAATGACCTTTTCCAATACTTTGTCAAATTCGATGCCAGCATTTTGAGCGGTCTTTCGAAACAAAGTATTTTTGGTTACATAGGCAGAACATTCAGCATTGTTAACAATCTTCCGAAAATCGGTAAGGCTTTCATCGTTCATGGAAGTATAATTGTAAAAAACAAGGCTTTTGGCTTCTTTCCATGTTTCTGTCATTTTCTCAAAAATCTCTTCTTTTTTCTTTCTTGTAATCATATTTCCTCCTTTCTACAAAAAATGCCTTCCCAAAAACAGGGAAGGCATTACAATCTCAAAAGTATAATGACCAGCCCTATGCGAGAGATATTTTAAACCTTGTAGGTTCCCGCAGTCTTTGGGAAGTTCTGCAACGTAAAACTATTAAGTTCCAGCTGCGCTTCTTGTTAAATTCGTTACATTAATCTTTAATGAAGGACTCATTGTTAGAGCAAGATAACAACTCTTCATGTACTGACCTTTTGCAGAAGGTGGTCTTGCTTTTACAATAGCGTTGGTCAAAGCAAAAATATTCTTTTTCAAATCGTCTTTTGTAAAATCGGATTTTCCTACAGGTACATGGATGTTTGCAAACTTATCAACGCGATATTCAACTCTTCCAGATTTCATATCCTTGACAGTTTTTTCGATATCGTTTGTTACAGTGCCAAGCTTTGGGTTTGGCATCAAACCACGAGGGCCTAGCAATCGACCAAGTTGTCCTACAACACCCATCATATCGGGGGTTGCTATACAAACATCAAAATCGAACCAGCCATCTTTAATCTTGGCTACATTCTCTTCGTCGCCAATAAAGTCAGCACCAGCATCTTTTGCTACTTGGATCATATCACCTTTCGCAAATACTAATACTCGAACATCTTTTCCTGTTCCAGCTGGTAAACTTACCATACCACGAATATTCTGCTCTGATTTTTTGGGATCAACTCCCAAAGAAAAATGGAGTTCTACAGTTTCATTAAATTTTGCTGTCTTGAGCTTAGGCACAAGGTCCAAAGCTTCTTCAAGTGAAAACTCTTTTTCTGAAAGATCCAAGTCCTTAACAATGTTTTTGTACTTTTTTCCGGGCATTGTGTTTCCTTATTACCGCAATTTAAATTTCGATGTCAACGCCCATCGATCTTGCAGTACCGGCTACCATTTGCATAGCAGATTCCACGCTGATTGTATTTAAATCTTGCATTTTAATCTCAGCGATTTTTTTAACCTGACTTGCATTAAGCCTTCCCACTTTTTTCCGGTTGGGTATTCCGGATGCTGTTTCTAGTTTTAACTCTTTTTTAATAAGTGCTGCTACAGGAGGTGTTTTTAAGATAAAACTAAAGGTACGGTCAGCATAAACCGTAATTACCACAGGGATAATTAAACCTTTTTTGTCAGCAGTTTTGTCGTTGAATTCTTTCACAAACTGCATAATATTGACACCTTTTTGTCCTAAAGCGGGTCCTACAGGAGGAGCTGGAGTGGCACCACCAGCAGGTATCTGTAATTTAATGTATCCAGTTACTTTTTTTGCCATTAGTAAGTTCTCCTTATCCGATACTATATTTTTTCAATAAAGGGAAAATCGATTTCGACTGCCATTTGACGACCGAACATTGTGAGGAGGACTTTTGCCTTCTCGGTATCTTCGTCAATTTCTTCAACAATTCCTGTTAAATCTTGGAAAGGTCCATTGTTAATTCGTATGTGGTCGTCAACGCTAAAGTTCAATCGTGCTCGTGCTTCTTCTTCTGTAACTCGATTCAACATGATTTCGACTTCTTTTTTGGTTAATGGAGTCGGCTTTCCCTCAGGACCAACAAAACCAAGAACATTGGGTGTTCTACGTACGGTATACCATGTCTGGTCATCTAAAAACATGTTCACAAGAACATAACCAGGATATACCTTTTCTTCAACAGGATCTTTTTTGCCAGGTTTGCGTTGATAATCAACTGGTATTTGAATATCTAAAATCTTGCCTTCCAGGGCAAAAGAACGTATTCTCTCCAACAAACATGTTTTCACATGTTTTTCTTTACCGGAATATGTACTAATCAAAAACCAGTGAGCTTGATTATCATCCTGGACAATAGCCATTTTATCCTCCGGTCACAAATCTCATGAATGCCTCCATGGCTTTAGCAAACCCTGTATCTACAATTCCAAGAAATGCTGACCATACGGCTACAAAAAGAATTACTATAAAAGTTGTTTGCCATAGCTTACTAAAAGAAGGCCATGTAGTTTTGTGTACAATCTCGTACCAGACGTCAATAAAAAACTGAATAAATTTGTTCGTATGTTTTTTCATAAAAAAGCAGGCGCGGGAGGATTTGAACCCCCAACACTCGGTTTTGGAGACCGATGCTCTACCAATTGAACTACGCGCCTATCTTACCTCCCTGTGTTCTGTATGTTTTCGATCAAAGGGACAATACTTATTTAATACAATGCGGTCGGTTGTATTCTTCTTATTCTTAGAAGTCGTGTAATTTCGATGCCTACACACTGTACATTCTAATGTAATTTTGTCTCGATTTTGTTTACTTTTTTTTGCCATTAGAAACTACACCTTTACTTTCTTTGGTCATGAATACGTTATTCAATGATCTTGGTAACAACACCCGCTCCTACAGTACGGCCACCTTCACGGATAGCAAAGCGGAGTCCATCATCAATGGCTACGGGGTAAATAAGT
>CAYRWA010000069.1:0-6587 GCA_964427915.1 uncultured Caldisericota bacterium
CCATGAGTTTCATAAAATTTCATGTTTTGTGGTTGCAAAGTAATGACATTTTGCAGCTTTGCGCCGTTGTCTTGTATATCTATGTCTCCTATGCGAATAACCCATTTACCACTGGGCTTTTGGGTATGGTCGATTATCTCCGACCAGAGAAGCTTTTTTCCATCATGAGAAAAATGGGCATGCAATACCCCATTTTTATCGGTAACATGAGTGAGTTGATAAAATACAGAACCATCCCTGTCAGTGATCCATAAATTGTTGTTTACTCCTGCTCCAGGTCCAGTAAGTGCCATTTCTACATCATTATAGCGTGATGGAAGTCCTTGCAAATCGGGATCTACAGATTGAAAAACTATAACGTTCCCATCTGGATGCCAGGAGGGGTTTCCATTGTGTTTTTGGGGGATATTCTTTGATTCATGAGTTATACCTTGCTGTGTTGAATCTCCCCATTGCATGATATGCAAATCATAATAACCATCAGTTCCTTTGGAATCATATGCAACGATATTGTCTTTTGATAAACCAAGTCGACCACCTAATGTTTCTAAAACGGTAACTGTATACGAGGAGTCATACGCTTCTACGCGAGAATCTCTATTGGTTGGGTGAACAAAATACACCAGGACCGATACAGTTAGAAAAAATACCACTGCAAAAAAAAGACTCTTTCTTTTATACTGTGACATTTACCACCATCCTTGATTTATATAATCTCAGAAAAAAAGCTCTTTCATTTCACAGAAATGTGAAGCAAAAAATGTAAACCATGATGTTACTACTCAATAAAGGTTTTTACTACCTTTAGTGTTTTCAGCATAGACCTATTTTATTGTTCTTACTAGGATATAGCAACTGGATTGGTACTTTCTACGAGGATTTTTTCTTAGCACTAACAGAATTAAAACAAATGCCAACAAAAAAACAAAATATGAGCAAAGTTTAAAAAAATACGGAATAACTTGCTTCTATGGAACAAATCACCAAGGAAGGATATAGGATTCTACATATGCGATGAGATCAGACTGATCAGTACATCAAAAGTAGCTTACAAACACCGTAAAGCACGCTAGTGGATATGTACATCGGTTGACACAAACAGTCTTTAGGATGTATAGTATTCACAGATTTGATTTCACTTGGAGGATGTGTATGGATCAGGTAAAAGAATTATTCGAGATGCAAAGAGAATTTTTCCGAAGTGGTTCTACCAGATCTTTGGAGTTTAGGAAGCAGAAGCTAGAATTGCTCAAGAACGCTATAAAGTTACATGAAGCAGATATTTGTAATGCACTATCGGAAGATTTAAACAAATCTTCTTTTGAGTCCTATACAACCGAAATTGGAATGGTACTCCAAGAAATTAACTTCATGCTGTCCAATATGCACCATGCTTTTAAACCGAAACGTGTACCTGTTTCATTGAGCCAATTTCCAGCTACTTGTAAAATTCATAAAGATCCTTATGGAAATGTTTTGATCATCTCTCCCTGGAATTATCCCTTTCATTTGGCACTTTTGCCACTTGTTGGAGCTATTGCATGTGGAAATTGTGCTATTGTGAAACCATCTGAATATTCTCCTGCAACAACCAAGTTGATTGAAGAATTGATTCAATCAATATATCCCTCTCATTACGTGGGAGTAGTATCTGGAGGAGTAGAAATCACCCAGACTTTGTTGGATTTATCTTTCGATATGATTTTCTTCACTGGTAGTAGTCAAGTTGGAAGAATTGTCATGGAAAAAGCAGCAAAACATCTGACTCCTGTCATTCTAGAATTAGGCGGTAAATGTCCTTGTATTGTTGATAAAACTGCGAATATACCACTTGCGGCAAAAAGAATCGCTTGGGGGAAATGCCTGAATGCTGGACAAACTTGTGTAGCTCCAGATTATCTACTTGTAGAGAAAACTGTAAAGCATACCTTGGTCGCAGAAATCCAAAAAAACATTTCGAAATTTTTCACCGATCATCCTGAGAATCATGCTGATTATCCAAGCATCATTAGTGACAAACATTACCAGCGCATAAAGAACCTTCTCAAAACTGGAAACGTTGTTTATGGTGGGAATCAAAATGATAAAGAAAGAAAAATAAGCCCTGCTTTAGTTGATGAAGTTACATGGGAAGATCCTTTAATGCAAGAAGAAATATTCGGTCCAATATTGCCAATTCTTTCCTATGAACAACTTTCTTCTGGTGTTGCTGAACTTTCAAGAAAACCCAAACCTTTAGCGCTTTACTTGTTCACAGAATCCAACAAAAGCAAACATATCGTTTTGGAGAATCTATCTTTTGGAGGTGGATGCATCAACGATGTCATTATGCATCTTGCTTCTGACAAGCTTCCGTTTGGAGGTGTAGGTATGAGTGGGATGGGTTGTTATCATGGAAAAGCTAGTCTGGATGCATTTTCTCATTCTAAAAGTATTCTACACAAAAGCAATCTTCTAGATATCCCTTTTCGATATCCACCTTATAAAGACAAACTACGCCTTATAAAAAAGTTCTTGAAGTGATTTGTGAGGGCAAGTTAGTGTTAATACTCTAATATGCGAGGAAGATCACCAGCTTGTTTAACCCAGTCTTCAACCTGATCTTGTGTAGGAAGATTTCGAACTAGTTTTTTTTCTTCATTGACTTCTACCATCTTCGTAAAGAGGTTTTCAGCGTTGCGTTGTTTCAATTCAGGAATTGTATCCACACCAGAAGCCTCAAGAAGTTCGGCATATTCCCCAGCAATTCCCTTAACTCTGAATAAATCTGCATGATTCGCCCATTTAAGAATGAGTTTTTCTGTGATTCCAGTTTTTTCGGCCATATCACTTCTACCCTTTTTTGATGAGCAGAGTTTTAGTAATTCTTCTACTGAATTAACGCCTACTTCATTCAGTTTCATTTCATACGTTTCGCCAATACCCTCGATCATGCTTAACTTTGACATAGGACTTACCTCCATATAAGTATTGTTTACTCGTGGCATATTACACTTTCGTACAAATGCCCAATGGTAATGCAATACTATAATCATATACTTGTGTCAGATTTTTGCAATTAGTCCTTAAGACATCCAGCTGGAACCACAAAAACGCCGTCTTTTCTTCTGTATGCTATGCTACCACCAGACAAAACCATTAAAAACGAGGGTGCTTTCATACGATCAGTATCAATCTTTTGACTCAATGTAAGTAAATTATTAGCAGCTAGATCAATCTCGTTTCCACCAAGTTTCACTTCTATAAGGGCATAAGAACCATTACGTAAATGGATCACTGCATCACATTCAAGACCAGATTTGTCTCGATAATGATATAGCGTACCATCAAGGGATTCAGCGTAAACCCTTAGATCTCTAATACACATTGATTCGAAAAACAAACCCATGGTATGCAGGTCATTGATTAAATCGTTGGGACCAATTCCAAGAGAAGCTACTGCGATGGATGGATCAACAAAATGACGCTTGTTCGTCAGTCGAATCGCTGTTTTAGATCGTAGGTTAGGACTCCATGCGGGTAGTTCCTCTATCACAAAGATTCCCTTTAAAGCAGATAGATAGGAGTAGATTGTATCACTGGATAAAGCATCGGAATCGTTGGAGATCATATCAGATCGGATGTGAGAAATTTTTGCTTCGGACGAAATACTTCTAGAATATGCTCTCATCAATAATTTCACCCGCTGGGGATTTCTCTCAACTCCATCCACCATAGATATATCGGATTCTATCACAGAGTCATAATAGTCATAGGCTTGCATTAAGCTAATTTTCTCGTTCGTTTGAAGAGACTTTGGCCAGCCACCTCTGCATATAAGGTATGCCAATTGAACAATATCAATGGAGTTCATTGCAGAAATATCTTGCTCCCCTTTAAACAATTGATGTAGTGCTACGTTTCCATTGGAATCCTCTGATTCCCAAAGCGTCATAGGGCGCATGGTCATCCTAGATATTCTTCCTGTACCAGAATGAGAAGTCGACATATCAGCAGTAGGAGTGGAAGAACCTGTCAGGATAAACTGTCCAAATTCGTCTCTTTGATCAATCTCAAAACGAACAGCATCCCACAGCTGAGGAGCTAATTGCCATTCATCAAGCAAACGAGGAATTGGTCCCTTTAACAACAATCCGGGATCAATGGAAGCCATTTTTAAATACTGTTGTTTGTTGGCTGGGTCATGAAGAAACAAAATGCTTTGGGCTATTTGGGAGGCTGTAGTAGTCTTACCGCACCACTTAGCACCTTCTACCAGTACAGCGCCCTTTGCATCAAGTTTCTCTTGTAGGATTTTGTCCGCAATACGTTTTTTGTATTCTTTCATAGCATTCACCTTGAGTAAATTGTATGCATTATGGGGCGAATTGCAATTGGTTTTCGGCAAAATGGCCAATTATTATTCGGCACTTTGGCTAAATTTTGTTCGGTAGTTTGGCTTAACAATTGCGTAATGCTGATATTTCTTCTCATTACTAAAGTTCTTTTTAGAAGAACTTCATGCAACCGCTCCTTTTCTACAAGTTTTAACGAGTGCAGCGGTAGACACTTTTCTTTTGCCCAGAGAGGAGTTAAATAGCTCCTCTCTGGAATCAGAAGCATTTACATTTTGATTCTATTGCTCTCTTATAAACTTCACCCATGTTGTTCTCTAATGAACTTGTCTAAGTGTTTAAGATCACCCAATCCTATCCTAATCGGTTAAGTTAGAGAATGATCTTTTTTAAGAAGGTATTTTCCATCGATAGAGACGAAAACTGTCGATCCAGTACATATACAACCCATCCTTTTGAGATTTCAAAAGAACATCTCCTTGTCTCTTGTATCCTTTATAGGGAGTTATGGTCAGGAGATTGTTGTCAAGATGATTATAAAGGTAATACGTGACACTAGTATGTGAGTTTTCTTTTAGTATTTCAGTAAGAACCCAATAACCATCTTGATATGAGCTGGTGTGAACCCATTTGTGATAAGAGTCGTCTGTCCTATCGAAAGTACTTACTCTTTCAAATAATATTTGTTCTACATTGTTTTTATAATCAACCTTCATGATACCAGACCTGTAGGAACCTTTTGATAAATCATACGTTCTCTTTTCACAGAAAGATATGTAGACAATTTGTTCGTTCATGTCTACATGTAATATACTCTGTATCTCGTATTGCTCATTCCGAAGCGTATACATTTTCTCCAAAGAGGAAAGATCATAAGAAGGATAGTCTATTCGATACAAACCATTCCCTTCTTCTCCCAGAATAACATAAGAATCAGTTCGAAAAATGCTTCCACAAAACAATGGAAACCGATTAGTTGAGGGCATACAATGTGTTGGACTGATCGTTGAGATCCAGTGTGCGGCAGCCATAATGAAAGAAGTTGGAGAAATCTTCCATGAAGTTTGATTATTAGACAAAAAGAGAGAAGTATGCTCCACCGTAGCAATTTGTTCTTCTGTCATTAGAGGCGCATAGAAACATCTCCGATTGTCCAAATCATACGAAACAAACTGAGGATAAGGAATATTCCCACATGTGTCCGAGATAATGATGTTCAGTTCATTCGTGTTTTGGAAAGGTTGGTAGAAATTCCCCCCTGCACTACAGGAAGATAACTCGGGCATACCAGGAATTGCTTCGATATCTAGTAGCAATTCTGCTTCATTTAAACTGATTGAGTATACATTTGATTGCAAACCTTCATGATCACAACCAAATTGGAAAACAAGAGATAAACAAATTATAACAAAAATAAATCGTTTCATGGTCATCACCTCGGTTTTCACTTTGTTAACCAAACATGCTTTTCACAGCATTCAATCATACAATCACTTGTTTGTAATATTGCAGCAAATTCTCTTCCTTTTCCACAGCCTTTTCCATCCTCTCCACATTCGTCCATGTATCTGTCTTTCATCCATTCGTTCCATGCGTCTTGATCCCAAGGATCTAGTTCTTTATAGTCCTTCCATCCCTTATTTTCAATATATTCTTTATTATACCCGTGTTGCGCACCACTTGCAGTGTAGATAGGGAGTCCAGAAGGTGAATATCCAATTCTACCATTTTCATCGGATGTTTCGGGATACCTTGGACCATTGCGATCACTATATAACTCATCACAAGTCATAGTAGTATGAAAATCATACCAAGCTTGAACCATTTGAAACCAATGAGCGCTTTTATCAACGTTTTCGTTTGCTCGATTTGAAGGATTACAATCGCAAATACAGTCATCAAATTGTCTGTAATCTTCGTAAAATGAGAGCAAGAAATCTTGAGTTTTTAAAAATGCAATACTAGTTAATATTTGCTTAACAAGCAGCGTTTTCTTTCTAAAAGTCCAATCCACATTGGTTGTCAGGATAAGTGAGTCTGTGATAGATCCTGCTTCTCCCAGGCTAGTAAAGGGATTGCGAATGTTGTTGGCATTGATGGAAGTAAAAAGACTGGTTCGCAGATCATATTGATACAAAACTTGAGGCACTCCAGAAGCATCGGTTAGCATAGCCGTATTACCAAAATTGTCATAATGGAAATAGAGCATGCCTGTAAAGGTTTGTCCAATGCCTCCTCGTTGGTCGGTATAAT
>CAYRWA010000070.1:0-16488 GCA_964427915.1 uncultured Caldisericota bacterium
GAATCTTTTTAGCCATTGTTGTACAGCTTCAATAGAATGAATGGGTTCTACATAGCTTGCGGGAATTCTGAGCTCTTTTTGTTCTAGAGATTCTGAATACGTTTCTTCGATATCCACTTCTCCTTCCATTTCTTGCTGATCGTAGGGTAAATGATCTCCAAAGTAGGCAGTTTGTAGTTCAGCATCATAGGCAGATAGCAATATGTTGTCAAGAGACTCTAGCAAGGGCCTTGACATATAGCCGCCTCTGTGGGGAGATACACCACTTAGTAAATTAACTAGAGAAATGTCGGGGTCTGCAATTGGATATACTGGATAGAGACCTTGAGATCCATTTTCTAGGGCTTTATCTTGAAAAAGAAACGTTTGATCTGTTACTAGGTGGGTATGGTTTAATACAAAAAGAATCACTGGATCTGCAAGAGGTTCTAATGCTTGTGTTCTACTAAACTCTATTTCATTGTCTGGTACAATTTGATTGGGCTGTGTATTGGTAAAGAACTGAAAGCGAATAGTATGACTCTCTACCAGTCGATATGATGTATATGAAAGAGGTAACAATACAATGAGCAACACCCAAACTAGGAATTTTTTCATACATTCACCTTCTTTGCAAAACAGTTTATCATTATATGATTATAAGGTAATTGGTTCGTAATTAAATAAGGAGTTCAGATGTTTGCAGTTTTTGGTTTGGGAAATCCGGGTTCAAAATACTTGATGAATAGGCACAATGTCGGTTATATGGTTGTGGACAAAATGGCAGATGATTTTCGAACCTCCCTTCGACAACTAGAATGCCATACACTTCTTGGGCAGATCAAGAGAATTTCAGGAGAAGATTTTACTATTTGCAAGCCGATTGTTTATATGAATGAATCGGGAATCAGTGTGAATGGAATTCGACAGAAGTATCATCTGGCATTGGAGCATATTATTGTAATACAGGATGATCTAGATCTTCCACTAGGCACTGTCCGGATTAAATTGGGAGGTGGAGCTGGTGGACACAATGGAATTCGATCTATTGTAAAACATCTGGGGGATCCCACTTTCATCCGTGTTAAAATAGGGATTGATCGACCTTATGACAAAGATTTAGTAGTGGATTATGTACTCAGTGATTTTACGAAAAGAGAGCAACAAGTCATACATGAAAGCTTAGAAACAGCTATTTTTGCCGTCCTAGATTGTATAGATTACGGATACCTGAAGGCAGCAAATAAGTACAACCAAAAAAAGAATTGATACAGATGCTATAATACTTACTTGCATGAAAACAGAAAAAAACCAAATTAGCCAAAAAACTTTTGATGAAATAGCTAGTTGTTTCGATCATTTGCCATACCTAAAGACCATTCATAAGCATCCATCCAATCCATTTTCAATACAGATAAACAATGTTGTCGGGTCTTCTAGCTATCTAGTGATTCTCCAGCTATTAACCTCTTTTAAAAACCTCCTTATTATTGCTCCTTCTGATCTAGAAATGCAAAAGATTCATACTTTTTTAAAGCAGTTTCCTTCCACCTATCTTTCTTCTCCGGTGAGTCGATACCCTGACACAGGGGCAGCTCCATACGAACGGATTCCTAGCCCATCGGATGTTAGTGCAGAACAAATTAGTGTTTTGTTTGACTTGATCAATCACTCTAGAATCATTGTGACAACACCACAAGCACTATGTTCACCCACAATTAGTCCCAAGAATCTTCATGATTCGGTGGTGCCTATTCAAATAGGAGATTGTGTAGACCTTGAGAGCTTTACTCGAAAACTTCTTGCTATGGGCTATCGCCCAGCAAATGTAGTAGAACATGTAGGCGAATTCCGTCGAAAAGGTGGAATTTTTGATGTTTTTTCATCAGCACATGATTCCCCCATACGTATCGAGATGTTTGATGATCAAGTCGAAAGCATCCGGTATTTTGATTCAACATCTCAATTAAGTATCGAGAAAACAGATCTAGTTTTCATGATTCCAACTACTCATTATGTCTGCATTGAAGAAGAAAAACAGAAAGCACATAAGTACATTGCAGATGCAATTCAACAAAAAAAAAGCTTGTCTAGCGAGGAAATTGAGAAGGATCTGGAAGTGTTATCGCAAAACGATAGCATTTTGCTACATTCCTATTATTTTCCCATCAGTCGAAAAAGGGAATACACTTTGATGGATCATATTTCTGAGAATACCCGTATCGTGTTTTTACATGTAAATCAAGTTTGTCAGGCAATCGATGGAATTTTTCATGAGGCTAGAGAAGTACATGCTTTGGAATTGGAAAAAAAGGAAGTGATTTCCATTTCCTTTGATTCAATTTATAAAGAAATTGTACAAAAAATCTGGGATCATCCATTTCGTTTAGAGCTAAATCCAGAACCATCTTCTATTGAAAAAAAGGACTCTTATTCCTTTCCCACTGAGGAAGTTAATGCTCCTATTCTCGGTGATTTTAAAATGATTTTGAAACAGTATTTGCAACACCAAGGCAAAGTGTTTGTTGCGACAAGACAACCTAAACGAGCGATAGAAATTTTTGAGAGTTTTGGATTTACAAGCTTGAGTCACGACCTTCAAATCGAAGACCTTTATATGGATACAGGTTTTTATCTACCCTCTAAAAAACTTGCACTACTAACAGACCGTGAGATTTTTGGATGGAAACAACCGCATAAGCACTATAAAAAATTCCGAGAAGGTTTGCCGATCAAATCAATTGAAGATCTTAAAATTGGAGACTTACTTGTCCACTACTCGTATGGCATTGGAATATACAAAGGATTAAGCGTCTTGGATGGTCCTGAAAAAAAACCAAAAGAATTTCTATTGATGGAATACAAGAATGGGGATGAGTTGTATATCCCCCCTGAACGAATTCATATGGTGAATAAATATGTCGGTGATTCTCAACATATCCCTCTTAGCTCATTAGGGACAATGGAATGGCAGAAAACAAAACAAAAGGCTAAAAAAGGGATTGAACTTATTGCGCAAGAATTAGTCGACCTATATGCTAAGAAAAATGCTGCTCAAGGTCATGCTTTTGGAAAAGATACCCCATGGCAAACAGAGATGGAAAGTATATTTCCCTACGAAGAAACACCAGATCAGATGCGAACAATAGAAGAAGTAAAGCATGATATGGAGTCAATCTCTATCATGGACCGAATTGTGACAGGAGATGTTGGATATGGCAAAACAGAAATTGCCATTAGGGCAGCTTTTAAAGCCATATTAGATGGGTATCAAGTAGCCCTTCTTGTTCCCACAACAATACTAGCCAACCAACATTATGAAACGTTTAAAGAGCGGTATGCGCCATTTCCTATTCGCATTGCACAGGCTTCTCGTTTGGTTTCCCCTAAACAATTGAATCAAAACCTTACAGACTTGAAAAATGGACAAATAGACTTACTCATTGGTACACATCGGCTACTTTCAAAAGATGTTGACTTTCAGAACTTAGGGCTTCTGATTATTGATGAAGAACACAAGTTTGGAGTGCGCCACAAAGAAATGATTCGAATGATTCGTGAAAATGTAGATGTTCTTACATTGTCAGCAACTCCAATTCCAAGAACCCTTTCCATGGCATTGAGTGGTGTTCGGTCTATTTCCAAAATTGACACGTCTCCCGAAGGGAGAAAGCCGGTAAAGACCTATGTTATGCCGGATGATCCAGAAGTGCTACAGAATGCCATTCAGTTTGAACTTTCCAGAGGTGGACAGGTATATTATGTGCACAATCGCATTCAGGGAATCATGGACCTTAAAGACGCTCTGCAGAAAAAAATGCCTACTTTACGAATTGGCGTTGGACATGGCAAAATGAGTGGTGAACAAATTGATAGTGTTATTACACAGTTTTTGCAAGGGGATTTAGACTTGCTATTGTGTACCACCATTATTGAATCAGGTATTGATATCCCCACCGTAAATACCCTTATTGTCGATCATGCCGATGCATTGGGTTTGGCGCAAATGTATCAACTTAGAGGGCGTGTAGGACGATCTCATAGAAGAGCTTATGCCTATTTCTTTTACCCAAAAAAAGCAACTCTTTCTCAAAAATCAATTTCCCGATTGCAAGCAATGCAAAATTTTATTGAATTAGGATCTGGTCTGAAAATTGCTATGAGAGATTTGGAAATACGAGGAGCAGGTACTTTTTTAGGCACTTCTCAATCGGGGCATTTGCATTCCGTTGGCTACCATATGTATGTGCAGTTTCTTAAAGAAGCCATTGAGCGTCAAAAAGAACCAGACAAACAAAAGGAACCGGATTGGTTTCCCGAGTTTCCAATCACTGGATATATACCAAACGATTTGATTCGTGATGAAGGAGAGCGTTTTGCTATGTATCGGGAGTTGACACAGGCAACAACAAAAGAGGAGATTGATCTGTTGATGGTACAGTATCAAGACCAATTTGGGAATCCACCACCACCAATGATAGAATTGTATGAAAATTTAAAGCTTCGATTGATCTGTTTTGAAAAAGGTATGAAGAACGTGAAGTTGGAACGAAACCTTCTCTTTTTTCATTTTCAAGAAGAGTCGAAACGTTTTTCCATTTCTGCGAATAATTTGAGCTGTTTATGTCAGAAATTTGGAAGGCGAATACATTTTTATGAAGGCTATTTTACTGTACAGAAAAACCAAGATGAATTTAATACCGTTATTAGAGAGGTAATGTCATGCTTTTAGAAGGAGTATGGATCGAGGATCATTCTTTTATGATTGGGCCGTGGCCCTATTTTCAAGGCAACAGGATTTCTTCATTGGAGCCAATACGGGTTCTTGTTAATTTAACAGAGACGAAGTACGATGTAAATGAAATTGACGAATCGATCATCGATATTCTTCATGTTCCTATTCCTGATTTTTCTATTCCAACGCCTGTTCAATTGAGAACTCTATTGCGGCATTGGGCTTTTTATCGGTTTTGTCATATTCCCGTCTATATGCACTGCATGGGAGGGTTTGGTAGAGCTGGAACCATGGCTGCTTGTTATCTAATGATGCAGGGAGAAACAGCACTGCAGGCCATTAAAAAGGTTAGAAAATGTCGTCCAGGTGCAATTGAAACAAGGGAACAAGAAGCCTTTGTTTATTCGTCAGAGGAATGGATCCCTGCTTTGCTTCAACCAGAGGATCAAATGTTTTTTCAAGCAAAAAAAATGATAGAGATTCTTAGGCGCAAGTGTCCATGGGATCGTAAGCAAACACATAGTAGTTTAATCCCTTCTTTGCTGGACGAATCCTTTGAAGTAGTAGAAGCGATTCGAAAGGAAAATTCTGAAGAGCTGAAAGAAGAACTGGGGGATTTGTTAATTCAACCCTTAATTCATGCACAAATTTCAGAAAATGAGAAGGAATTTACCATTTATGATTCTTTGCTCTATATGATAAAGAAATTGTTGTATCGCCATCCACACGTGTTTGCAAATTCTACTTCTTTGCATCCAAATCAAGTGATTGATCAATGGACATTTTTGAAACAAAATGAAAAAACAATTCAACACAATACCCTGAAAAATGGCTTTCACGATTGTACACTGCTCGAGGAAGTCAACTTGATTTCAAAGGAAGCGTCTGCATATGGTTTTGACTGGGAAAAAGCGGAAGATGTTGTAGAGAAAATGATCGAAGAATGTTCTGAAATACAGGATGCTGTTCAATCTGATCATAGTCGAAAAGTAGAACAAGAACTTGGAGACCTTCTATTTGCAGCTTTAAACTTTGCAAGATTTTACGGAGTAGATCCAGTGAAATCATTGCAAAGGGGTAGACGCAAATTTGAGATCCGATTTCGTTATGTGCAAAGAAGTATTCGTGCCGATAAATTGGATCCAAGAGAGTTAAATGCCCAGGAATTGAATCAATATTGGGAACAAGCGAAAAAGGATTTACCAGAAGCATACTAAAATTAAACAATGAAAGTGGTATAATACATATAACGGTAGGGTAGAATAGTTGTTGAAAAACGGAATATGAAATGATTGTCAATGTGGAGTCTACCATGCTTATGCTATGTGTATGCCAGAAGTAAAACTCGTGAGGTGCTTATTATGAAAAGTTTTACATATTACAATCCCACAAAGGTTTTTGTAGGAAGCGATGTACTAGAAAGCGTTGGTACAACGATCCAGGAAAAAGCTCGAAAAGTTCTCCTATTAACGGGCAAGGGAAGTGTACATAAAACGGGAGTATATCAGAAAGTTCTGGATATTCTCCGTCAAAGTGACATACACTGGATTACCTACGAAGGGATTCAATCCAATCCTCTCTTACAAGATGTCCAAGCTGCGATTGATGTAGCAAAAAAAGAGGACGTTGATGCTGTATTGGCCATTGGAGGCGGGAGCGTTATTGATTCAGCAAAAGCAGTTGCTGCTGGATTCTTTTGTTCGGGCAACGTATGGGATTTTTTTCATCGTACAAAAACTATTAAGAATTCTCTTCCCATCTATTGCGTGTTAACCATTTCGGGTACAGCTTCTGAAATGAACGGGACTGCCGTCATAACCAAACAAGAGACAAATGAAAAGTTATCCATAAAAAGTGAGCTTCTGTTTCCTCGAGCTACCTGGATTGATCCTACGTATCAATCCAGTATCCCTGCCAATCAATTGAGTTACACTGCGATGGATATTATGTCGCATGTATTTGAGTATTACTTTGCGGGGTATCATACCTATTTTGTGGATTCTGTCTCGGAAAGCATTATGAAAACTATTATGTATGCGGTACCTCTTTTGCAAGCGAACCCAACCAATTTGGATGCTCGTTCAGAATTTGCATGGGCTGCTTCCTGGGCATTAAATGGATTTACTTCCTGTGGACGGGGATATGGTGATTTTTCTTCTCATCGCATTGGTCATGCAATTTCTGCGATGTATGGCATTGCACATGGACAAACACTGGCTATTGTACAACCAGCATGGATGCGATACTGTTATACTTGTGATATCAAGAAATTTTCCCGATTTGGGAGAGAACTTTTTGGCTTGCAAGGAAACGATGAGACTGTAGCTTCTGATGGGATATTTCGATTTATTGACTGGGTGCATTCCGTTTTAGGATTGACAACTTCTCTTTCGGATTTGGGAATTCGAGCAGAAGATATCAAAAAGATTGCAATGAACGACAGTATTCCTTATCCTCTAGGTACATTAAAAAGGTTGAACCAAGAAGATGTTGTTCATGTATTAAGATTGAGTAATTATTGATTGGTTTGTTTCTAGTGTATTGACGAAACAATCAATAATTGTTTATTAAGAACTGAAGTATTGATTTGAGATTTACGATTAGAAAAATGAAATATACGTTATTTAGCAGTTGTTTGGAGGTTTGAAATGAAAAAGTTAATCGTAGCTTTTGTAGTCTTTTTCATTATTGTGACAACTTTTTCCACTATTCGAAGTGTGCATGCTGAACAAGATTTTGTTGATGTACCTTCATCGCATTGGGCCTATGAAGCAATTCATTACATGGCTTCAATGGGGATCGTTTCTGGCTATCCGGATGGAACTTTTAAGCCAGATAAACCAATTCTTCGACAAGAGATGGCAATTATTGCTTGCAAGATATTTAATTTTGATGGTCTGCGCCCAAGCAAACCCACTTTCAATGATGTACCATCCTCCCATTGGGCATTCCCTATGATCGAAACGATGGCGAAATCGAAATTAATGGAAGATACATCTCTCAATAATCGATTTCGACCACAAGATGTACTAGATCGTATTGAATATGTTCCATTGCAGTGCCGATGTTTGGGTATGAAATTTTTTGCCCAGCATATGACCAATGAGACCATGAACGATATTCTCTCTCGATATTCCGATGCATCTGTTATTCCTGATTGGGCACAAAATTATCTTGCAATTCTTACTGCATCCAGAGCAATTGCAGGCTTTCCTGATGGAACCTTTAAGCCATTTGAACCTTTAACAAGGGCACAAATATGTGTTTCTATGTACAATATGCTAAAACCTTTGGGTCCCAATCAACCAGTATCTACACCAGCTTCTTTTGAAGTAGTAGTAAACGGGGCTTTGTTAACTCCTTTTCTTTCCACCAACCTTGAAGGATCCATGTTTGAGTTTACTGGTAAAGGGTATGCCAATGGATATGTTTCTTTAACTGTGAATGACGTTCCTTTTATGCCATACAAAACAGATGCTAGTGGCCTATACTCTGTTCGAGTGCCTATTGGCATTATCTCTATTGGCGGGATCACAATGGATGCACGCTATTATGAAAACAAAAAGACAACACCTTCTCACGCTTTTCAAGCCTATTCATCGGTGCCTTTTGACTTGTTTCCAAATGCTTATCGCTTGTATGGATTGCAATATGATATTGCTCCAAGACAGCTTTCATATTTATCAGAATTGGCAGTAGGAAACATGCTGATTAGTGTAGAGAACACTACAACGAATGAAAAGCAACATATTGCACCCAAAGCTGGTGAACTATTTACCTTAAAAACCACACTAAAAAAAGGTGGTAATCACGTGAATCTTGCGCTAACAAATAAAGAAAACTCATACCGCTTGATATATGGGTTTGACTTCAATTCCAATTAAAATTTACGATTTCAGGAAGTTTGCATGCCAATAAAAAAGTCAGAATTAGAAGAACGTTTGAGTTTAGATGCTTTTATAAAAGATGATGTAAAAACATCTGATATAGAAGAGGTAGAAACAAAACCTTTTGTGTTTCTTGATCCCAATTCTTCGTACAGTGAAGCTTTTAAGATTCTTCGCACCAATCTTAAATTCACCATGAAATTAACAGAACCACGCTGTTTGATGGTTACATCTTCTTTAACTGCAGAAGGTAAAACAACGATTGTAGCAAACCTTGCTGCAAGTTTTGCTCAATCGGGCGCAAAGGTTGTCGTTGTTGGAACGGATATGCGCATCCCTTCTTTGTTCAAACAATTTGGTATCGAACAAGAAACAGGATTGTCCAATTACTTAAATCATGAAGTTGAACTGAAAGATATAGTAACAGAATACAAAGAAGAACCTCGGTTGCATATTATTCCTTCCGGCTCCATACCGCCAAACTCCGCCGATTTACTCAGCTCGGATCGCTTCCTTGAATTTATTGAGCAAGTAAAGAAACAATACGATGTAGCGATTTTTGACTCTCCCCCCGTCAACCTTGTTTCTGATAGTATCATTATGGGGTCCGTAATGGACGGCGTATTGATAGTAGTGAACAAAGGACAGTCAAGGCGGAAAGATTTGAAAATATGCCTTGAAAGGCTACGCTTCTCAAATGTCATTGGCTTTGTTATGAATGCGTCAAACGAAAAAGCTGAAAGATCTTCCTATTATTACAAACGGAATTATGGCTATGGATATGGCTACGGGTATGGGTATAAAAGCCATCATGGTGCCAATCGATACTATAGTTATGGGAAAAACGCAGCTAGTTCATCTACCGAAGCAGCTGAACCAAGTGAGTCCAATACGAAATAATTAGGGCATCCATTTTTCCATACAGTTCTCTCGAAATGTCTGTACGGATTTGTTATCTGGGTGATCAATCAAGTAGGCATCATATTGCTGAATTGCTTTTTCATAGTCTTCCAAAGCTTCATAAGAACGTCCTAGCCAGTATGTAAAAGAGGAGCTCTTTGAGATATCCATAGCTTTGTGAAACGATTTGACAGCTCCTTCATAGTCTTTTAGCTGGTAGTAATCTAGTCCTTTGCGATACCACCACCAGGCAGAAATTGACTTTTTTTGCGTCTGGCTCATTCCAATAGCTTTTGTGTGTTGCAATAAGGCTTTGCGATACTCTTTTTGAGAATAAAAATAATTCCCCAATTCATAATATGCCACTGGCTCTTGCGGGAAATGATCAATGGCTTTTTGGTAATGTTCTTCAGCCTTTACATATTCCTTGTTTCTAGTATATATGGAGCCAAGAGCAAGGTAGAAATCGATTCTGTTAGGATCTTCCGAAATCAAATACTTTATACGTTCAACGGCTTCGTCAAAATAACCCATTTGATCAAGCGTTTTTGCAATGTTAACCTTGGGACCAACTGATGTCGAATCAAGTCTTTCCTGTATTGCATAACAAGACAGCTTTCCCCAATGGTCTTTCATGCTATTAAGACAATATCCATAAGAGCGCCAATAGGACATGTTTGTGGGATATTCCTGCAAGGCCTTGATATACATTTTTTCAGCATGTGTATAAGATTGATATGAATTTCGTAGTATCTCTGCGAACGTGTAATGGTTATCGGGATGTGGATACAGGGTTTTTGCTACATAGGCTAAAAAAAGGCCTTTGTATTTTGTTTCAGGGGTATTCTTTCTTGCTTCTTGCAGTGCTTTATCGGAAAGAAACAGGGCATAAGCTAGGGACCTATTGTTGTATAACGTATGAGGAAAATGTTCAACTGTTTCATTGGAGAGTACAAGATCTATGTACCAGTAGTGATTGGGATTTAGTTTTGAAGCTGAAACCAGCGAGGAATGCTGATCTGTAAGGAGGTAGTGAAGATAAGAAGCTGCAGAAACGTTTTCCCATTTTGTCTTTTCCAATACTTCAAGGGATGAAAAATCGTGTCCATTTAAAAATAGAAGAGTAGATTGGTATTGCTGGTAATTTTTTGCATATAAACCAATCATCAATATTGCAACAATAAGAGCAGTAGAAACTCGAAGATAACGGGACCATTTCATTTATTCATCAATTTGTTCGGAAGTGGCGATAGAAGGCATCGATGAAAAACCGATTAACAATGCTTCTGTACCATACCGAGCAATACTCGATAGAGACATTGGATGCAGCGTGATGGAGGCAACATTCATTTTCCCCTGTATTACTTTTTCAAGAACTTTTGCCTTCTCCATATCAAGACCATATAGAATGGTTACATGTGTGTGTTTAGTAATAAGAGAAGGAGAAATGTTTTCTATAAAACTGATTTCCAGCTCATTGAAATTTGTTTTTGCGACGAAGCGTGGTTTTCCATTATCAAATGCAAAAAGGTGATAGGGGTTTTTCGTAAACAACGATAGTCCTCTTCTATAAGAAGGGTTAATATTCGTTCTCATATAGGTGAGTTGGTTGGTTATAAGAAGAGATTGGAAATTCTTTTTAATGGAGGGCAATTCAGTTAGTATAGTTTGAAATGATTCTTTTTTTGCAACCATCTGAGAGACGTAATGAATCACCATTTGAAGAGAGGGTTCAGCAAGCATGCTATCGACTACTTCAATGTGAGTATCGTAAAGTAGTAGTTGAGCTTTTTTGGCTTCAGAATATGTGGGCGATAGATGAGAAGATAGATGAATAGAGAGAACATTGTCAAACTCTGAGTACAAAAGCGAGTATACTTGGAAAATTTCGTCTGAAGATGGATGAAGAATGACAGGAGTAATCTTGCTTTGATGGAGCATTTGAGCTATCTTAAAGCTGTCAGTAGAATCTGTTTCTCGAAAGACTTTATTCCCAATTTGAATTCGAGAGGCAATACATGAGACACCAAGCTCTTGTTGTTCTTGTTCTGTAAAGTTACAGCAACTATCTGTAATAATAATGATCTTTTTAGCCATGCTACGACTCCTTTTTTGATGATAGTTCTCTAAAAATGTCTTTGTACATCTCCATTCTTTTTTTTACTTCTATATTGGATTTCTGATGGCATTGTAAAATTTTTTTTTCTTCTTTTGTTACATGGGTAACATGATCTAATTTCACTTTGTGAGTTATATAGCCTAGTTCTTTTAACTTACGGTGAATGGATATCTCAATTCCGTACCCTACATCAGCCTTATCCTTTAAAGAAGTAAGGATAGACTTTTGCATACATCGTTGACCAGATAGTTGTGGCGTAATATGATGAGCCAAATCGGTGAGTATTCTTCCGTTGGAAAAAACCCCAAGGGTAGAAATAGTAGAAGACTCAAGTACTGGATTTACCATATAGAATGCATGAATTGGCTGGAAACCAATCAAGTCAGCATCTAAAAGAAGTACAACATCATTTTTTGCTTTTTGTGCGCCGGTAAACAAAGCCATGGCTTTTCCTGCGTTTTTTTCAAGTCGAATAATGGCAGCTCCACTATCAATGGAAACATCTGTGGTTTTGTCTACAGAACCATCATCAATTACGATAACTTCATCGATGTACGGACAGTGTTTGCATGCTCTTATTACATTCGCAATTGTTATCTCTTCATTGTAGGCAGGTATTAAAGCTGTTGCAGATATCATGCAATTCTTCCTTTAGTCTTTTAATAACATACGATGATACTTCTTCCAATATGATATTCTTTTTTTCGCCATCATGACGGTTTTGGTATTCTACAATTCCATCTTTAAAACCTCTACCTACAACAATTTGGTGTGGAATGCCGATCAATTCAGCATCTTTGAATTTAATTCCAGGACTGATGTCTCGGTCATCGAGCAAGACTTCATATCCATGTTTTTCAAGCTCTTTTTCAATGGAATGAGCACATTGAATAGTCTGGGAATCGTTTGGATTGAGCACCATAACCTCAGCGTGGAAAGGAGTTACGGAGGCTGGCCATTGGATGCCTTTTTCATCGTGGTATTGTTCAATAATGGCGGCCACTAAGCGTGTTACTCCAATCCCGTAGCAACCCATTAAAATAGTCTTTGTTGCTCCCGATGGATCAGTAAACATTGCTTCAAGTGGTTTTGAATAGCGGTCGTTAAGAACAAATGTATGGCCGATTTCCATGCCATGTTTTACTGATATGGGTTGATTGCACTTCGGGCAAGGATCTCCTTGGCGTACAGACCGTATGTCACCGATGATATCGGCTGTCCAATCACGATTGTAAGATACATTTTGTAGGTGAGTGTTCTCTTTCATTGCCCCACAAACCCCGTTTGTTATATGGATAGCATACGCATCTGCAATGACTGTCATTGAGGTAGGTTTAATGGGGCCTAAATACCCTGTTGGTAAGGAAGATTGTGTGCATAAAACAAGGTCCTTTTTGACGATGCGTTTCAGTTTTGTTTCGTTAACTTCATCAGATCCACGGACAACCACGAGATAGTGTTGGTTGTTTTCATCTTTATAAAGAACAGTTTTGAGTATTTTATCAGGCGATATTTTGAAGAAAGAAGCTACCTCTTCAATTGTTTTTATCCCAGGGGTAGAAACCACCTCAAGATCCAGGAGAGTTTCTGGAGGTTTTTTTTCGGGTTCCACGGAAGGAGAAACTTCTATAGTAGCGCTGTATTTACAAGAATTACAGAGGACAAACTCGGTTTCTCCTACGGACGATTCAGATATGTATTCATGAGAGAAAGAGCCGCCAATAGCTCCGTTATCTGCATCAACGGGGAAAAAAGAAAGACCACAGCGATGAAAAATGGCGTGGTACGCTTCCGATATAGCAGCATATCCATTGTGTAGGCATTCTTCATCACAATGGAAACTATACAGGTCTTTCATGATAAATTCCTTGCATCGAATCACGCCAAATCTTGGTCTGGGTTCATCACGGAATTTCGTTTGAATTTGATAGACAAATTGGGGTAGATCTCGATACGATCGGACTGTATTTTTTACTGTTTCGGTAACAATTTCTTCGTGGGTTGGGCCTAAGCAAAACTCTCGGTTTCCCCTATCTTGCAGTTTAAACATTTCTTGCCCATATTCCTCCCAGCGACCTGTTTGTTTCCAAGGTTTTGCAGGAAGTAAAATGGGTAGCATCAGTTCGTTACAACTCTTTTTTTGTAATTCTTCTCGAATGATTGTTTTAATTTTTTCTAAAACTCTTAATCCCAAAGGAAGCCATGTGTATACACCTGCAGAAAGCTTTTTGATCATTCCAGATCGAACCATTAACTGATGACTAGGGACTTCTGCGTCCTGCGGTATTTCTTTAAGAGTAGTTAGATACATTTTTGAATACAACACAATGAATCCTCCGTGATTAAAATTTAACTTTTGAACTGTCTTGACTTGTATTATACATCACTTTTACTCTACTATGTAAATAGTAATGTATCCACCTCTCCAATTGTCGTTCTCCAGTTTTCTCCATAAAAAACAATCAATGCGATTTCCTTTGATAAGACCGCCAGTATCTCCAGCATAACCATATCCATATCCTTCTACGTATAGTTTTGTCCATAGAGGGATTACGGTAGGATCAACTGCAATCATCCCAAAACGAACTCTTCCGGTGGCTCCTGTAAAAGGATCTCCGTCACACTGTTCAACAACAGGATTATAGCTACTTGCTAATACCCTCATCTTTTTTTTGTAAGGACCATTGAATATGCAAGTACCATGACCAATAATTTCTGTAGTGGGATTTGCTAGGATATTTTGCGAAAGAATTTGAGTGGAAACCAAAACACCATCTTCGTATTTTTCTTTGTACGTTACTTCTTTTAATCCGTCTTCTCCGGGTATCCATACTGCAATCAATCCATTGTGCATTTGGTCAATTTCTTTGTGAATAACCTGAAAGGGAATTTTTTCCTGGAGAGTATATTCTATGTATTCAATTTTGGTAATTTTGATGTAATCTTGATCCTTAAGTAGTTGATTATCAGGAAGGTTCAATCGATACTCCAAAGGAAGCTCGATAGGCTGGGACATAATAAAATCTTTGACTGTCATGGGGAGTGTTTTTGTTTCCACTCGAATGCCTTCCTGTTCATGCGTTACAACAATTGTTTTCTGGAAGGCGATATAGGATGAACCGTATTTGCAATGATATTGATACTCAAAAGGTAGCAGTCCCAAACCCAAAGTAAAAAAAAGAGAAAAACACAAACTTACTAACAAGACAGATTTTAGAACGGTTTCATTTTTGTTATACATTCTCATAGGCTAAAAAAACAGAGTCCTCTTGTCAAATAAAAAAAAAGAGTTACGGTATAGTTTATTCATGAATTACTGGGAGAGTAACGATGAACAAAGAAAACAAGCAGTATTGGTATGAAGAGAATTGGGTCCTTCTTGTAACCAATCTACTGATACCACCGCTTGGACTTGTTTTATTAGGCAATTCTAGAAACATATCATTGGCATGGAAATGTAGTATTGCCTTGTTGTTATCTGTTGCTATTGTTTGTTTTGCTGTCCAGTTGACACCTATGTTTTCTACAGATAAAAAAAATGTGACCACTTTCCAAAATCCAATTCAGTATTTCCATATTACTTTTGAAGAAGTTTCTACCGTAACGACCCCACAAAACCTTATTGTAAAACCTGCTCAAGAAGAATTTTTCTTGCAAGTTCATTTTGAAATATACAACGACAGCGACGAAGAGTTCTTTTATGTTTCTCAACTGGATCAACCATATATATATTCTTCCGACGGCGATCGATTGAATTTTGATGCAACAATTTCTATGGATCCATTTGGGAATATTGAGCCAAAAGAAATTCTTTCAGGTTTTTTCCTTTTTCGAATTCCCCCAAATTTTAAAGCGCAAACCTTCTTGATACAAGGGAATTCATTTTTTATTCCTGAAGAAGTTTTAGAAAAAAAAAGAATTGCATCTTGATAACTGTCGGTGTTTTTCTTATCATGATTAAAAAATTATGTGGAGAAACAGTAAACTATTAATGAATTGTTATGTTATGATCGTAATGTTTGGTTCCTATTATTGTGACTTTGTTGAGAGTAGGAGGGATCTACTATGAGAAAATTGATGTCCTACGTTATTGTGCTGGCACTACTGCTTACAACTCTTGCAGTACCTCATTCGGTATCCACAACTGTTGAAGCGGCAACAGGCAACAGGCCTGCAACGTTTATTGCAAACCGTTTTGTAAAAGTTGGTTTTGATCGTGATGGTTTGCCACTTTACCCGGCTCGAATGTTTCCATGGCAACAAAATGAAAATATTCCCGTTTGGGGTCGTGACGATTATCCTATGCCGAATGCATTTCAGGCACGAGGAGATCATTCGATCAATGTACCTGCCATTACCGATGAAACGGATGTAGTACCTGTTGCATGGACTGATGTCTATTTAACAGTTGTACCGGATGGCGGTAATTCTCAAGAATATGACCACTGGTATGTAGTATTGGACTCAGCCGGTCAATTGTGGTTTGATCCCGATGGTCGATTCCATGATTGCCGATACAACGCCTATACCGACCCTGCTAGCCGTTATTATATTCCCGGCAGCTGTCGAACAAAATCTCATGCTTTGCATGGTGATAGGCTTTATATGGTGGACCCAATGTCTGATAACAATACCCAGGGGCCCTATATTATTAATCCCAATCACCGCCTATACAACCCCAACACGGCGTTAACTTTTCAAGCAAAAGGAACCCGTTACGGCACCCGAAAATGGCAAATTGGATGGTCCGATATGGTGGATTATCCACCCCAGCGCAACATCTATGATGCCAATCCTGCCTATGAAAACAGACCCAACGACCAGGATGCTGTTTCGTTTGACCCCACGGTTGTAGAAAACTACCAATG